>JANYCA010000203.1 GCA_025360525.1 Chitinophagaceae bacterium | reverse complement strand
TAATATTGATGCTTCTAAATCGCAGGATATCAGCATCCACATCAATGGATCAAAATATACAGCGGTGTCAGGAAAAATAATTACTTCAAAAAAATTACAGGATTATAATTCATTTGATGAGCCCAATAAAATACAGCCCGTAGTATTTAATGATGCAAAATTTTCGGGTAATGTATTACAGGTAAAATTGCCTCCCTTTGCTGTGGTTATGCTTACGCTAAAGTAAGTTGTATGTTTTTTATGCGGCTGAAATAGATGGAAATATATTAATATAATTGAATCGTTGAAAAAGACAGAAGCACCGTGGATACTGCAATAACATAGCTGGTTTAATCTTTAGTACGTACCTTTTTTCTAAGAAAAAATCGAATAAAATGAGACTTATTAACGCCCCGTGGATCAGGGTTAAAATGTAAAGTGCATCATGAAAAAAAATTATCGTTGGGGTATATTAGGTGCTGGCAGAATTGCAGAAAAATTTTGTACCGCATTAAGCTTTGTGGAAGGCGCATCCGTATATGCAGTTGCCTCTCGGGATAGTAAAACCGCAAAAGCATATGCAAAAAAATTTAAGGCTCCCAGGTTTTATGATAATTATGATGACCTCATGCAGGATGAAAATGTTGACATCATTTACATTGCTACGCCGCATGCTTTTCATTATGAGCAAACCATGGCTTGTATTAAAAAGGGAAAACATGTATTGTGCGAAAAGCCCATGTCACTTACCTACAGGCAAACGGCTGCAATGATTGATGCAGCAAAAGAAAACAAGGTATTTTTGATGGAAGGAATGTGGACAGCCTCCATGCCATTTATTGAAAAAATAAAGCAATTAATAGATGAGGATGTTATTGGCAAACTGCAATATGTATCAGCTGATTTTGGATTTAGGGCACCGGTAGATTTGGAAGGCAGGCTGTACAATAAATCGCTGGGCGGCGGCTCTATGATGGATGTTGGAATTTATCCGCTGTTTTTGGCAACATGGCTTTTGGGTGAGCCAGCATTTGTAAAAGCGGTCTCAAAATTATCGATTACGGAGGTGGATGAATACATCAATATTGTTTTACAATATCCGGATGGACAATCGGCTCACCTGTTATCAAGCATTCAATTTAATACCGCCATCGAGGCAGAAATTATTGGTACAAAGGGCAGCATTAAAATTAAAAACCCCTGGTTTAAGGCAACAGAATTAGAGGTTTATTTTACAGATGAAAAAGTTCAAAAGTTTTCAATGCCGCATAAAAGTAATGGCTTTGATTATGAGATACAGGAAGTAATGAGTTGCCTTGATAAAGGATTATTGGAAAGCGAAAAAATGCCGCATCAGTTAACCTTACTGATCAGTAAAATAATGGAAAATATTTTACTGCAGGTGGGCGTTGTATATGAATAAAGCTGGTAGCTATCTTCCCAAACATTAATGTAATGTACCCGTGATAAGGAAGAAGTTTATGCAGTTAGTTAATTACAGATAACGGTATTAAAACAAAGTGTGCGTTACATTTTAGAAATAGGCAGAGATGAAAATAAAAGCTACAGCATTTTTATTTGATTTAAATGGAACTGTAATTGATGATATGTATTACCATGCCGAAGCCTGGTTTGATATATTGAACAACGACCTTGGCGCCGGCCTTACCTGGGAAGAAGTAAAGGTGCAGATGTACGGTAAAAATGATGAATTATTAATCCGCATTTTTGGCGATAATCATTTTAGCCAGGAGCGTATTAAGGAATTGTCGGTAGAAAAGGAACGGCGTTACCAGCAAGCGTATCTTCCCAAACTTAAAATGATGGAAGGCCTGCAACAACTCCTCGATCAATCCAAAACTGCCGGCATAAAGATGGCGATTGGTTCGGCGGCTATTCCGTTTAATATTGATTTTGTGCTAACCAATCTTAAACTGTATAAATACTTTCCGGTGGTGGTAAGTGCCGATGATGTTTTAATCAGCAAACCACACCCCGAAACATTTTTGAAATGTGCAGAACTATTAGGGGTTGAAGCCAAAGACTGTATTGTTTTTGAAGATGCGCCAAAGGGGGTAGAGTCGGCTTACAATGCGGGCATGCGCTGCTTTGTTTTAACCACCACACATGCTAAAGAAGATTTTGCTGCCTACAATAATATAATAGGATTTGCAAAGGATTATTCCGGGCTCGAAATTGGATAATGTTATCATCTGAAATAAAAGATGACCTTATAAATTATTTCGACAAAAGTTTTTTTCATCTTTCAATTTATTTCAAAAGCAGGCTATCTGTTGTTTTTTCATGCATCAGCCGCTCTCTTTTAAATTGATAACTGGCGTTTAGGATATACTGGTAGAAGCCTACAAGGCTGCTGCTTTCAGTAAATTCAAAATCCGGCCGGTATTGTTTCATAAATAGCTCCAGATCTTTACCGTTCAGTCTTGTTATTCTTTTTACAGTAGTTTTATTAAAGCGGTAGTTAATGTAGTTTTCCTGCTCCTGTTCCTGCAGGCGTTCCTGCATTCTTCTCATTTGTTTGTTTCTTTTAAACCTGAAAATATTGATCAATTCACCCAAATCTAGCCCTGCAGCTCCTGTGTATGAATCGGTTGTTGGTCTTATGCCTGGCTTTTGGTAATTAAACAGTTTAGCATATTGTTCCCTGTTGGCTATTGAATCTTGCTGAAAGTTTTTGGCGTATACTCTAACTTCCTTAAGTGTTTTAAATTTCTCTGAAACCCTTATGTGTAGCGAAATATCAAAGTTGGCAACATCTGCAATTTGATTAACCGAAAATTTTGCAGTTGGCTTACCCAGGTAAGAAAAAGTTAGCGAGTCGTTTTTGGCAGTAAAAATACGATAACGACCATTGGAATCTGAAACAGCAGTATTTCCATTGGTTGCTTTTACGTACACCTCTTTAACCGGAATGGTTTTAGTGAGATCATAGACAGTTCCACTAACTGTCATCTGCCCGTATGCCGTTGAACCAAACAATGAAGCAACCAATGCAATAATAAATATTTTATAGAGATGTAACAATAAATGAGCGTTAGTGATGGCAATATTAGGTAACAATCTGTATTACACAGGGTCCGGTAAATATTTTAACTTCTATTTCA
Source organism: Chitinophagaceae bacterium (assembly GCA_025360525.1). Taxonomy (GTDB): domain Bacteria; phylum Bacteroidota; class Bacteroidia; order Chitinophagales; family Chitinophagaceae; genus Ferruginibacter. Next base: position 44,699 of record JANYCA010000203.1, on the reverse strand, counting down.
GTTTTTCCAGTACAGTTTTAATTACCGCTGGGTAGTGCAGGTGTTCTAGTTGATGTATTTTTTGGGCAAGACTCTCTGCGGTATCTGTTTCTTCAACAGGGCAGGTAGCTTGAAAGATAATATTCCCATGGTCGTACAATTCATCTACATAATGTATTGAAATACCCGAAACCGCATCTTTTGCCTGAATAACCGCATCATGCACACGTTGGCCATACATACCTTTTCCGCCGTATTTTGGCAACAGTGCCGGGTGAATGTTTACGATTTTATTTGGATAGCTGTTGATAATTGCAGTGGGCATTTTCCATAAAAATCCGGCCAACACAATAAAGTCAATCCCCAATTCTTTTAAAAAAGCAAGGTAATTATCTTCGTCGAAAAATCTATTCCTTTCAATTATCAGGCTCGGAATATTTTCTTTGGCAGCAATATCCAGCACGCCGGCAACCTTCTTGTTACACACAACCAGGCTTATTTTAACGAAAGATTTTTTTTTAAAATGCTCAATAATTTTTTGAGCATTGCTACCTGCACCGCTGGCAAAAATGGCTATTTTAATTACTTTTTTTTGTTTTCCACTAATTCTTTGCCAAATATGTAGCAGGTAATTTTTAAAAAATGAAAATTGGCCTAATGGGATGCTGACCGTGATAACAAATAACGGCCAAAGCAATGTTATTAGCAGGATATAAATAAACCAATAGCTAAAATTTTTCTCAACCCCACCGAGTTCCAACAGTCTTGCACCTGCTTTTCCACAAAGGCTGCCGCCAATAGCAAAAGTGCTAATGATTAAAACAAGATTAAGGTTATTAACCTTCCACCGATCTTTTAGCTTTTGCAACATGAGGCAAAAATGAAGTAAAATTTTGTTAAACGATTAACAAATATCAAAAAGAAAAGACGAACATTTTTGTTTACCGGAGTATGACAAAGCTATATGGATAGATTAAACAAACGGCTGAAAATCAAGCTGGATAAGGAAAAATTTTTTTTCAGAATGTTGATACATTGTCAATATCCTACCTTACTTTTGCAGCAATTGAAGGATATTTTTCCACTAAAGACATCGATTTAGGTCTTATGAGTCACTATAGAAAATTCATTACCAACATTTTTGCAACCTTATTATTTATTGCATTAATTTCTTTTTCCAATTCAAGTTTAGCGGCCGATGGCGAGGCTTTATTTAAGGCAAATTGTGCAAACTGCCACAAGCCATTAGAAGACTATATTGGTCCTGCCATGAAGGGAGCCAGGAAAAGAGCCCCCAATCCTGAATGGTCAGTCAAATGGGTAAATAATGTCAACACCTTATTGGAAACAGATCCATACGCCAAATCGTTATTGGCAAAATATGGTTCTAAAATGACCCAATTTAATTTACCAGAGGCCGATATTAAAGCCATACTAGATTATGCCGATGCTTACACTCCACCTGTAGCTCCTGTAGCAGTAGGCGGTGGTGCTGTAAAAGAAGATAATTCGTTGCTTTTTGGGATACTCACCTTAGTTCTAGCAGTAATTGCCTTTATTCTGTTACAGGTCAATAGTAGTCTGCGTAAACTGGCAGATGAAAAGGATGGCATTTTAAGAGCAGATCCGGTACCTGTTTACAGGAACAAAACCTACCTGATGCTTGGTATAATTTGCTTGTTTTTCTTTGGTGGCTACAAAACAATTAATGCAGCTATGGGCTTAGGCCGGATGAAAAATTACCAGCCGGAGCAACCAATTTATTATTCTCACAAAGTGCACGCCGGTACCAACCAAATTAATTGCCTTTATTGCCACAGTGGTGCACAGGACAGTAAATATTCTAATGTACCCTCTGTAAATGTTTGTATGAACTGTCACAAAGCTATCAAAGAGTATAAAGGAGAAGATATAATTAAAGAGGACGGGTCATTGGTAAACGGCACAGCAGAAATACAAAAACTGTATCAATATGCTGGTTGGAATGCAAGTAAAAAAACATACGATCAACCTGGTCAGCCAATTCAATGGGTTAGAATCCACAACCTGCCCGATCATGTATATTTTAACCATAGCCAACACGTAAAAGTTGGTAAACAAAATTGTCAAACCTGTCATGGTCCTATCCAGGAAATGCCTGAGGTATACCAGTTTAGCGATCTAAGTATGGGTTGGTGCATCAACTGCCACAGAGAAAGTAAAGTAAACTTCTATAATAAAGAAACTGGCGAAGGAAACAAATTTTACAGCATTTACGAAAAATTCCACAACGATATCCAGAATGGTAAATTGGATAGCATAACTGTAGAAAAAATAGGTGGAACCGAATGTCAAAAATGTCACTATTAAAAATTAGCTAATTAGCCATTGGGCTGATAGGCTAATAGAATGGTACCCCATTTAAAGAATTAGCAGATTAGCACATTTTCATATCAGCACATTTGCAATCTCGAACTATAATATTATGAGTAAAAAGTACTGGCAAAATTTTGGAGAATTAAACCAAACAGACGTTTATCTTGATAAAGCCAACAATGAGTTTCAGGAAGAACTGCTGCCATTGGAAGATTTAAACGATAAGGGTTTAGGCGACGCAAAAACACCCAGGAGGGATTTTTTGAAATACCTGGGGTTTAGTACTGCTGCGGCTACTTTAGCCGCAAGCTGCGATTTGCCAGTGCGTAAAGTGGTTCCTTATTTAAACAAACCAGACAATTTAATAGCCGGCGTTTCAAATTATTATGCATCTACTTATGTAAATGAAGGCGATGTAATTTCCGTAATTGTTAAACAAAGAGACGGCAGGCCAATTAAACTTGAAGGAAACGAAAACTCATCCATTACCAAAGGTGGCACCAGTGCTCAGTCTCAGGCCTCAGTGCTGGATTTATATGACACAACCCGTTTACGTTACCCACAACAAAACGATGGTAAAGAATTTAAAGAAGTAACAAGCTTTGAAGCCTTCGATAAAATGATTGCAGAAAAAATGAGCAGCGTGGCCGGTAAGCCAGTTGTGATTTTATCTTCAACCATTACTTCTCCTTCCAGCTTACAGGTTATTACGGAATTTTTAGCAAAACAGCCAGCCGGTAGCCGACTGGTGCAGTATGATGCGGTGAGCTACAGTGGAATGTTGCTGGCAAACGAAGCCTGTTATGGGAAAAAAGCACTTCCATCATATCATCTGGATAACGCAAAAGTAATTGTTAGCCTTAGTGCAGATTTTTTGGGTACCTGGCTTAGTCCGGTAGAATTTACCAAACAATATACTAAGAACAGAAAAATTTCCGGAGTCACTCCTGAAATGAACCACCATATTCAATTTGAAAGCACTTTAAGCCTAACCGGCAGTAATGCTGATGACCGGTATATGCACAAGCCATCGGAGAAAGCAGCTGTAGCATTAGCTTTACTTGCAAAAGTAGGTGGTGCTGTTACAGCGCCCGCTATCAAAGATGCTGAACTGGCAAAAAATATTGAAAGTACTGCTACTTTGTTAAATGCAAACAAAGGAGCTGCTGTAGTATTATGTGGCAGCAATGATGTAAATCTCCAGATAATTGTAAATGCTATCAACGAAGCCATCGGGGCAAATGGTAAAACAATTAACTGGGCTGTTACATCCAATTATCGCCAGGGTGTTGATGCCGATATGGTAAAGTTGGTGGAAGAAATGAACAGCGGAGCAATAGGTGCATTATTGGTACATGCTACCAACCCAGCATACACATATTATGATAGTAAAAAATTTACTGATGGTTTAAAGAAGGTTCCGGTTACTATTTCATTTAATGCTACACTAAATGAAACAACAGAACTTTGTAAATACAGCATTCCAGCACCTCACTGGCTTGAAAGCTGGGGCGATGCTGAACCAAAATCAGGCTATATAAGTTTTATTCAGCCTACAATCAATCCTTTATTTAAAACAAGATATTTTCAAACATCTTTATTAAAATGGTCTGGCAGTACAATTGCTGATTACGAAACTTTTTTTAAGACTTATTGGTCGGCCAAATTTAATAATGATGTAGATGCATATAATAGTGCATTGCAAAGCGGATTGAATAAAGAACCGGAATTAGCGCTGGCAGCTGCTACTTTTAGTAATACTGCACTGGCAGAAGCAATATCCAAGGTTGGTGCAGTAAAAGGTGGAGAATACGAAATTGCTATCTATCAGAAAGTATCAATAGGTACTGGTAACCAATCTAACAATCCCTGGTTACAGGAAGTTCCGGATCCAATCTCTAAAGTAACCTGGGATAACTATGCAATGGTTAGTCCTGCATTTGCAAAAGCAGTTTTGGGGCTGGATGTATTGGGTAACCAACGCCAGGGAGACAGGTATGAAGTAACACCGGAAAAACCAACTATTAAAATTAAGGCTAACAATAAGGAAATAGAATTACCGGTGTTAATTATACCGGGTATTCATCCAAATGTCGTAGCGATTGCAGTAGGTTATGGCCGGCAAAGTGCTGATAAAGCAAAAACTGCTGAATACATTGGAAGATCTGCCAATGAAGCTGGTGTAAATGTGTATCCATTGGTTGGTTTTGATGGTACAGGTTTCAGGTATTCTGCTGCAGCTACGGTAACAAAAACAGAGAATGTTTATGCACTTGGTCAAACACAGGTGCACGGGTCGTCAGAAAGCAGGCCGATAGTATTTGAAACTTCTTTAAAAAGTTTTATAGCTAATCCAAAAGCAGTTTTAAGAGAACCAAGAGAGGAAAGAGAATTATTACTTCCTTATGGCGGAAAAGATTACGTAAAAGATGCCACGATATACCCACATTATGACAAGCCGGGTATTAAATGGGGTATGAGTATTGACTTAAATACCTGTACCGGATGCAGTGCCTGCGTAGTAGCATGTACTGCAGAAAATAATGTTGCCGTTGTAGGGAAAATTCAAGTGGTAAGGGCACATGAAATGCATTGGATGCGTATTGACCGTTATTTTACAGGTGATATGAATAATCCGGATGTGGTGTTTCAACCAATGATGTGCCAGCACTGTGATAATGCACCTTGTGAAAATGTTTGCCCGGTAGCTGCAACCAATCATAGCAGTGAAGGCCTTAACCAAATGACCTACAACCGTTGTATTGGTACAAGATATTGCGCAAATAACTGTCCTTTTAAAGTTCGTCGTTTTAACTGGTTAGATTATAATGGAGCAGATAGCTTTAAAGACAATCAGCTACCGCTTATTGGTGTTGATATGAATGAAAGCGTAATGCAAATGAATGATGACTTAACAAGGATGGTGTTGAATCCTGATGTTACAGTTCGTTCAAGAGGTGTAATTGAAAAATGTTCATTCTGTGTACAACGCCTGCAGGAAAGCAAATTGATTGCTAAAAAAGCAGAAGATCCTACATTGGTAAGAAATGTGAAAGTGGCATGTGCACAGGCTTGTCCGGGTGGCAGTATTACATTTGGTAACGTGAACGATCCCGAAAGTGAGGTATCAAAAGCAAGACTGGATGATAATAGAAACTTCTATGTACTGGAACAACTCCACGTTTTACCGAACGTAAGTTATCTGGCAAAAATTAAAAATTCAGACAGGCACGTAACCAACGAAAAAGAAGAGGAAGGCGGCGAACATAAAGAAGAAGTGAAGAAAGAAGAGAAAGCACACGCCTAATATACTATAGCCCAAATCTGTTGGCTAACAACGGCAAAAAAGTTTTAGTTTAAAGATTAGTAAGCACTGTCTATTGAAATGCATTGCGTGGTTCAAAATAAATTTAAGGCCAAAAGCTAAATATATATGTCATTATTAAAGTACGAATCGCAAATAAGGGAACCTTTGGTTGACGGTAATAAAGATTACCATCAGGTAACCGAAGACATAATACGTCCCATTGAAATGAAGCCAACACGGCTTTGGTATATTGGGTTCTACATCAGTGTGGCTTTATTGTTATTTGGTGTGTACAGTATTTACAGGGAGGTTACTTATGGTATTGGCCAGTGGAATTTAACTAAAACCATTGGATGGGGTTGGGATATAACCAACTTTGTATGGTGGGTAGGTATTGGTCACGCCGGAACGTTAATTTCTGCAATTTTGTTGCTTTTCCGCCAAGGGTGGAGAACAGGTGTAAACCGTGCTGCAGAAGCGATGACAATTTTTGCTGTAATGTGCGCCGGTCAGTTTCCTATATGGCACATGGGGCGTGTGTGGATGGCATTCTTCGTTTTACCTTATCCAAATAGCCGTGGACCGCTTTGGGTTAACTTCAACTCTCCTTTGTTGTGGGATGTATTTGCGATATCAACTTATTTTACTGTATCTCTTTTGTTTTGGTACTCAGGATTATTGCCAGATTTGGCGACTGTACGTGACAGGGCAAAAACCAAGTTGCGTAAATTATTATATGGGGTTGCTTCCTTTGGCTGGACAGGAAGTACGAAGCACTGGCAACGCCATGAAAGTTTATCGTTGGTATTGGCTGGTTTAAGTACGCCGCTGGTATTGTCTGTACATACAATTGTATCTTTTGACTTTGCAACATCTATTGTTCCCGGATGGCACACAACTATTTTTCCTCCATACTTTGTGGCGGGAGCCATATTCAGTGGTTTTGCAATGGTGCAAACATTGATGATTATTTTGAGAAAGGTGTTTATGTTGGAAGATTATATTACGCTTGGGCACATTGAAGCAATGAATAAGGTAATTGTACTGACTGGTTCAATTGTGGGTATAGCCTATATCACCGAGTTATTTATAGCATGGTATGGTCAAAACCCTTACGAGTGGTATGCTTTTAAAGAAAACAGGGCCAATCTTTTTAGTCCGTATGGGTGGAGTTATTGGCTGATGATGTTTTGTAACGTTGTTTCTCCTCAGATGTTCTGGTTTAAAAAACTGAGAAGAAATATTGCCTTTACATTCTTTATGAGTATTATCGTTAATATCGGTATGTGGTACGAACGTTTTGTAATTATAGTTACATCAACTTACAGAGATTATCTACCTTCATCCTGGAGTACTTACTATAGTCCTTCAATTTATGAAATCGGTTTCTATCTAGGTACGTTTGGATTGTTCTTCACCTGCTTCTTCTTATTTGCAAAGTATTTCCCTGTAATAGCAGTAGCAGAAATTAAGAGTATCTTAAAAACAACCGGTGAAAGCTATAAACATAAGATGACTGAAATTGAAAAAGCAGATTCTGAAAAGTTTTATATTGAAGAAGTAGAGCATGCACACTAAACTGAATAGTTGAATGTGGTTTCAAGCATTTGAAACATTGAAATGGAGTTTAATAAAATAATTATTTATTCATTGGCTAACAGCTAACGCTCGAAGCTCAAAGCTTAATTAAATGGCTGGAGGAATTAAAAAATTTGTAGTTGGTTGCTTTGATGATGAAGCAGTGTTATTTCCTGCGGTGAAAAAAGTTCGCCGTGCTGGTTATAAAATCCACGATGTATACACTCCCTTCCCAGTTCATGGTCTTGATCATGCAATGGGTTTAAGAGAAACAAGTATACATACAGCTGGGTTCATATATGGGATAGCGGGCACAACAACTGCATTAACAACAATTAGCTGGATCTTTACCAAAGACTGGCCATTGAATATTGGTGGTAAACCCCATTTTGCCTTGCCAGCGTGGATTCCAATTACATTTGAGCTTACGGTTTTATTTGCAGCAGTTGGGATGGTACTCACCTTTTGTTATTTATGTCAGCTTTCTCCTTTTATAAAAAAGCATCATTTTCATCTACGAGCTACAGATGACCTTTTTGTTATGGCCATTGAATGTACAGACAAAACAAATGATGCAGAAGTACAAGCTTTTCTTCAAAATGCAGGAGCAAAAGAAATAAATGTACAACATGCAGAAACCGGCTGGTGGATTGGCAGATATGACAGAGAGCAGAAACTATACCGGGATTAATAACGGGCACACCAATAACTAACAGGTAGATTAATTATTTAATTAATAATTATAAATGAAAAGAATTTCCAATTTTAAAATTGTAGTGAGTGTAATTACACTTTCAATAATAATAAGCAGTTGCTCCGATGTGAAACGTAAACCAGGTAGTATTTACATGCCCGACATGACTTATAGCCGTGCTTTAGAAACTTATGTGAGTTTAGATTCAACAATTTTTACAACTGATCCACAAAAAAGAGGTAGAGAAATATTTTATAACGCTAAACCGGTAGCAGGCGCACTGGCATTAGGGGAACTACCAGAATATACACTTCCAGACGATTCAGCGGGATATGCTATGAGTGCTTCAGTAAAAAACCCGTTGACACCACTTACCAGAAAAGACAGTCTGGAAGCATCAAGATTATTTAATATTAATTGTGCTATCTGTCATGGTGCAGAAGGGAAAGCAAATGGTCCATTATCTACATCAGGAAAGATAGGCGCTGTAGCCAATCTCACCTTGGATCTTTACATTAGTATGGCAGACGGCACTATGTATCATTCCATTTTTTATGGAAAAAACAACATGGGCAGTTATGCATCACAATTAAGCAGGAAACAACGCTGGCAGATGGTACAATACATCAGGACCTTACAGCCTAAGCCCACTGCAACTGCAACAACTGCCACTCCGGTTGCTGCAAAGACGGATAGCACGATGACAGCGAAAGCTAAATAATTTTTTAGTCATTGATTGATTTTGGTAAGATGAATTGTGAGTAATAACGCAGCGATTAATTAATATAACTCGGCTTTACCGTTTTAAATGGTACTGACGCATACATTCAAAATAAAGTTTAGATGAACCATTCATTCGAATTACCCGGGAGTTATAAAAAATGGACAATAGGTCTTATTGTTGTTGGCTTAATAACCCTGCTTTATGGCTTTATAGCGTATCATCCATTTGAGCACGCCGCTCACGGGGCAGGCGCAAATGCCGGTACCCGTTTTTGGTCCGTACTGTTACAAAATAGCGTGTTTTGGTTATTAATTGTAAATGCAAGTATGTTTTTTATTGGTGTAACTACGCTGGCAATGGGTGGCTGGCAGGTTGCATTGCGCAGGGTGCCTGAGGCAATTTCAAGTGTGGTACCAGTATTAGGTATTATTTGCTTTTTAATTTTAATGACTATAGTTTGGGGTGGCCACGATGATGTTTATCATTGGATAAATAAAGATGTTGTTGCCGGTGATAAAATTTTAAACGGGAAGAAAGGTTTTTTAAATCCAGTTTTCTTTTCTGTATTTAGTGCAGTTACAATTTTCATTTGGTGGTTTTTGGGTCAAAAATTACGTTCGCTGAGTTTGGAAAGCGACAAAACAGGGCCTATGGATTATGAGACCGGAAAAAAATGGATTAATAAAAATATCCTTTGGGCATCGTTGTTCATTGTATATTTTGGATTATCTGTAGGTTCAACTATTCCCTGGCTTTGGCTAATGAGTGTCGATGCGCATTGGTACAGTACCATGTTTAGTTGGTATACTTTTGCAAGTTCATTTGTTTCGGGTATGTCTTTAATTGCACTTTTTATTGTTTTTTTAAAAAACCAGGGTCAGTTAGAATATGTTACAGATGAGCATCTTCATGATATTGGTAAATTTATGTTTGCTTTTTCAATTTTCTGGGCCTATTTGTGGTTCTCTCAGTACATGTTAATTTGGTACGCAAATATCCCCGAAGAAACAGGTTACTTTAAAATACGGGTTCAAGGGCCATACCGTGGCATATTCTTTCTTAACCTTGTACTTAATTTCCTTTGCCCTTTTTTGATATTAATGAAAAAATCAACCAAAAAAAATTACACGATTATTACTTTCACTGCTATATTAATCATCTTCGGTCATTGGATAGATTTCTGGCAGATGGTTATGCCCGGCACATTGCAGGGAACGGGAGAGTTGATGCCGTTTGAATTTGGCATTGCAGCGTTGTTTGTTGGAGTAATAATGTGGAGAGTAGGGGCTTTTTTAAGTAGTCATCCGCTAACTGTAAAAAATCATCCTTTCCTGAAAGAAAGTATGATACACCACACATAAAAATTAAGATAATTCCCAATCTATAATTTTTATGTACAAAGGTTAGTTTTTGGTATTATCAAACAATAAAATGAAGATGATTGTTATTCAAATAGTAAATCATTCTTCTTAAACAAAAAAACAGAATAACGAATACTGTAAATAATTTTGAACCATGACAGAGATATTCTTGATAGCAATCGCAGTAATGATTTTTGTGGTCATATTTCAGATTGCAAAGGCCAGCGAATATGTTAGTGTATTGAAAGGTGAAGAAAGGGCTAAAAAACAAACGAATAAGATTAACGCCTTTATGCTAATTGTATTTTTGGTATTGGGCTTAATCGGTTGCTGGTGGTGTAATGAATTGTATTACGGCAAAACGTTATTTCCACAAGGTGCTGCATCAGAGCATGGTCAAAAAATTGATTTGATGTTGTACATCACTATTGGCGTTACAGGTGTTGTGTTTTTAATCACCCAGGTATTGTTATTCTGGTTTGCTTTTAAATATCAGGAAAGAGATGACCGTAAGGCTTATTATTTTCCCCACAATACAAAACTTGAATTGATTTGGACAACAGTCCCTGCCATATTTTTAACTGTATTGGTAGTTTTCGGTTTAAAATATTGGTTTAAAATGACTGGTGAGGCACCGAAGGAATCAATTATTGTTGAAGTTACAGGTCACCAGTTTGCATGGGAATTTCGTTATCCGGGTGCTGATAAAATATTAGGAAAGAAGGATTATAAATTAACAAAAGGTGCAAACGGTTTGGGAGTTGATTTTAATGACCCTGCCAGTTTAGATGATATACACGTTGCTGCTACTATGCATTTACCTGTAAACAAACCAGTAAAGTTGGTTATTAACGCACAAGATGTAATTCATGATGTAGGGTTATCTCATTTTAGATTGAAAATGGATGCGGTACCCGGAATTCCCACCACTATGTGGTTTACGCCTTTATATACCACGGAGGAAATGAAAGTAAGATCAAATAATCCCAATTTCGTTTATGAAATAAGTTGCGATCAAATGTGTGGTAAAGGGCACTTTTCAATGAGAGGTGTAATTATTGTAGAAAGCGAAGCCGATTATAACAAATGGTTAGCTACTCAGCAACCCGAATACTACACCGTTTTTCCTGATAAAAAACCAAAGCCTGCAGGCGATGTTGTACCAGCAGACAGTACAAAAAAACCAATCCAATTGTCGGCTATTTTGCCGTCTGGTAAATAAATTTGTTGCAGAAAAATAAAGAACTATGAGTAACACAATCACATCACAGGAACAAGACACCCAAGTTGTTCATGAAGCACATGGTGAACATCATCATCATGAGACTTTTATTACGAAATACGTTTTTAGTCAGGATCATAAAATGATTGCCAAACAGTTTTTAATAACTGGTATGATTTGGGCAATAATTGGAGGTTTATTCTCTGTTTTATTTCGTTTGCAGCTAGGTTACCCTGAGTCAACTTTCCCATGGTTAGAAGATTTACTTGGTCACTGGGCAAAAGGTGGAAAATTACAACCAGAGTTTTATTATGCGTTAGTTACTATGCATGGAACCATATTGGTTTTCTTTGTGCTAACAGCAGGGCTAAGTGGTACGTTCGCTAATTTTCTAATTCCACTTCAAATTGGTGCAAGGGATATGGCCTCACCGATGCTGAACATGTTAAGCTATTGGTTTTTCTTTTTAGCTTCCGTAATCATGTTTTCTTCTTTATTTGTTCAAACAGGTCCTGCAAGTGGAGGTTGGACGATATATCCCCCATTAAGTGCCTTAGGCGATGCATCGAGCGGATCAAAAATTGGAATGGATTTGTGGTTAGTAAGTATGGCTATGTTTATTGTTAGCTCTCTTTTAGGTGGGCTAAACTACATATCTACCATACTCAATATGCGGACAAAAGGAATGAGTATGACAAGGTTGCCATTAACAATATGGGCACTATTTTTTACCGCGGTATTGGGTGTATTATCATTTCCAGTGTTGCTTTCAGGAGCAATTTTGTTATTATTTGATAGAAACCTGGGAACAAGTTTCTTTTTAAGTGATATAGTTGTGGCAGGTAAAATTTTACCAAACGAAGGTGGTAGTGCAATTTTATTTCAGCACTTATTCTGGTTCCTTGGGCACCCGGAAGTTTATATTATTTTATTACCAGCAATGGGTATGTCGTCAGAAATTATTTCAGTCAGTAGTCGTAAACCAATTTTTGGTTATATGGCTATGGTTGGGTCTTTATTTGCCATCGCCATTCTTGCATTTTTGGTTTGGGCACACCACATGTTTGTAACAGGGTTAAATCCTTTTTTGGGCGCTTTCTTTGTATTGTTAACCTTGTTGATTGCGGTGCCATCTGCTATTAAAGTGTTTAACTGGCTTACCACTTTGTGGAGAGCAAGCATCCGGTTTACACCTCAAATGTTATTTGCAATTGGTTTTGTTAGCATGTTTATCAGTGGCGGATTAACCGGTATTTTTTTGGGTAACTCTGCATTGGATATACATTTACATGATACTTATTTTGTTGTTGCTCACTTTCATATTGTGATGGGAGTTGCATCATTCATGGGTATGTTTGCAGGGGTGTATCATTGGTTTCCAAAAATGTACGGTCGGTATATGAACCAAACACTTGGCTACATCCACTTCTGGATAACCATTATTGGTGCTTACCTGATATTCTGGCCTATGCACTACGAAGGCTTGGCTGGTATGCCACGTCGCTACTATGACTTTTCTATGTGGGAATCATTTAAAATGTTTGCGGGGCTTAACCAGTTTATAAGTTTTGTTTCGATGATTGTATTTGCAGGACAACTGTTATTTGTAGTAAACTTTTTCTATAGCATTTTTAAAGGAAGAAAAGTTACGACCACTAATCCATGGGGAAGTAATACGTTGGAATGGACAACACCAATTAGACCAGGTCATGGAAATTGGGCAGGTGAAATTCCAGAGGTTCATCGTGGTGCTTATGACTATGGTAAAGATGGTAGAGAGTTTATCCCTCAAACAGAAGCCGTGGGAGCAAATGAAAGTCATCATTAATAATGTTAACGCAGTAGGATAAACTATCAGATTTTTTGAAAAAGCTGGCGTAATGCTTAATTAGGAAAAAGTCTAATTTTATTAAAACTACTGCTCAACTATTCTCCCGTTGGAGGAGTAAAGAGTAGCAGTTTTATGATGAAGGAAAATAATACGATCGCCAATTCACAATCGTTTAGGTTGGCAACAAAAGTGAAAGATTACTTTCAGTTAATTAAATTCACTTTGAGTTTTATGGTTGTATTTAGTACAGTTGTAAGTTTTTTGATAGCTCCAAATGAATTACATTTTCTTCGATCAAGAATAATATCAGTTCTTTTACTTTTTGCAGGTGGAATGCTAGTTACAGGTTCAGCAAATGCTATAAACCAGGTAGCAGAAAAAGATACGGATTCTATAATGAAGCGAACGGCCAAGCGTCCGGTAGCGAGTGGTAGAATGAGCAAAAATGAAGCAACTATTTTCGCTGTCGTTGCAGGCTTAATAGGAGTATTTATATTGTGGTATTGGTTCAATTGGCAAAGCGCAGCAGTGGGATTATTTAGTTTGCTTTTATACGGGTTCATTTATACGCCTTTAAAAAAAATTAATTCTATTGCTGTTTTGGTGGGCGCTGTTCCTGGTGCATTACCTTGTTTAATTGGTTGGATAGCTGCTTATGGTAACGATCCGATATCCTGGATGGGTGCATGGATTTTATTCGGAATCCAGTTCCTTTGGCAGTTTCCACATTTTTGGGCGATTGCATGGTTAGCACATACTGATTATACAGCAGCGGGTTTTAAGCTTTTGCCGGGAGATAAGGGACCAACAAAATTTACGGCACTGCAGACAATTATTTACAGTACCCTGATGATCCCTTTTGGATTTTTACCCTATTATACTGGAATGGCAGGTATAGTAAGTTTAGGGGTATTGTTAGCCTGTAATTTGTGGATGGTGTACGTAAGTGTATTGTTGTTTATCAGAATGGATTTAAAGAGTGCAAGGATGGTAATGTTTAGTTCGTATTTTTATTTGATGATAGTTTTGTTAGCGCTCTTTGTAAATCGGACATAATTATTGTTATTTTTAACAGAGTAGTTTTTAGAAGTGGTTGTTTTTCATGATTAATTTGACAATTTCAATTGGTTTTGATTGGCACATTGTAAATAATTTTTGTATCGAGGCATATGGGAACATTGATAATGGAGCAGAGAAAAAGGATTCATCCGCATAAGTTTACCCTTTGGGTAGCAATTGCAAGTATTGTAATGATGTTTGCTGGTTTTACCAGTGCATATATTGTTAAGCGTAACCAGGCAAACTGGTTTACATTTGAAATACCGATTATACTTTGGTACAGCACAGCGGTAATAGTTGCCAGTAGTTTTACACTTTGGCTCGCCGAAAAAAAGTTTAAAAAACGTGAGATGGCGGTTTACAGGCAGCTATTAACTGTCACTTTTTTGCTGGGTATTTTATTTGTTGCTTTGCAGATATTGGGGTTTTATACACTGCATAAGAGTGGTTTAACATTACAGAAAAATGTGTCAATTTCTTTTCTATACATTATTGTTGGCGTGCACGCATTGCATGTAATTGGTGGAATTATAGCATTGGTTATAATGTTTGCAAAAGCCTTTAGTAGTCAGGTGAGAAGTTACAATGTGGTGCCGCTTGAAGTAATGAGTACGTATTGGCATTTCGTTGATTTTTTATGGATTTATTTATTGATATTTTTATTAATGATACGGTAGAGGCAAATTGAATATCGTGCATATGAATTAAAACTAACCTTTAGAACTTAAAACAAAATATGTCTACAGTAGCAGCACAACACGAGACTAAATGGTGGTCCGGCGGCCGAAGCCCATTTAATGCCAGTTATGGTAAAGTGATGATGTGGTATTTTTTAATGAGTGATGCATTTACATTTGGTGCATTCCTTATTAGTTATGGTACCATCCGTTTCAGTCAAAACTTTTGGACTGATCCCAACAAGGTCTTTAATTCTTTTCCGGGTTTTGGCCATATGGATTTACCCTTAGCTTTTGTGAGCTTAATGACCTTTATATTGATTGCCAGCTCTGTTACAATGGTTCTGGCGGTGCATGAAGGACACAAAATGAATAAAAAGGGAGTAGAGAATTACATGTTGCTAACCATTATAGGTGGGATTGCTTTCTTGTCTTGTCAGGCTTGGGAATGGACGCATCTTCTAACAGGTGAGCATATTGCTTTATTAAATGATGGTTCTTTATCAGTGTTGCCAACAACCACAAGAATGAATCCATGGGGAGCCGAAATACCACATGAAGCAATGCTAGCAGCATTAAAAACGACACCGCAGGATCAATTAGTAAATATTGCATCTACAATTCATCACGAAGGTGCTAGTCATAATTTGGCAGAAATGTCAAATACTCAATTGGTAGATATGATTTCCGCTGCCGGAATCCATGCAAACCATACCGGCCCAATTGCATTTGGTGGTTACTTTTTCGGAATTACAGGGTTTCATGGTTTTCACGTTTTAAGTGGCGTTGTTATTAATATTATAATGTACATCAAAACAAAATTGAGCCATTTTGAACAAAGGGGGCATTATGAAATGATTGAAAAGGCTGGTTTATATTGGCACTTTGTAGATCTTGTTTGGGTATTTGTATTCCTTTGTTTTTATCTAATTTAAATAATTTATAACCCTATCATTTTAAACTGAATTTATTATGAGTGAACATATGGTAACATCGCCTGAAGTAACATTTGCACATGCACCTGCGGAAGGTACCGGGCGTATCTGGAAAATATTTTGGCTGCTGTCTTTTATAACTGTAATCGAACTAGTTCTTGGATTTGGTTTAGCAAAACATTGGTACGGAGATCCAGAAACAAGTCATACCCAAATTCTTTTTGTAAAGGGTGTCATTTGTATTTTATCTTTTGCAAAAGCTTTTTACATCGTTTCAGTTTTTATGCATCTTGGTGATGAAATAAGAAACATGATAATGACGATTGTAGTTCCGCTTTGTTTGTTTGTTTGGTTTATTACAGCTTTTTTATGGGATGGTAACAGCTGGAAAACACTGCGTAACAGGTACAATGGCAAACCTGCTCAAATTGAAAAAATTATTCCTGCAGCTAAAGAAAAAGGGGCAAAAGATTAGTGTTTGAGAATTTATAATTTTATAACTAAACCATCGCACCATTATATGGCACGATGGTTTTTTATTAGGAAGAAAAGTTGAATTAATTAGTATATGAACAAAAGAGCAATAATGGGTCTGCTATTGGCGATAGCCTTACCGGTTATCGGATACGAGCTGGTAAAGTATTACAGTGAGGCAGCCGTACAAATGCCGAGACGTTATTTTTATGACAGTATTACAACGGTTGAGAAAAGAGGGAAAATTGTACCAGATACCATCTGGCACGAGGTTAAAAATATGACCTTCACTAATCAACTAGGCAAAACGGTTACCCTTGATTCATTAAAGGGTAAAATTCTGGTGATCGATTTTTTCTTTACAAAATGTCCTACTATTTGTCCGGGCATGGCAAGAAGTATGAAAAAACTACAGGATTCTTACACCAACAGTAAAGACAGTATCGTACAGTTTATTTCTATAAGTATTGATCCTGTGAGGGACTCTTTCCCCAGGTTAAGAGATTTTGCCAACCGCTATACATCCAACCACGATAGTTGGTGGTTTGTTACGGGCAACAAACAGGATATATACGATTTTGCCATAAAGGAAATAAAGGCCAACGTAGCTGATGTAGGTGCGGATACCGCTTTCCCTCACACCGAAAACTTTTTTTTACTCGACAGGGATAGGGTTGTAAGAGGATGGTACAATGGCTTTGATACCGTTAAGCAGGCACAACTAGTAAGGGATATCCCCATGTTAATGCTAGAAAAGAGGAAGAAAAGAAGTTTTAAAGAATTTCTGGATGAACTTTTCAGCAGAGGTTAACCCATTTTGATACAAACAAAACACGAACTATCTTCAATCAATTATTGTTTATTTCTTCAGAACAAATTTTAAGATCGTAGCTTTTAAATAATAATCACAGATTTACTTTTTAAATAATTCTCAATTCTCAATATGTTCCCAGCTTCCACTTTACAAAAAAATGATGCCAAGGCAAAATGGCTGATTGGAACTTTTTCTATTATTGTTTTCGCAACAGTAAGTGTGCTGGGTAAATACAACCTGGCGGGCAAAGTTATAGTACCTTTTGACGTACATTTTTTTGCCCTTGCCAATGCTATTATTAACGGCACGGTAGCTATACTTTTAATAGCAGGGTTACTTGCTGTAAAAAAAAATAATTATGAACTGCATAAAAAATTGATGCTAACAGCAATGGTTTTATCCGTTCTTTTTTTGGTATCATATATTTGCCATCATTTGCTGGCTGGCGAAACTTCCTATGGAGAAACAGATGGAATAAAGGGATTGAGTGATATCGAAAAATCAGCAGCAGGAGGCGGACGTTCCCTGTATTTAGTAATCCTTATTACTCATATACCTTTGGCGGGTATCGGGCTGCCATTCATCTTATTTGCTGCTTACAGGGCACTAACTGGTGAGTATGAAAAGCATAAAAAAATTGTTCGTATTATTTGGCCGCTTTGGTTGTATGTGGCAGTTACAGGTGTAATAGTTTATGTAATGATTGGTCCTTATTATAAATAAACTTTGTGATGAGTTTTAAAACAAATCCTTTTTTAAATTCATTAAACACAATTCATAAGGCAATGCTGATCAGCCAGGTAATATTTGCCTTGGTTAAGTTTTTTTTATTGTTTGGCAATAGATTTATTCCACCGTTTAAAGAATACGACCGGGTACTGGGCAGCTAATTGTATTATTACTTTCATTTTTCGGATTCCATATTGGAACCTTTTATATTTTAATAAGGCAGTTAGAAAAATTAAAAGAAACTATTTTAAGTCCCCGGAAAAAATTCAGCAGATACCGCAGGGCCTGTATTATGCAATGGGCGCTAATACATGGGTCTTGCTTGTTTTCAATTATGTGTTATTTGTTGGTGGGAAATCTTTCCTTTTTGGCTTTAGCGGCTACACTTATGGTGCTCTTTGCCATGATGGCACCTACCTCACTAAAGATTCAATTGCTGCTGGAGTTAAGGGAAGAAGATATTGCTTAATTATAAGTGCTGATTAGGCAATTGAAGTACAATTTTGGCTGGACTGATATAGGATATCAGGACGTTTATACTATCTCCTTCTTTTAGGGATGCATGTTTTTCTCCCAGTATATCCTTGCCGATTTTTACCTGGATTCTTTCGCTGAATAGTTGCACAACTACCCCGTGTACCGATATTTTTACAACAGTTGCATCTACCGTTTTTTTATTTTTAAAAAACTGTAATGCCTTATTGTATTCCGGAATAAATGCCTGCCGTATTAAGAAGGCTGTTACTGCTGAGGGGTTATCAAAATTATCTAACTTAAAAAAAGCGGGTTCATTTAAATTCGTATCGGGCGGTTTTATTTCCCAAGGAGAAATGATAAGCGGGAACACAATATAGCTGCCTGTTTCTTTAACAAAATAGTGGCCATCTACTTCTTTAAGATAGCCGACAAATTTGTTTTCTATGGGTGCTTTTTGCAATAGGTTTGTAAACTCATTATTGTAGCGAAACACAATATTATCTGCAATCATTTTATCTCCCCTGCCACTCAATACAATATTAAAAATCACCTCATCACCCATTCTAAAATGATGTGGCTTTTTAATCATTTTTGCAGCCTTCCATTTAAGTTGTTCTTTTTCACCAACCAAACCATTGATAGATTTTTTCTTGCCATTCAACTCGTAGTTAATAGTAATGTAGTTTTTTTCATGGTGAATGAAGGTTACTTTTCCCTGTATGCTTTCCGGCTTTGTCATAATAATATAAAAGATGTGAGCTGCTCGGCAAAGGTAGTATTGTGTAAGAGGTTTTAACCCATCAATATTTTACAAATCCAATTCAACTGCTGGATCCCAAAATAGTTTTTCAAAATCAATAATGATATCGTTTTTTACAATTACTTTTTCTTTCTTCAACATTTCTTCCATTTGTGTAGGTGAAGCAAAGTGCATTTTACCACTCAACATTCCATTTCGATTAACTACCCTGTGAGCCGGAACTTTTGGCGTGGTAGTATGTGCTGCATTCATTGCCCAGCCTACCATACGGGCACTGGCCCCTGTACCTAAATATTTTGCGATCGCTCCATAAGAAGTAACCCTTCCTTTCGGTATTTGTCTTACCACATCATACACATCAGCAAAAAAACTATAACTTTCTTTTGCTGTATCAGGTAATATTTTTTTAAGCAGATTCTCTTTTTTCATAACACGCCTTCCAGATTTGTTCAATAATAAATATACGATAATGCCTGGGAAACCATTCCTAGGTATATCGTATTTGCATAAAAAAGTTGACGGGTTTAAATTGAATTATAATGTTTTGTTTTTTATTTCTTGTGATTCTATTAGCAGGGAACGCCTGGGCTCAGGAACATTTATGTAGTTATATGGGCAATGTTTGCAACCGTTACCACAACAGATACCATTTGTAAGATGATATTTTTCTGTGAATACCACAAAGCCATCTTTATTGTAATAAAAATCTTCACCTTCTTTTAATTGCTGCATCTATAGCGGGCTTTACGATATTGGTAGATATGGTTCCTTTTCTTTTAATGATTGAAGTAAGTCATCATTACTGAAATTTACAGATTGCCCCAGCTGAAATTTCAGGTAAAATATTTTTTTGCTTCCTGCTATATCCAAACTTTCATAATGAGTTTTGATAGACAAATCGAATGCATTGCTAATACTGTAAACATCAGAAATATCTTCAACAAGAATAAGCCCTGATAGTTCAATTACCATTTTGGTATATTCATACAGTCTGGGGGAATCTGTCTTGAGATGTATGTACCCCGTTGGTTTTAAAATAGACTGGTACAAGCCAAGAAACTGAGGATGCGTTAATCTTTTTTTTGCTTTAGACCCACGTAATTGGGGGTCAGGAAAAGTAATCCATATTTCACTTACTTCTGCACCTGCAAAATAGTTGGGTAGTAAAGCTATTTGGGTACGCAAAAATGCAGCATTGCTTAAATTTTCATCAAGGCATTTTTTAGCACCAATGTACATGCGGTTACCTTTAATATCAACCCCAATAAAATTTTTATCCGGATATTGCGCTGATAAGCCTACGGTATATTCTCCCCTGCCACAGGCAAGTTCCAGCACAACAGGTTGTTGATTATTAAAAAACCGATTCCATTTGCCCTGCATGTTTTCCGGGTACTCCAGTACATTGGAAAATGATTTTATTGCAGCAAAGCGAATTAATTTTTTTTGACCCATGGCGACAAATATATTTTGTTTTGGAAACAAAACAAGGAGTTGCACAAGTCATTTAGATAAACATCGAACGAATATAAAATTTGAGAGTCTGACTATATTTTAGGTGCGCTTTTGTAAAATTTAAAATTATGTAGTAGACATAACCAGCTGCGCAACTTCTATGGGAACATCATCAATACGTAAATATGACAGGCTGCTTGCAGCTTTTTGTTTTTTAAAGGCGTAGGTATATGTAAATTAACTTTATATAATGGGCGATATTGATGTATAATTTTCTTTGATTTTAAATTATATTGTAGGTGATAATAATTTGCCTGCTGTTTTTTCAACAAGGTTTAAAGCTGCATCTGTTACAATGTTTAAAACCCCTAGCCCAAATTCTGTTGCCCTAACCTCACTTAAACCAGCCAGCAATAATCCGTTCATAGCTATCTGTGTTTTGTAGGATTTTACCAGTAATTCAAATTCAGCAGTGGTAAGTTTTCTTTCTTCCAACATTAATACCCATCGTGCAAGATCATTTTTCATGTCAATAATAATTTTTTTACCATCAGCTATAGCCTGCTTTTTATATTTGCTAACCGTACTGTCGGCCAATACGGCTATTTGGCTGGTTGCATCAGCCAAAATATCTTTTATAATAGTTTGTGCCATAATTATAAGGTTTAAAATGTTTAATTTTTGGGTTTAATTTTATTGTCTTCTAAATTGACTATGTAGTCAAATAATTTATTGATTCTTTGTTTGTATTGATCAATAAATACAGGGCTGAATGTATTTTGTGCTTTCCATGCATTTTCAAAATCAGTTACCATCCCGTTCATTTGGTTCCACATATTAACAGTTGGTAAATTCCATTTACCCCTTCTCTTTTCGTTAGTGATTACCGTATTAATTGAATCTTTAAGTGCAGTAACCTGCAAAACATTGCTAGTGTAAGGTTGGCTGGATTTTTCAACCATTGCTATTGTTAAATCCTTCATTCTTTTATTGGATGCCTGAGAGCCCTCGGCAAATTTGACAGCGCTACAACTAAATAGGGTGATACTAATAAGAAGCCATAAAAGCGGCAATACAATTTTTTTCAACATCGTTATTGATTTTATTTGCCTACTCTTAAATACCGTTTTCGGCTATCCGGTTACAATAAAAATAGCGGCCTCTTTTAATATAGGTGGGTGTTTTTAAAATAGATTACATAAGATTATACAAAGAATTGCAGGGATCCCAATAGTGTTTTGTTTTGTGGCCAAAGAAATAAAATATAGAATATTCAGAGTAAGAAGCGGCTGGAAATTCGCAGGTTGGAAATAATAAAACAAACGTAAAAATTTATTACCGAAAATACAAGCACTCTTTTACGCAATTTTACAGTTTGTATGAAAGAGGATTTTTCGGCAAATGGCTCAGTTCTATTGCTGAAGAAAAAATTACACTAAACTGATACTTACAAATTTTTATAATAATGAAACACACTACATTTATTAATTATTCCTTCGCTATATTTAAAAACTAAAAAAGTTTCAAAATGAAAAAATACTTTACGCTGATTATCACGTTACTTTTTTCCCTGCATCTTTCTGCTCAAAAAACCATTGCGGTAAAATGCGGAAACATATTGGATGTAAGAACAGGGAAATTGTTATCTAACCAAATTATTTTCATAAATGGAAATAAGATTGAATCTATAACAGATGCGACTTCATTTCCCAAGAAAGCAGATACCGTAATAGATCTGAGTGCCTACTATGTTTTGCCTGGCTTAATTGATTGCCACACGCATGTTCTATTACAGGGAGATATTACCAGTGAGGATTATGACGTACAGCTATTGAAAGAATCGATTCCTTATCGCACCATTAGGGCAACAAAAAGCTGTAAACAGGCTTTAATGAATGGTTTCACCACCATTAGGGATTTGGGAACAGAAGGGGCGGGTTATGCAGATGTTGATTTAAAGAAGGCGATTGCTAATGAAGTAATACCCGGACCAAGAATGTTTGTGTCAACACTGGCAATTAATACAACCGGTCACTATCCTGTTTCGGAAAAAGACTATGCATGGGAACTAAAAATGCCTAAGGGATTAAAAGAAATTACAGGGGCAGATGAAGGCAGAAAAGCGGTAAGAGAGCAAATTGCATATGGAGCTGATTGGATAAAAATTTATGCAGACAGGGGTTATCAAAAGCTACCCAACGGCGATTACAGGAGCATCCCCAATTTTACCAAAGAAGAAATAGAAGCCATTGCAGATGAAACTATCAAAAGCCGACGAAAACTTGCAGCCCATGCAGTAACTCCGGATGGTATAATTTATTCCATCAATGCCGGAGCTAAAAGCATTGAACATGGTTTTGGTATGAACGAGGAATGTATGCAATTAATGGTGCAGAAAAATGTCTTCTGGTGTCC
This sequence comes from Chitinophagaceae bacterium, assembly GCA_025360525.1. Taxonomy (GTDB): domain Bacteria; phylum Bacteroidota; class Bacteroidia; order Chitinophagales; family Chitinophagaceae; genus Ferruginibacter. The sequence continues at coordinate 21,853 of JANYCA010000203.1, read as the reverse complement.
TACAATTTATGTGAATGATTTTGTTGCAGAAGGTAGGGCAAAAGCTGGCAGTCCTATGAATAAATTTTTTGCACAAACTGAGCCGGAAGTATTTAAAAAGGCCATGAAGTATGGCGTAAAAATAGCCTACGGAACTGATATTGGAGGCTATGACTGGACCGAGCCACAAACAAAGGATTTTGAATTTTTTATACAATACGGCATGAAACCATTACAGGCTATTCAAACTGCAACTATTAATGGTGCTGAATTGTTGGGCGAAACCGGGTTAATGGGCGAATTAGTTTCAGGGGCTTTTGCTGATATTATTGCTGTGAAGGAAAATCCGTTGAACAACATTAAAATATTGGGCAACGTAAAGTGGGTTATGAAAAATGGTTTGGTTTGGAAGAATGAAAAATAGTAATTGGACAAAATAAAATAGCCTTCTTTTTTTCGAAGAAGGCTATCAAATGCTGTAGGGGGAGGGATCGAACCTCCACGAGGCAGTTAGTTGTAGCACAAAGTTGAGTGGTCGACCCTGGTCGGTTTTACATTGCTGCAAAATCGGCTCTATGCTATATTTATTCTGTTATCCTCACCCCCGAGACAAGAGGGCATGTCTGCCAAAAATTTCATCACCCCACAGTATCAATACTCAAATAGTAATTTGAATTGCAAATATAACGAGAATTGCCTTTGTGTTGAAAATATTTTACTAAATAATTTTAAATTATAGTAATTTTCTAAATAACAATCGTATTATTTAGAAAATTACTAATTAATTCACATACTTTAATTTTTTTTTGAAGGAGGCGTTTTCAGAATACCAGTTTCAAACAATTCGGTGAGAAAGTATTGCGTTATGCCAGTAGTAGGAGAAGGTTGCCTAAAAAAAATGCCAGTAATTAACTGGCGTAATGTTATGTCAATATCAAAAAAGAGGATAAGATTAGTATTAAAATATATTTTTTTAAGTTAAAATAAGAGATTAGACTATTTTATGAAAAAAGCCGGGAAAATTTTATTGGATTTTTTACTGTTGAAAAAATAAATTCTTCCAATGGTTTGGTACGCTCTGCTATCATATTATATCCGAGAGTCGGCAAATTTATTTTCAGTGATTGGTATTTCAATGAAACCGAATTTTCCTTGTATGCAACTGCCGGCTCACCTATCAACCGCACACTTCCATTTACATCAACAGTCGTTTTTTCAAGCTTAATACATGAATAATTAGCAGTTAGTTGTTTTAATATATCAATTTCCATCTCATTGATTAAAGCTGGCTTTGATTTCCAGTGAATAATATTTAATATACCAGAAATCTTTTTCAATAATTCTAATTCGTTCTCCTGCACAAAAACAAAAACGTAACAAGTAAAAAGCGGCTGAAAAAAATCTTTTTTAATATTTATTTTAGCATTATTTGTTTTTACAATAGGGCAAAAATTTTCAATTCCTTTTTTTGAAAGTGCTAAAGCTACTTTTTCTTCTTTCTGTGGTTGTGTATAAACTGCATACCAATTATGTGCCATCTGCTGATTTTTTTAATGAAAAAATGCAGTTTTTCAAGTAAGGATTAGATTGTTTTTTTTCGAAGGAAGCAGCTTTTTATAATTCTTATTTCGGATAATCGGTTAGATATCCTTTGAATTCAATAAGATAGTGGAATAACAAACTTAGTGTATAGTTGATCAACTTTCAATAGATTTTTATAATTAATTAATAGATAAAATCTATACATCCTGACTTTTGCCGTTAAAATGATTTTGTTTTAAACTATTATAATTAAAGTTGCTGCGTCTTTATTCTTATTTTTTTAAAACATGTTACTGATTATGAGGCTTAGGTAACCCGTTATAAAAAAAAACGCTGTTTAATTCTATTGAAAATTATAGTTTTGAAAAAACTATTTATGGATCAAACAACATTGGGAATTGGAACCCGGCTTCAGCACACACAATTTGGGCCGGGGGTTATTATAGGTATCAGGTATGCAACCTATCTCATCTCTTTTATTCATTATGGAATTAAAGAGGTAGATAAAATTGATACTAACCTTGATGAAATAATTCCCGAAAACGTGACTGCAGAAATTGAAACTGCTTCGGAGGCCGAACGTTCCTTGCTTAAAATATTACATTTATGGAACGGGTTAAGCGAGGTGGTACCATTGGGGGATAAATGGAGAGGCGGAACATTGTTACTGCAAACCGCAGATAAAAACTTGAAGCCTAAGGAGATACCAATCGAAGATTTTTTCCACAAAATTGTTATGTTAAGAGACAGATTAAGGGTTTTAGAACAAAATATCAACAGCAACAAAAAACTAAGTGACGAAGAAAAAGTAAACATCCAACAATATATTACCCGCTGCTATGGGTCACTTACTACATTTAATGTGCTGTTTAAAAACAACAACCAGTTGTTTGTTGGTGATAAAGGAACTAAAGAAGATTAATTTTTTAGGATTATTATTTTTATATCTTGTGATCATCACAACTTCTCACATGTCATTGATTTTTAAAAGTCTATACGTACAGGTATTAATTGCTATTTTTTTAGGGGTGGCACTGGGACATTACTATCCATCAATCGGGATTCAATTAAAGCCATTGGGAGATGGCTTTATAAGGCTAATAAAAATGATGATAGCTCCAATCATATTTTGTACAATAGTAACCGGTATAGCCAATATGCAGGATACCAAAAAAGTGGGCAGGGTTGGATTGAAAGCATTGCTATATTTTGAAGTAGTTACCACACTGGCATTAATAATAGGATTGATCGTGATTAACTTATTAAAGCCTGGCGTTGGCATGCATGTAAACATTGACACGTTGGATACCAAACCAATGGAAGCATACATCACTCAAAGTAAAAGCCAAACCGTTTGGGAATTTATTCTAAATATTATTCCCGAAAATATTGTGAATGCATTATCCAACAGTAATTTACTGCAAGTACTTTTCTTTTCTGTTTTATTAGGTATTGCGTTATCAAAAATTAAAGAAAGGGCCACACCTCTTTTAAAAGGTATTCAATCTTTGGAAGATGCCTTATTTGCAATTATTAAAATAATTATGAGGGTGGCTCCAATTGGAGCTTTAGGAGCAATGGCTTTTACTATTGGTAAATATGGCCTGGGTTCCTTAGCCTCTCTTGGGCAGCTGATGGGTTCATTTTATATTACCTGTTTATTATTTATCATCCTTGTATTAGGGGGTATTTTAAAATTTGCCGGCTTTAATATTTTTAGACTCTTAAAATTTATTAAAGAAGAGTTGCTGGTGGTATTAGGTACGTCGTCGTCGGAAGCTGCATTGCCAAGCCTGATAAATAAGTTAGAAAAAATTGGATGCTCAGAGCCTGTTGTTGGTTTAGTAGTTCCTACAGGATACTCTTTTAACCTGGATGGAACATCCATCTACCTCACCATGGCTGCAATATTTTTAGCGCAGGCAACGGATACCCCTTTGGATATTACACATCAGGTTTCATTATTGTTGATTTTATTGCTCACCTCAAAAGGGGCAGCCGGAGTTACCGGGAGCGGCTTTATTACCTTGGCAGCCACATTGCCCGCAGTGGGTCATATTCCAGTTGCTGCCATTGCATTAATTTTAGGTATCGACAGGTTTATGAGTGAAGGAAGGGCCATCACCAATATTATTGGGAATGCGGTTGCAACCATTGTTGTAGCCAGGTGGGAAAAAGAAATTGATATGACTGTTGCAAAGGAAGCCATTGGATAATTAGCCCTTACTATTAAATAATACATTCTTAAAAAAGGCATTTATGCGAAAATTCCCATTACTGCTTTTGTTGCTTGCAACTCCGTTTTTTTTACAGGCCCAGTCTTATAAAAAACTACACAACAAAGCTATTTTAATAGACACCCACAATGACATTCCAAGCGCTTCCATTGAAAAAATGGTCCAGTTTGATACTGATTTAAAAGGCAAAACTCATTCTGATCTTAATAGAATGAGAGCAGGTGGGATAGATGTTCAAATTTTCTCCATCTTTTGCGGGCCGGAACAACTACAGCCCTACAACTTCGCCAATCGTGAAATTGATTCTGTATACGAATGGACAAGGCGCAATCCGGATAAAATGATGATTGTAAAAACCCCATCGCAATTGCAGGAAGCTTTAAAACAAAAAAAACTAGCTGCCATGTTAGGTGTAGAAGGCGGCCATATGATTGAAGATAAATTAGAAAACCTGGATAAACTTTTTGAAAGAGGTACAAGGTATATGACACTTACCTGGAATAATTCCACCTCATGGGCAACTTCAGCAAAAGATGAAACTGAAAAAAAAGATTCTCTGTTGCATAAAGGATTAACAGCATTTGGCAAGCAGGTGGTAAAACGGATGAATGAACTGGGAATGATTGTAGATATAAGCCACGTAGGTGAGCAAACTTTTTGGGATGCCATCAATACAACTACCAAACCGGTAATTGCATCCCATAGTTGTGTATGGAATTTATGTAAGCACAGAAGAAACTTGAAGGATGACCAGATAAAGGCGATCGGCAAAAACGGGGGAGTAATACATTTAAATTTTTATGCAGGATTTATTGATAGCGCTTATGAAAAAAATCATGCGGCCTTTATCACAAAACATACAATTGAAGTTGATGAAATGATTGCCAAAAATATCCAGCCGGATTATGCAGCTATAATGGTATCAGAAAAGTATCCCGATGAAGTAGCTGCTTTTAGGCCATCAATGTCTTTATTACTAAATCACCTCGATTATATTGTACAACTAATTGGTATCGACCACGTAGGTATTGGCTCCGACTTTGACGGTATAGAAGCGCCCCCCAAAGAATTAAATGGTGTAGAGGATTTCCCTTTACTAACAAAGGCCCTGATGGAAAGGGGTTATAGTAAAAAAAACATCAGGAAAATTTTGGGAGGAAATTTTTTAAGAGTATTTGAAGCTAATACAGTAAGATAAAAACTGTAGCATTGGTTTTATAAATGTTTCAAATAGAACAGGGGAAAATTTCCTTGAATCATTCCAAAGTTATTAGGGGACTAGATTTTTAACCAAAAACCTGAATAACTGTTTCTTTAAGAGTAAAGTATTACTCGGTATACTCATTAGCCTTCTTCATGAAAAAAATCAAGCTGTTTTTTGTATTTATTTTGATATTTCAAACTGTGGTGGCTCAAAAAGAATGGAGCAACTGGTTTTACGATGGCAGAATTATGATCACCTTTAAAAATGGCTATGCACAGCTAGTTACCAACTTTATCAATCCTTTGCCATCACAAACCGATTGGTTTCATTTTTATAATTTTGGCAATGGCGGCATTTCCTATTCTGACCCAGCCACTGGCGATATGAAATTTATTATTTCAAATAGACTTGGGTTCGATCGCACCTACAATGATTTTCCCAATGATACGTTTGTAAGATCCTGTCCTGATTTATACTCATATCATATCATCCCTTTTGGCAACAATCCCAATAAATTTTATGTAGTACAATTCCAGGATGCAGCGGCTGATATATTGGCCCAGGAGAGTGGCTTGCAGGTACGCTGTCCCAATGCAATCGGACTGGGATATTCAATAGTTGACCTTAGTCTTAATAATGGCCTTGGAGATTTCCACATTATGAACCAGGTAATTGGGCAAGGCTATTCCGGGCAAATAACCACCGTAAAGCATGCCAATGGAAAAGATGTGTGGGTGATTGTGCATCCACATAATACAGCACTTTACCAGTCTTTTTTATTTACCGGCAACGGTATACAACCGGCTGTGATAAGCAATGTGGGGCCATATATTGGCGGAGGATTTATAACTGTTGGTGGTACGCTTACTGCCTCTCATGATGGTAAATTATTGGCTGGATATGTTTCAATAGAAAAAGATGTGCAACTATTTGATTTTAACAACAGCAGCGGCATATTAAGCAACTACCGCACATTGCCTGCAATTGGTTCGGCATCAAAACTTCAGTTTTCGCCTGATAATACCAAACTGTATTACCTGAATGATGCTATTTATCAATACGATTTTAACCAGCCAAATGTAGCGGCATCGCTTACAAAAGTGTATGAAACTCCCGTTAGTAATTTTTACAACATGCAGTTGGCACCAGATGGCAAAATTTATGTAACAGGATTTTATGTGCTTATTAACGGCAACTATGAATCTTACACAGGCGCTATAGAATGTCCCAACTTGCCGCAGTTTGCCTGCAACGTAAATCCTGCTGCATTGAATACAGCTGCTGTATCTTTTCCCGACCTGGTGAATGATTTTATTAATGAACCGCATGCTCCCGCCATTACCAAATTTGATATTGGCAGGGATACCAGTATTTGCTTTGGGAACTTTACCATTGCAGCCCCCAATGGCTGGCAAAGCTACAAATGGAGCACGGGTGAAACCACTAAACAAATCACCGTTACAAAACCGGGTACCTACAGCGTGTTAACAGGCAATACAGGTTTTTCATGCCCGGCAGGTTATGGCTATATAAATGTTGGCGATAAAGCAAAAAAATTAAATTTAGGCGCCGATACCAACCAATGTCCAGGCACGGCTTACTTACTACATGTAGATGATAATTACTCCAATATTTTATGGCAAAATGGAAGCAGTACAAGAGATTCTATGATTAAATCAAATAGTGGAATTTACATCAGCGCAAATGACAACAGCGGCTGCTTTACAAAAGATACAGTATACATTTTTTTTAAAGAGTATCCTCAAGCAAACTTTGGCCCCGATACTACGCTTTGCAACGATGAAACACTGCGATTACAGTTGATACCCAATCGAAATTTTCCTGTAGCAGCCAGTTATACCTGGCAAGACAGCAGCCATTTGGATACGTATACCGTATCAGTTTCGGGTAAATATTGGGGCAGGGTATCGTATGATGGCTGCACCATGTTAGACAGCATCAACGTAAGCTATGTTAATGCAGCCAATGTCACCCTCGGCAATGATACTAGCTTATGCGAAGGCGATTCTTTGCAACTAAAAGTAAACATTGACAATGCCCATTATTTATGGAATACGCTGGATACAACGCAAGCTATTTATGTGAGAACAGGTGGCACTTATACGGTAAGAGTAACCAATGGCATTTGCGCCCAAACAGATACCATCTTAGTTGGTCTTAATTACTTGCCCCGTTTTGCGTTAGGTAATGATACAGTAGTTTGTAAAAACAAGTCACTAACACTGGATGAAAGAAATACTTTCGGAACTTACCTATGGCAGGATGGAAGTTCAACAGCAATATACAGCATCAATACTCCCGGCTTGTATTGGCTGCAGATTACTCAAAATGGTTGCAGTTATAAAGACAGTCTTATTGTAACGCACAAAAATATTCCTGCTATCAACCTTGGGAAAGATACAGGCATTTGTGAAGGAAAGCTACTTCAGTTAAATGCTTTTAATGCAGATTTTACCAACTACAATTGGCAAGATGCCAGTAGCAACTCTTTTTATAATGCCACGCCTGCAGGAAGCTATTGGGTAAAAGTAACTGGTAGTAATGGTTGCCAAAATAGTGACACTATCTTGGTTACCACCACAGCACCACCGGCATTTTCATTGGGTGCAGATACTGTTTTATGCGACACTAAAACATTGTCATATAACTTTAATGTAACCAATGCAACTTACCTGTGGAATACAGGCAGCCAAAACAATCAATTCACCATTACTACACCCAATACCTACTCCCTTACCATTACCCAATTGGGCTGTAGCAAATCAGACAGCATCACCGTAAACTATAGACCATTACCAGTGGTTGATTTGGGAAAAGATACCATACTATGTGAGGGTTCCACTCAACTACTGAATGCAGCAAATCCGGGTGCCTCCTATGTTTGGCAGAATAACAGCACACTTGCAAATCAACTTATCAGCAAAGCCGGTAATTACTTTGTAAAAGTAATTCTAAGCGGTTGCCAGGTAAACGATACTATCAACATCCAATACAAAAGCAAACCACAGTTTTTTCTGGGAAATGATACTTTTCTTTGCCGTGGGCAGCAATTAATTTTAAAGCCATTGGTAAAAGAAGGCGGCACTTATTTCTGGCAAGACAGAAGTACACAGGATAATTTCAGGGTTACCGATCCTGGCACTTTCCGCCTGTCTGTTACCAACAATTGCGGTTTCGAAACAGATGAAATAATTATCAAAGCTGGATTGTGCAGTTTAGAAATACCCAATTCATTTACGCCCAATAATGACGGACTAAATGATTTGTTCCGGGTAAAATATCCTGAGTTTATCAAGCATTTTAATATGGTGGTTTACAACCGATGGGGGCAGCAAATATTTGCTACCAACAATCCCCAAACAGGCTGGGATGGCAGCTTTAAAGGTATTCAACAACCAGCTGGTGCTTACACCTGGACGATACAATTAACGGATTTTGAAAACCATACTAAAGCTGCAAGTGGTAGTATTATTTTGATAAGATAAGCATGTTTTTAAATGCCTGTACTTGCAGAAAAGATAATCTAAAAAGAAGGAAGTATCTGCTCAAAAAATAATTTTTTATAGCTGTCTGAAATCGGGATCAACTGGTTTTTAATTTTGATCATATCCTTTTCTACCGATTCAATTTTGTTAAGCGCTATCCTATAACTTTTGTGTACCCTGTAAATAATTTTTGGCGATATTTCCTGCTAAAATCTTGTGAATAACGCCAACATGTGTTGCCCGTTTTTCAATTTCGGCATTTAATTGACTGCTGGTGATGATGGTAACATCCTAAATCTTTAGCAGTCGCTGATGAATCGAGCAATACCATTTTGTAAAGTGGCCTTACTATTCTGCAAAAGGGTTGTTTCATCTGTTGAAATTTTTTAATGACCCTCGTAGTCAAATTTTTTATTAGGCCGCAGCAGTAATTGAATTGATCTAAAGAACTAAAAAATAAATAATACACTATTGAAGTTGTCTAAATTAAACCTTTAGATTGCGACCACTATCCGCAACATGTGAAACAAATGAGCAGTTGCTAATATTTGTATTGTAAAATGACCAATGGACCGGTTTTTCAGTTTAACCAACCAAACCACAAGGTAAAAATGGTTTTCAAAAAGGGGATCATATTGATTGTTGCTGGTGTATTGCTTTTATTGCCGGTAAACGGTAAAAGCCAATTGGTTAACCTTACCCAAATACCTGCCTACCAGCAAATTTTTGTAACAACAGATGCTTTTGACTCCTCTTATTTAACCCAGTTAGAAAAGTATTACAATCAAAATTTACCTGATACCATTAAACTGGCCATTGGCAACGATTTGGCGTATTACTGGCATACCCGAAACCTCGCCAAGGCGTATGTGCTTGCAAGCGAAGTTTTATCATTTGCTAAAACAACTAATAACAAAGTTTGGGAAGGTCGCATACAAACTACACTGGGCGCCATTTTGCTGAGGCAGGAAAAATTAGATTCTGCATTCACACTATTGGAATCAGCAAAAAAGAAATTACAGAAAAAAGATTGGCCACGGTTACTTACGCAAATGGGCTATGTTATGGAAAGGCGGGATCAGCTTAGCAAAGCAGCCAATTACGCTATGGATGGATTACGGCTAGGAGAATCGCTCAACGACCTAAGAGCGACTGCGATGGCTTACAGTGATTTGAGCAATCTGTTTTCGAAATAATCTAAATTTGAAAAAGGCATTGAATATTGATTAAAATCTGAAGCTATCTTTAAAGAGCGTGGCATCAAGGACATGGATTACAGTTTTACCCTGTATGTGGTAGGCAACAACTACCTGTCATTAAAAGATTACCCCAATGCACAAAAATATTTTAAGCTGGCATTGGCTCAAAGTGAGCAATACCAATTTTATAATAACCTGGCCGATATTTACATTGCCCTTAATGAGCTGTACACCATTACCGGCGATTATAAAAAAGCAGCAATAAATGTACGGCAAGCCATACGCTACAGTACATTGCTGGATAATAACTTTATGCTCATGCGGAGTTGGCTTTCGCTGGCCAAACTGCAAAATCTTTTACAGAAACCTAAACTGGCCATCCAATCATTAAAAAATTGTTTGAGGGTGGCTGGTGAAAATTTTGGCGATGAATATTTTTTAAACCAGGCTTACAAAGAGCTGGGCAAGGCCTATGCCGCTACCGGCGATTACCAACAAGCCTACGCTGCATTGTTAAAATACGCTGCATTAAAAGATAGTGTGTTTACCACAGAATCGGATCAACGGGTTAGTAAACTACAAACTGAGTTTGAAGTGGCGCAAAAAGAAAGCACCATTAAAACACAACAACAATCTATCTCACAACAAAAAAAGGTTTAATTGTTAACCCTGGGGGCAGCCATTTTATTGGTGGTTATTTTAATGGGTGTGTACCGCAACTACCAGAATAAAAGACGAAGCAATATCCAACTGGAAACACTCAATAAAAATCTGGAACAAAATAACCTGTTGCTGGATAAGCGGAATGCAGAAAATGAATTGCTGCTGAAAGAAATTCACCACCGGGTAAAAAATAATTTAGAAATAGTATCCGGCCTTTTGGAATTGCAGGCTGCACAGATAGATCATCCATCAGCACAGGCTGTAATGCAGGCCAGCCAAAACAGGGTACAATCCATGGGAATTATTCACCAAAAATTATATCAAAAAGGTAACCTTGGCGGGTATAGAAATGAAGGATTATTTTCAAAACCTGGGTGAGAATATTTTGGATACATTTAATGCCGCAGACCTCATCTGCATACTATGCAACATGCAGCCAATTGAGCTGGATGTAGATACAGCAGTTCCCATTGGCCTTATTGCAAACGAGCTTTTGACCAATGCTTTGAAGTATGCTTTTTTAGCAAAGAAGAAGGGCCAAATAATTATAAGCCTGGCAGCAACTGATAACGCAGATAAATATATATTTGAAGTAGCAGACAATGGAATCGGCAAGCCTGAAAACATTACACCCAAAGGCACCGGCTTTGGAACAGAGTTAGTAAATTTACTGGTGAAGCAATTAGAAGGGCAACTAACCGTTAATAGCAGCAATGTTACCCATATAACTATACAATTTAAACTTTGCAAACCTCATTAATGGACACATTGATAAAAATATTGGTAGTAGAAGATGAAATGATCATCGGGGCAAAAATCTCTATGCAGCTTACCAGCCTTGGGTATGAGGTTACGGGCATATTGCCCCGTGGCGAAGAAGCCATCTTGCATGTGCAGCAAAATAAGCCGGATATTATTTTGCTCGATATCAATTTAAAAGGAAAAATAGACGGGATAGAAACTGCCCGGCAAATTCAATTACAAAATAATATCCCCGTCATTTACCTAACGGCCAATTCTGACGAAGCTACTTTTAACCGGGCTAAACCTACAAAGCCTGCTGCATTTATTTCAAAACCTTTTAAGCAATTAGATTTACAACGTGCCATTGAATTAACCATCAGCAGGATGGCAGAACAGGAAAATGGCAGTCAACCACCGGAAAACCCTGGTGATACCGAACAGCCATTTATTTTAAGCGATCGCATTTTTGTACGCCATAAAGAAAAGATGGTAAAAATTATGCTGTCAGATATTTTATATATGGAAGCAGATCGTAATTACAGCCGCATATTTACTACTACCAAAGAATATGTGTTATCCATCACCCTCAAAACAATTGAGGAGCGGTTGCCTGTAAAATTATTTCAAAGAATACACCGGTCTTACATCATCAACATAATGCATGTAGATGAAGTAGCCGAAAGCCACGCCATCATTGCGCAAAAGCCCATACCGCTTGGCATTGGCATGAAAGAGCAACTTATGCAGCGGTTGCAGACTTTGTAAGAAAAGATGGCTGTTTGCAGTAGGCAATTTTTTTTTTCATACATGGAATTGCTTATTTGCTGAACGTATATTTTTTATTTTTGCAGGCTTTGAAATCATGAAATAGATTTTCCTATTCTTCATATTGCTAATCCTGTTGCATCATTCGGGTTATTCCCAAAGGGCTGATAGGGCAATTGCAGATTCCTTGCATGCGCTGTTACCATCTGCAAAAGAAGATTCGGCAAAAGTGAAGTTGTATGATGAGATAATGCTGGCGCATGTGTATTACAAACCGGAAGAAGGTTTATGTTTACAAAAGCTGCGCTTGAACTTGCTAATAAACTAAACTGGAAAGCCGGTGTTGCCAAAATAAAACATAGAGTTGGAAGGCTTTACTGGCGAATGGGCAATCTTAATGAAGCCATTTCAAATCACATTGAGGCACTTGAGTTATACAAACAAACTGGTAAAAAATGCAGCAGGTAGGGTATTAATAGAAATAGGGCAAGATTATTTAGATAATGGTAAACTTGATGAGGCAACTGCATACTTAATAAAATCATTAAAATATAACGAAGCTATAAAGGATACCTTTAACATTGCTACCTGCTATGATGTATTATGCTACTTGTATGAAATACAGGGCAATGTAGCTGATGCCACAAAAACATCCTACGACTATTTAAAAATGAGTGAAATGATGGGCGACAAGAGTGCAATAGCCCATGCAGCCCACATGCTGGCGTCTAATTATCAGGCACTCGGAAACCAAACAGAAGCTTTAAAAATTTTTAAGAAAGGGTTGCAGGTATCTTTAGAAAGTGGTAACAAAATAGAACAAATAAATTTTAATATCAGCATTGGAGATCTGTATATTGCTGAAAATAACTTTGAAGAAACAAAAAGATATTATGATGCTGCTGCTATAATTGCCCATGAGTTAAAAGATGCACAAATCCTCGCACAAATAAACCGCAGCATTGGTAATTTTTATCAGGCTCAAGATAAATATACTGACGCTTTAAAAAATTATCTTACCGCAGAGAGTAGCTACAAATCCATTTCAAACAAACAAATCTTGCAAGCTTGTATGCGGCAATAGGCTCTGTTTACATCAGTCTAAAAAAACATAATCTGGCAGAGCAGTTTTTTAAAAAATCAAAATTGCTGTACGATGATTTAAATAGCCAGCAATCAATGGGAGAATACTACAGCGGAAAAGAAAGATTGGATAGTGTAACAGGCAATTGGAAGAGTGCTTATGAGCATTATAAAAAATTTATTGCCATCAAAGACAGTTCTTCTAATAAAGCCTCCCTGCAAAAGTTGGTGGGTTCACAATTACAATTTGAAAATGAAAAAAAAGAAACTTTAGCTAAAGCAGCGCAGAAAAAAAAGGATGTAGTAGTGTTGGCAGAAATAAAGCGCCAGCAAAATATTCGCAACGCTGCATTCGGTGCTTTGTTATTGGTACTCTTATTCTCTGTAGTAGTATTTCGCCAACGCAATAAAATAGCCGGTGAGAAGAAAAAGAGCGACCAATTGTTGCTCGACAAAGAACTGCTATTAAGAGAAATTCATCACCGGGTAAAAAACAACCTGGAAGTGGTTAGCAGCTTATTGGCCCTTCAAAGCGCCCAAATAGATGATGAACAAACCAAAGATGCCATGCAGGAAAGCCAGAACAGGGTACACTCCATTGGCATTGTACACCAGAAATTGTACCAGGGCACTAACCTTGGTGGCATCGAAATGAAAGATTATTTTATTAATCTTAGTGAAAGCATATTAGATTCGTTTGGTGCCGAAAAAAGAGTAACCATAGAATGTACCATGGAGCAATTGGATGTGGATATTGATACGGCTGTGCCCCTCGGCTTGATTGTAAATGAGCTTTTGACCAACACGTTAAAATACGCCTTTCCACAAGGACAAGCCGGAAAAGTGCAGATTAAATTGCACAAGCAAAAAGATGGTATTCTGCAATTAGAAGTATCGGATAATGGAGTAGGCAAAAGCGGTATCACCCATGGTACGGGTTTTGGCGGGCAACTGGTAGCACTTCTCACTCAACAATTGGGTGGCACTATGAGGGAGGAAAAATCCAACGGCACTAAAATTTATTTTGAATTTAAAAATGCAAAAGCAGCCTGATGATAATAAGTTGATTGACTTTTTTTTTCGATAAACGCTATTCTTACTCTATAATTCCCCGATAAATAAAACCGCTGCTTCGGACAGTATTAGCTGCTGTTCGTCCACCAAAGCGTCTTTTATGCAAACCTATTATGTACATTTAGCTGTCTGTTTATTCATCCGTCTTCTATGGTAATTTTTCTATGTCAATCATTTAAAACACCATATACAAACTTCATGAAAAAGATCAAAATCTTTCCATTTGCAGCAATACTAATTGCCGCAATGTTTGCTGCAGGTTGCAACACCGCAACATCTGCAAAAGAAGAAATAGCTTCACAAACAGAGACGGTATCTGAGAAATGAAGGCAACAAAATAATTATCACTATTAATCAACCATCATTAAATAAATCCCCCAAAAAAGTAGATATTGTTTCTAACCAACCAAAAACAAAACAACATGAAAGACAAATTTTTCGCTGCAAGCAAAATGATCTCCATGCTATAAAAGGGAACCGCCACCAGGCTTACAGTTTTTTATACAAATGGAAATCGGTAGTGCTTACAAAAATTGCCGAACTACCGTATGCCCTCTATTTAGTGCACATGGCCATCATACTTTCTGCACAAACTGTGTTGTCTGATTTGGGCATTGCAAAAAACAGTAGTTTGATGCTCGTGTTGACGATTATCCTTTGCATTGTGGTTGCACTCATACTGCATCATGCCATTGAAAAACCATTTATGAAAATGAGGGAAAGATTTTTAAAGCCTGCAGGAGCATTGATGGGAGAAATGAAAGTAGCTTATGTTGCAGCAAAGTAACATTAAACAGGAGTATAATTCGTGTAAAGTAAATAATATCAAATGCAACAAATTGTAACGTTCAAAACAATTAATCCTGTGCTGGAGGAACAGGAAACAACTCAATCAGGTTAAGGATAAAATCGGGAAATATAACGGAAGGAACGGGCTCTTCACTTGTAAAAATAAGTGGCCTTCCAAAATTGCCGTCTTCTTCCATGCTGAATTGGGTAAGGGTTTCGTGATTGTAATCAACAATCCAATATTCCTTTACACCAGATTCAGCATACAGTTCTTTTTTTATTTTCATTTCACGGGTAGAGTTGCCGGGTGATAAAATTTCAACAATCAGGTCGGGGGCACCGAGGCAGCCACGGTCATCTAGTTTTGCCAAATCGCAGATAACGCACAGGTCGGGCTGCACAACGGTGAAGATATCTTTATCGGCTTTTTGAGATTTCTTTTTGTCGTACAAGCGAACATCAAAAGGCGCAGCGTAGGCCTCACAACGTTGCTGCTTAAAATGATTGAAGAAAGTGCCACTGAGCTGCCACGATATTTTTTGATGGATACGGCTAGGTCCAGACATTGGAAAGATTTTCCCCTTAATTACTTCCAGTGCCTGTTCAAATTTCCAGGTGAGGTAATCAGCATAAGAATAAGTACCGTTGGGGTCAAGCTGAGAAAGACTGGTTATTGATGCCATAAATTTTAATTATAAAACAAAGATAACTGTTTTGAAAAAATGAGTTTTAAATGCAAATAAGGCAAGGCGATGGGTAATATAAAAATATGCATAACCTGCGAATATGTTATCAATAAACGAATTAACCATCTATGCTGCAAATTGAAAAAAAAGTCTCTAAACGAATAACATCCATTGATCTGCTCCGTGGAATAGTAATCATCATCATGGCACTCGATCATGTACGGGACTATTTTCATGCAGGTAATTTTCAGTATGAGCCCAATGACCTGTCCCAAACAACTACAGCAGTATTTTTTACCCGTTGGATATCCCATTTTTGTGCACCCATATTTGTATTTCTTGCAGGCACTTCGGCTTTTTTGGTAGGAGAAAGAAAAACAAAAAAAGAACTGGCGGCATTTTTATTAAAGCGTGGGCTTTGGCTGATGCTGCTTGAAGTGGTAGTAATTAGTTTTGCCTGGACTTTTAATCCTGCCTACATAATTTTCCGTCTGCAGGTAATCTGGGTGCTTGGTTTATCAATGGTTTGTATGTCGGCGCTTATTTACCTGCCACCGAAAATTATTTTAATTGTTGGTTTAATGATTTTGTTTGGTCATAATTTATTAGATTACATACATGCAACAGGCAATACTTTTAAAGATTTTCTGTGGGCACAGTTTCACGAACGAAAAAGATTTTACATTGCCGGACACCAGGTTACCACTGGGTATTCCATATTAGCTTGGCTTGGCATCATGATGCTGGGCTATTCTTTCGGTATGCTGTATAAAAAAGGAATGGATGCAGCCGTACGCAAAAAATATTTATTGCTTATTGGCAGCATTGCCATCATGTTATTTGTGATATTAAGAGCAATAAACAGCTACGGTGATATGGCACCCTGGGCAACGCAGCCATCGTTTGTATTATCAGTATGTTCCTTTTTTAATGTTACAAAATATCCACCTTCGGTAAGGTACACTTTAATGACGCTGGGGCCTGCATTGATTACGCTCTCACTTTTAGAAAAGCCGTTAAACTGGTGGGAGAAAATTATTATCCCATTTGGAAGGGTTCCCCTCTTTTTTTACATCCTGCATTTATTTCTTATTTACGGGCTAGCTGTTGTTGCAGTGGTTGCAAGCGGCAGACCCTGGACAGATATGATTATTACAACTTTAGCAAATGCAAAGGAAAGTCCATGGCAAAAAGGCTATGGTTTTTCTTTGGGCGGAACGTATGCAGTTTGGGTTTTGGTAGTGCTGTTGCTTTTGCCACTTTGCAGGTGGTACGATAAATACAACACCAATCACAAAGAAAAATGGTGGCTGAGCTATTTATAAAAAGTAATAGTTGCATAACAAATGAATTAAAAGAAAAAAATGAAAAAACCATTACTATTATTTCTGATGCTGAGTTCGCATATTGCTTACAGTCAAATCTCCGTTACCAATCCCGGCAAAAGAGCACTCAGGGAAATTACCCTTACCGGTACCGGCTATGAACTTGGATTACAACATGGCAAATTATTGAAAAAAGAAATTGCTGAAATTGTAACTAAGTGGAAAGAGAATACAACCACCTCATTTGGTAAAGATGCCAACCAGGTGTTGAAAGATTTTTTTAATTACGCACACTTCGAGGATGCAATTAAAAAATGGACACCCTATTTGTATGAAGAAGTACGTGGTATTGCGGCAGGATCCGAGCAGGCATTCAATGATATAATGGTACTAAACCTGCTGGATGAATTTTGGGTGTACCTGAATAATATTGCCAATCATCATTGCAGCGGAATTGGCGTGCCTGCTGTTAATGGCGGCACCGCTTATATCGCCCAAAACATGGATATTGAATCTTACACAGATGGATATCAAATTCTTATGCGGTTAGCAAAAAACGGCACACTACCAGAGCAATTGATCTTAACCCATCCGGGTTTGATTGCATTAAACGGAATGAATGAAACCGGTGTAGGCGCATGTATGAACACATTAATGCAATTGAAAGCTTCCTCCTCCGGACTGCCTGTGGCATTTGTTGTAAGAAGAATAATTAGTTCAACCGATAAAGAAGATTTGCTGAATTTTATTCAAACAGTGCCACATGCCTCCGGCCAAAATTATATCATTGGCATTCGGGGCGATGTGTATGATTTTGAAGCCTCTTCCGGAAAAGTGGTAAGGTTTAATCCCAACAATTCCAATGGCACCATCTATCACACCAATCATCCTTTAGCAAATGATAATGTAAAAGAATGGTTCCAAAAATTTGATCCTGCATTATCAACTGCACCCGAATTAAAAAGCCTTAATAGCAACATCAGGTTAGCTGCCGTTACAAAAAGAGTTAAGGAAAGCCCAACCGTTAATGAGGGTATTATAAAAGATGTCTTACGATCAAAAGATGATAAAGATAATCCGGTATGTCGTGCCCCAAAAAATGGAGTATTTACATTTGGTTCTGTTATCATGACACTGACAGGTACGCCTAATCTGCAAGTGACTGCAGGGCCACCGGATGAATCGGAATACAGGAGGCTGTCCTTTACTTCATCTATTGAAAAAATACAGAACGAAGTATGGCAAATGGAAGAGCGCTACTGGAAATATGTAAAAGAAAAAGACTTGCAGGCCTACCTCACTTTATGGGATGAAAAATTTATAGGCTATCCCAGCAACAATATTATTGGCAACAAAGCCCATATTACGGATTGGCTGATCGATTTGTATAAGGACAAAACCGGCGTGTTTAGTTATGAGCTGACTCGTAAAATTGAAAATGTATTTGATGACATTGTAATTGTGTTGTATGATGTAACCCAACAATGGACCAATGAAAAAAATGAAGTGGTAAAAAAAAGGACTTATAAAATAACGCATACCTGGAAGAAGTCTGATAATGGCTGGTTGATTATTGGAGGGATGGAGGCTAATAAATAAGACAACATGAAAAATAAAAAATTGAATTCTATGGCTGCACTTTTTATTGCTTCGGCAATCGTCATCAGCAGTTGCAATAACCCATCAAAAGAACCAACTAAAGACGCTTTCAATTCTGAAACAATAAATAAAAAAAGTATGGAAAATGAAAAGCTAATCGATTTTGGTAAACATTATGCAGCCGCATGGTGCAGCCAACAGCCAGATAGTGTTGCTGCGTATTTTTCCGCTTCAGGTTCGTTAAGTGTAAATGCCAATACCCCCGCTGTTGGTAGAGGAGCAATAGCAAAAGTAGCAGCTGAATTTATGACCGCTTTCCCGGATATAATTGTTGTAATGGATAGTTTGATAATGCAAACCGACGCTACCGCATTTCACTGGACGCTAACTGGCACCAACACAGGACCGGGAGGTACCGGCAATAAAGTAAAAATAAGCGGTGTTGAATTGTGGCAGTTAGATGCAGCCGGTCTTATCCAGGAATCCAAAGGCAGCTTTGATGCAGCCGAATATAATCGACAACTTAAAGATGCTGCTAAGTAGGTACACCGTTACAAGTGTAACCAGGCCGATAATTGAAAAGGAAATTTTATTTTATCGGTGATACCATCATACCAAAACCATTAGATGCGAGTCGCAGGTTGAAATGGACAAGGCAAAAATAAAAAGCTACCGTTGTAGCAAATCTCAAATAATAACAAACTAAAAACGCAACTAAATAAAAATTATGACAAAATCAAAATGCTTATCTCTGATCTTCTTAGCTGTTGTAAGTGTATCTGCCAGCACACAGTTACTTGCACAAAAAGCAACCAAAAAAAATGCGACAACAAAATCAGCCATGCCATTGTATGAAAAATATATTGATGACAACATGGATGCACACTTAAAAGAGTTTGTAGAGTTGATAGCTATTCCAAGTATCTCATCCATTCCAGCCAACAAAACGGATGTTGCAAAAACCGGGGAGTGGATCGTAAACAAATTAAAATCCATTGGCATTAGCACCGCACAACTATTACCCACAGCCGGAAACCCCGTGGTGTATGGCAGTTGGGATAAAGCACCCGGCAAACCAACCGTTTTAATTTATGCGCATTACGATGTGCAACCGGTAAAAGAATCGGAATGGGAAAATCCTCCTTTTGCCCCGGTAATAAAAAATGGAAAAATATTTGGCCGTGGTGCAAGTGATGATAAAAGTGGCGTGATGATCTCTATGCTGGCTGTGGAAGCTATGTTAAAAACAGATGGCAGACTACCGGTAAACGTAAAGTTTTTGTTTGAGGGAGAAGAAGAGATTGGCAGTCCGAACTTTAAAAACTTTCTTGAGAAAAATAAAGAATTATTGAAAACGGATTTTGCCGTTACAGCCGATGATGCTCAATATAATGACAGCATTCCTGCAATAACAACAAGTTCAAGAGGTGCCGCACAACTGGAGTTTACTGTAAAAACAGCCAATACGGATGCGCATTCCGGCCAGTTTGGTGGTAAAACGCCCAACGCTGTTGTTGCCATTTCGCAAATTATTGCCTCGTTGTATGATAAAGCAGGCAATGTAGCCGTGGAGGGGTTTTATCACAAAGTATTGCCTATCACAGCAGCGCAAAAAGAAACCATTAAAATGGTGCCGTATGACCCTGCTAAGGATATGGAAATTCTGGGTACAACCGCAGAAGTAGGCGACCCAACATTTTCACCGCTTGAACGGGTTTGGTATCGCCCTACACTTGAAGTAATTGGCATGCAAGGTGGCTACACTGCGGCAGAAGGTCACTCCAATATTGTTCCCGGCAATGCCATGGCCAGAATTACCTGCCGCCTGGTTAATAACCAGGATGGCAAAGAAATTATTGACCTGATTGTAAAACACATCAACAAAAACTGTCCCGTTGGAGCCTCGGTTACTTACAAATTTAAACCGGGTTATGCCAGCCCAAATACAACGCCTACAGATACAAAAGCCTTTAGTTATGTATCAGATGCCTTATCAAAAATTTATGGTAAGCAACCTTTCAAATTAGGCACTGGTGGTACCGGCGGAGCCATGCTATCTTTTAAAGAAGTTTTAGGCGTGTATGCCTACTCACTGGGATTTTTATTGCCCGATGAAAAATGGCATGCATCGAATGAGTTTTTCCGGGTATCAAGCATGCGCAAAGGACAACTGGTTTACTGTTATTATTTGCAACATTTGGCTGATGAAGAAAGCAAAGTGAAATAAACGCTATTACCCAATAATAACCATAACCAATTATGACAAAAGTATTTGCAGTTATCGCAATTTGTTATGTATGCTGCTCATGTAATCAAAGTGCAAAATCATTAAAAACTGCCAGCAGTAAATTACAGATTGATGCACTAAAAGCTTCTTCTACCCAGTTCAAATTGCTTTTAGAAAATGAGTATGTGAGAGTGCTTGAGTATTCTTTAAAGCCGGGAGAAAAAGATGAGCCACATACGCATCCTGCAAAATCATCTTATGTGGTTTCGGGCGGCAGGCTAAAAATATATCTTGAAAATGGTGAAGTAGTTATTGCCAATGAGGACGCTGGTACTGCATCCTGGAGGGATTATGTTGGAAAACATTACGTGGAAAACATTGGAAACACGACTGTTACAATTGTAATAACAGAAATTAAATCAATGAAGTAATGGAAGCAATTTTTATAACAGCAACTGAAAAAACAAACATTATTTCAAATAAAAATTAGTACTAAAAACTAAAATACCTCACCAATGAATACCAATACGGTTATTGAAACCCGGGATGCAAAGCTCCCCGATGACATTGATTCCATCAAACAATTATGGACCGAATATTTAACCTGGGGAAACGATCAAATGCAAATGCTGTATGGTGTGCATCCGCACAACCCAGCCGAAGCGGTGGAACAGGATATTAAAATGATCGCAAAATTTCTGCCGCCAAACGGACGCCTTATGTTGGCTTTCGTTGATAACAAGGCCTGTGGAATTGGATGTCTTAAAAGTATTAGCGAAGAAATAGGAGAAATTAAACGTATGTATGTTGACCCATCTTTTCGAAAGGTTGGTGCAGGCAGGGCCATCCTTCAATCTTTACTAACTGCTGCAAAAGAAGCCGGTTATAAAAAGGTAAGATTGGATAGTCCTAAATTTATGACGGCAGCCCATGCACTTTACCGGAGTGTTGGGTTTAGTGATATCCCGGTTTATGCGGAGGTGGAAATCCCGGAAGCGTTTAGACAGTATTTATTGTTTATGGAAATAGATTTATTGTAAGACTATAGCTATCAAACTGGCTTGTTTATTCACCAATTATTATAATATTTGGTGAACATAAATACCGAATATTATAATTGTTTGGCCAATAACAATGGCAAATTCGTGACTGAAATAATAGGCCAGAAAAATTTTAGAACATTCATTTAAAATAGGATTCTAAAATCAGTAACCGGGTAAAATGAAATCGA
>JANYCA010000185.1 GCA_025360525.1 Chitinophagaceae bacterium | reverse complement strand
GTTCGCAAATATGTTGAACTCCACATAAATAGTAACTTTCTTGCAGGACTATTAGCAGTAGCTGCTATGGGTTTTATCTTAGATATTTTATTTGCGTCGGACAAAGGAATTGAAATAAGAAGAAAAATTTTTGAAAAGGAGAGCAAATGATAAATTATACTAAGCGGCCCTACATCTAATTGGAAAAACGCTGACAGCTAACAACGGTTTTTTCACCCTTGTTGGTAAGCCTTTAAAATAAGCAACCTACTCAGTGCCTTCGGATGTTGGTCTTTTGACCAAGATTCGAAGGCACTGAGCAAAACGGTTTAGGCAATAAATAAGTAGGTTGAAATTACCCATAAAATTGGTAAACAGGTTTAGGGAAATCAGCACACAGTGCCTACATTAATACCATTGTTGATATAGGCGTTAAGGGATATTTTTAGAACTCCACATCCTACTCCGCAAATACAGCCTACTATGTGGATGGAAGGGATAATAAAGAATTGATTATCTGATGAGGCAAAATAGAATTATAGAAGCTTTCGCATATATTTGAGTTCATTGTCCTTGTACACGACCCCACATAAATTAACATTCAAACAATAAATTAACCAAAATGAAAAAAGACAAAATCATTTTTTGGACAACAACTATTTTCATCTTTCTTTTTGAAGGAGTAATGCCTGCGCTTACATCACAGACAGAACTTGCCAGGGAAGGAATTAGGCATCTCGGCTATCCTGTATATTTTGGAAACGCTTTGGTTGTATTCAAGGTTTTAGGTACTTTGATTTTGATTATTCCTTCAATTCCAAAGCGACTGAAAGAATGGGCTTATGCAGGTTTTGCTTTTGATTTTTTATTTGCAACAATCAGCAATATTGCAGTTGACGGCGTTGTATTCCTTTCATTTTTCCCCCTCATAATTTTAGGGATTTTGATAGTGTCCTACATTTACTATCACAAAATAAACGACTCAATCACGGACAAAATTTAAAACTATGTTACCGACATTATAAATTTAGCCAATCAATAAAACATAGCGATATTTCAATTATAAACTTTTGTTTTGGGCTAACGCATACCGTATTCCCTAACAACGGCCGGCCTTTTTCGTTAACGGGCATTGTAAAGCGGCTATGAATAGTATTCAACGTGACGAAATATGGACACATTGATATAAGAAATATTATGGAATTAAATTGGAGTAAGTATTGATATGCTGACCAGTACAATCGCAAATTGTGCAGATGACTATGTTACGACTCACAGACGGTTTTACAATATCGCTTTTCACAGTACAATTTTTTTAGATTATTATTTGACACTCCCACCAAGTGACTTTTCGCCGCTGCTTTCCTTTACGCAAAAAGACGCAAAAGACAGGCCAACAGAAACAATTGGTGATTTAATACCGGACAAAATTTACAGTAATCAAGCGCTGGTTATGTAAACAAATAATTTATGCACTCACTGAAGAAAATCTACATCAAAGGTTTAAAGAGGAAGACGAATCCAATGATATGGATTATCCGGTTTTTGAAATTCTATTCTATAACCTTCGACATACCTAGCATCATACCGGGCAACTAAATATGTTGTTGCGACAAGATATCGATCAGCATATGGAGTGGTTATTTAGAGCAACCGATACAAACAATTGACAACCCAGGTACGACGTATGAATATATTATTTGTGTGCAGCAGAAATAGTTGGAGAAGCCCAACAGCAGAGACAATTTATAAAAGCAGACAAGACCATCAATTTAAATCTGCAGGTACAGAACCATCGGCTAAGATTAGAGTCTCATCCAGGCACATTTTATGGGCTGACATCATTTTTACAATGGAGAAAAAGCATCAGCAACGGTTAATAGATAATTTTCCTAACGAGACAAAAAACAAACAACTGGTAATTCTTGACATTGAAGACGAATACAAGTATATGGACGAGGAACTTGTTGAAATGATTAAGATTTCGGTGGACCCCTATTTGTAGAACCAAAAGGTAAAACTACTACGAACATTGGGTTCTGGCAGGAGGTTTTATCAATGGATACTTTATCGCAATCAGCTTAAGCTGGGCAGCACAAGCATCGCCGGGCTTATGTATGTTAACTTGTGCTTTTATATAATTAATCAACAGCCCTTTTGGCTGGGTCGGCGGTAAGCGGTTCGTTAAGAATGCTATGGAAGACTTTCGCCTATATTCGAGCTATCGGTAATGATCACCCGGCATCATTAATTTAGCACCCCCTAAAATAAACCGTGAATGAATACAAAATATTTTAATGATATCCAGCGCCGTAGATGCTGGGACCTCAATGTGATCATCGACGAAGTAAAGGAAGATTTAAGCGAAGAGTTGAAAATAAAAATGCAACGATTGAGGTAACTAACATTTCTGTAGCTAATGTTATCCCTTTTCAGTTTCGCCAGCTAATGCAAAACTTAATTAGCAACGCATTAAAATTGCAAACCCCCGCCTACCAACGTACATAAAAATAAAAAGTGAAATTGCAAAGGGAGTAAAACTCAATCATCCAAGACTTTCTCCCGACAAAAAATGTTGTCACATATCAGTAATCGACAAAGGAATCGGTTTTGAAAATCAATACAGCGAAAAAATATTTGAAGTATTTCAACGGCTTCACGGAAGAGCAGAATACAACTGAACGGGCATTGGACTTTCCATCGTAAAGAGAATTATAGAAAACCACAACGTTATCGCAACCGCAAGTGGAGAAACAGATAAAGGCGCAGCATTTGATATTTATATTCCTGCAGATTGATAGGTGAAACAACGTGCCCGGAAAATTCCCTGACGGGAGCAAATACACAACCTGGGTGCTTGGTTTAGCAAATGAATTTAAAATCCAAACAATAACAACGGCAGCAAGTGTATTTAATAAAACTTTCCTACAACTGTCAATACTTAAAATATCAAAATAGATATTTTAAGCTGCCTGCATCACAAATACAAATAATTAAAAAAGGTTGGTAATTCTATAAAACCACACTAATTAGAATGACTACGTATTGAATGAAAAAAACTGATGCAATTTAAATGTAGATACGTCGTTGATATAATAACCGTGGCATTGCTGTTACAATCAAGATTCAATACAATGTTGTATAAAACGAAATTCATTCATGCGCTTACCGGATCAAAGGTTAACAGTCTGTACATTACACCTTGTTATTTTTTTTCATTTTTCATAATCCCTTCATGTTGGGCTTTTAGGTTTGCATTGTCATTTAAATCAATCACAATTAAAAAACTCAATTATGAAAAAGTACATTTTATCTTATTCCGCAATGTTGTTATCAGTAGCTGGTATTGCACAAACCACCGTTCAATCGAACCAATCTGCTTCCGCTGCTGCACAGGTGCAACAACAAGCTAAGTCAGCAAATGCAAAAAGTACAATGAATGCTTCCACTAACAGTACAATGCAAACCGACGCTGCTGCAAATGCAGCAGCAAAAGCCAAAACAAGTGTAGCTGCCAGTAAAGAAGCGGTAACTTCTAACAAAGCAGCGGTAGAGCAAAAAGGGAATGCAACGCTATCAAAAATGGCCGAAAAAGAGGTTTCAGCAAACGCCTCTGCCAATTCAAACACAAGCGCAACTGCGGGCGAAAACCAGGCACATGTAAATGCCAACGGTGCTTTAAGCACAGGTACAACCGTATCTATGAAAAAAGCAACCAACCAGTCAGCTGAATTGACAAAAGATGCAGCCGTACGTATGGAAAACAAAACAACTGCAACCGTACAAAATACCGCTGATGTAACAACTAGTACCCGTACAAAAGTAGCAGGCAGTGTGCAACAAAATGGTAAAGCTGCTGTTGGCACATCTGCCAAAATAGTTACCGCTGCAAAAGTAAAAACAACACCTGTAAAAGTTACAACACTGCTAAACACAGCAGCAGGCCTTCACCTGAGATAAATATATTTAAAGCAGGTTTTACATCTTGTATGTAAAACCTGCTCTTTAAAACAATCAAATGACGCGACGAATTATTTTACATATTGTTACAGGATTCATTGTTTTATGCCCTTTGGTGGCCAACGCAAAAACCATCAATGGAAAAACGCCAGGTAAGCTTTCTCTGGAGCAGGTGCTAATGGCACAGCTTATAACTGATACAATTCCTGCGCCGTCAATAACAACAGAAATTACATCACCCACACCGGAAACCATCAAGCCTGTAGTTATGGTTATAAAAGAAGTACCTAAAGCACGCAGGGTATCGATACCCAAGCCGGTAAGCGTGAAAATAATTCCTGTTAAAATAATAAAACCAAAAATCATTAAGCCCGTACTAAAATTATTTTAAACCACCACAATAAAAAAACATGAAGTACCTATTTTTTATAATACCGATATTGGCCAACAGCTTTTGTTTTGCACAAACAGACAGCTTCAGTGCCAGCAACACTGACAGTATTCCAGCGAGAAAAAACAGTTTGACGCTTGCTGCAGTCTACGCCAATAACGCAGCCTATTATGGGCAACGCCCGGAAGAAACGACACCTTATGCTGCTTTGTCTGCCACCTATCAATTGAAATCAGGATTTTACCTATCCGGGCTTGCTTACAAAATTTTAACGGAGAAAAACCGGGAAATATCTGCTGCCAATATTGGTGCCGGTATCGCCTGGAAATTCAATCAAAAGCTATCCGGTGATCTACGGTACACCCATAGCTTTTATCCTGCACAATCCCCTCTTTTGCAGTCTGTAAATAAAGAGAACATAAGTTTTGGTCTTACACACAACAGCTGGTTGGAAACCACGCTTTCCGGGGATTATGCTTTTGGTAAAACAAATGATTTTTTTATTACGGCCGGAATTGCCAAAGACATCCCTCTTTTCAGCATTGGCAACAAAGACATTGTTTCTATAAAACCTTTTATTTCCGTTGTAGGCGGAACGCAACGTTATTATAACACCTACGTTACAGAACAGAAGCTGCGGGATAGTCTGTTGGGCATTGTTACTGGGCCCATATTCGGCAGCCCGTCTGCCGGAAAAGATACCACAACAACAGCGGGAAATCGTTTTGATTTAATTTCTTACAATTTCGAATTGCCACTGTCTTACAGCCGGGCAAATTACATGATTCAGGCGTCATACCAGGTGTCTCTTTTAAGCAATAATTCACTATCACAACCAGGCAAGCTGAATTCCTTTTTTACCCTTGGTTTTTATTACCAATTTTAAGCGCATGAGAGTATTGATTGTTGAAGATGAAAAAACGCTTGCGAAGGAAGTAAAACGCTTTTTGGAAAAAACATCTTATATCTGTGATATGGCCTACACGGCGTCGATTGCCCGGCAACTGCTGTATGAAAATGAATATGACTTTATTTTGCTCGACCTTGGTTTACCGGATGATGATGGCCTGGCACTTTTAAGCGACAGTAAGAAAAGCTGTGTGAATGCATCTTATATTATCATTACGGCCCGGGGCAATGTAGAAGACCGCATTAAAGGGCTTGATCTTGGCGCTGATGATTATCTGCCCAAACCTTTTTCGTTGCTGGAACTCCAATCCCGGATGCAGGCAATATCCCGTCGTAAATCAGGCAGCAACGATCCGGTAGTAGAACTAGGTGAATTCAGTATTGATTTAAACAACCGCATCGTTAAATTTGAGACAACCGAAATAGACTTATCCAAGAAAGAATTTGACCTGCTGAGTTATATGCTGTTACACAAAAACCGACCGCTTACCAGGATGCAGTTAAGCGAACATATCTGGGGAAGTTTTTCGGGCGATGATTACGATTCAAATTTTATAGATGTGCATATAAAAAACATCCGAAAAAAAATGACGTCCTATGCATCCATTGAATGGTTACAAACCATGCGGGGAATCGGTTACAAAATTAAAACCCGGTAACCATTGAAACTGCTCACCAAACTTACCTTATTCATTACATTTTCCAAGCTGCTGATAGTGGTGCTGTTTGTGTTGTTACTGCCTTCACTGGTGAAATACGTAAGTTTCCGGTACAGCAATTATTACCTGGTACAACAAAAGAAAAAAGTACTGGATGTAGTAAAACAAAAAAGTATAGATTATTATCTGCAGGGTGACAGCGCTTATGGGAGCTACACGATGTTGAAAGAAGAATATATTTCAATTCTTCCGGCAGACTTAACTCGGGTAGCCGACACCATTGAGACGTCGCAACGAATTATAGAAGGAGATACGCTTAACTACCGTGTGCTTACCCACCAGTTTCATACAGCAGGTGCTAACTACCGGCTGGAAATTGGCAAAACTACCGCCACCATTGGAGAATACAATTTGTTATTGCAGCGGTTTACCTTGTTTGCACTCATCGTACTCATTGTGTTGAGTATTATTATCGACCTGGTGTACACCAATATATTGCTTCGGCCGCTGGCAAAAATTGTGCGCACAAAATTATTGCATCACAAATTTCCATTTAAAGACCCACTGGAACCCGTTAAAACATCTACCACAGATTTTAGATATCTTGACAGCTCCCTCATCAGCCTGATGGAACAGATTCATGATACATTTTATAAAGAGCGTGAATTTACTTCCAATGCTTCGCATGAATTGATGACGCCCATTAGCATACTACAAACCAATATGGAAAACATGATGCTGGATGAGCAGCTCAGCGAAGCCATGCTGGAAAGCCTTGCCGGCATGATGAAAACTGTAAACAGGCTCAAAAGAATTGTGCATTCCCTCCTGTATATTTCCCGAATTGAAAATGATCAGTATGCCAAAAATGATACCGTGTCGCTGCAACTGCTTTCGGGTGATGTAATGGAAGAACTTTCTGCCCGCATGGAGGTAAAGTCCATACAATTCACTACTAATATTTCACCTACGCTACAGGTCACCAATGTAAACCACGACCTGTTTTTTCAAATGCTCTATAACCTTGTTAATAATGCCATTCGTTATAATAAAGAATCGGGCAGCATCCAGGTAAAGGGCCAGTTCATTGCAGGCGGATTGTACGAGTTGACTGTGGAAGATACTGGTATTGGTATCCGGGAAGAAGAGCTCCCTTATATTTTCAACCGGTTTAAGAAATCGTCCAATTCCGAAGGAGAAGGTTATGGCCTTGGCTTATCCATTGTAAAAAGCATCGTAGTTTTTCATGGTTTCGAAATTAATGTACGGTCTGTATTTGATGTGGGAACAATTTTCTCTATTGTTATTCCGGCAAACATGGTGAATATTTAAAAATGTACATCGGGCGAATTCAGCAATTTTGCCAATAGGTTAACAATACACCTGAAACAAAAAAAAGGGTATTGCAGGTGTGTAAAAATCGCTGTTAAATAACTGAAAATTAAAATCGTTATTTCACTCCGATGGAGGTTGCTTCATCCACGTATTATGCTGATTGATGCATTACGGTTTTAGCAGACAGGATATGCACCGCTGCTACAGTCTTTTATTTATTGGCTTAAACAAACTTGACATGAGATTGCCTTTTAGCTGCGTTTTATTATTTGTTGTTACATTGACAAGTTGTAGTCATGAAGACCGCAAACAAGCATATGATGATTACTTTACCAGCAAAGGTTTCAATGGACAGGTATATATATCTAGGAACGGGGGAATTGTTTATCAAAATACTTTTGGTAACTCGAACTTTGAAACAAAGAAAGCAACCAGTAGTGACGATAGTTATTTGATAGGTTCTATTACAAAGCAGTTTACATCATTTAGTATTTTAATGCTTCAAGACAGAGGCTTGCTTTCAACAAAAGATTCAATTGGGAAATACTTTCCGAAATTGCTTAAACATTGGTCAGGCATAACAATTCATGAATTACTTTCCCATAGTTCAGGTATTCCTGATTTTGACGACCTTCCAAATTTTACAATTGCAGTACCATATTCCGCAGATGATTTAGTAAATAAAATCATAGCTGATTCTCTTCCATTTTTTAAGAAAGGAAAGTTCCGTTATTCAAGTATCTCATTTGTTATTTTGGGAGGTATCATTGAAAAAGTTTCAGGTACTAACTACTGTGATTTTCTAACAAAAAATATTTTTAGTCCTCTGCAAATGACCAAGACAGGTTGTATAACTAATGAAAATGAATTAGTAACAAAAGGATATGCTAAATATGATGAAGGGGCATTTAAAAAAGTTCCTTATTCATCACTTACATATTCCGTAGGTAATAGTAATTTATACTCAAATGTAAATGACCTGATAAAATGGAATTCGTGTATTAAAGCGGGCAAGCTTATATCATATTCAGCCTATCAAAAGTGGTTCTCCCGATATACAGAAATTCAGGAGCAGAGTGAGTATGAAGACAAAGGAGATTATATTGGTTATGCATGATTTTTATCTTTTAAAGGCGACACAATATTTAAAACTTATCATTTAGGCGGAGTGTCAGGATATAAAGCATCGCTAACCAGATTTTCAAATGAGGATATTTTTATAGTAACACTTTCGAATATTGAGGATAAATATTCTAACCTAATAAGATTAGAATTTCCCAAGTTTGTATATCAAAAGGAAGTTGTGATAAATCCTTAAAGTATTGTAAAGTTGGTAAACATAGAATTGGGTTTTGTGCAAGTTGGGCAGATGGAATAATAATCAGCTTTTGTAATTCTGTTCAGCTTTTGTTTGGAACGTTGTAATAATGGGGATTTTGTCACAGTCAACTTCTGCTGGTCCGGACAAGCATTCCTGATCTTTTGTTTGTTAACTTTTACTTTTATAACTTTAATCAGCAGCGTTTTCGGGCAGTACTAGCAATGAATTACAGCCCTGCAGGAAGCCGTGGCCGTTGGTTGCCGTTTTACTCACCACTAATTGCATGACAATAAATAAAACAAAGAGAGTACAATCAATTGACTTTTTAAGAGGGATTGTTATGATTATTATGGCATTAGACCATTGCCGTGATTTTTTGCATTATGGTGTTTCTATTGGTGAAGATCCCCTTGATTTTGCAACTACAACACCTTTCTTATTTATGACGAGATGGATAACCCATTTTTGCGCACCTGTATTTGTGTTTCTTTCGGGCACAAGTATTTTTTTATACAGCAGTAAAGACAAAACAAAAAAACAGGTTGCGTTCTTTCTTTTTACAAGAGGATTATTTCTGATGATTGTGGAAGTATTTCTTATTGAAACGTTGTGGGATTTTAACTTTACAATAATTTATTTGCAGGTAATTTGGGCAATAGGATTAAGCATGGTGTTGCTTTCTGTTTTGCAATACCTTCCTTATAAAATTTTACTTTTAACAGGATTGATTATTGTATTTGGGCATAACCTACTGGATACGATACATATTGAAACACCGTTTTTAAAATCAGTATTATGGTCACTTATTGATGTACGACATGAATATTTTATTAATGACCATTTACTTTTTGTAGTTGCATATCCATTTCTGCCATGGTTGGGAATAATGATATTGGGTTATGTGCTCGGAAAACTTTATTTGCCTGAAACAAATGCTGAAAACAGGAAAAAAATATTACGTATAACAGGAATTACAGTAGTTGTATTATTTGTTTTAATCCGTTGTACAAATCTTTACGGAGATATGCATCAATGGAAGGTTCAAAAAACAACTGTTTTTACCGTGCTTGATTTTATAAATACTTCAAAGTATCCTCCTTCTTTATTGTTCATTTTAATGACAATGGGACCGGCTCTTATTTTAATATCCTTTTTAGAAGGGGGCTCCAACAGTCTCAGCAAAAGAGTGATAATATTTGGAAAAGTAGCTTTCTTTTATTATGTACTTCATGTTTTTCTGATTCACAGCATTTCATGGCTGGCTTTCTTTTTATCAGGACATTCATGGAATGATTTAGTCTTTAATCAATTTAGAGAAGGTAGTTTACCATCGGCAAGCGGACATCCGCTATGGATTGTATATATCGTATGGATGTTGGTCATCATAATTTTATATTTCCCATGTCGTTGGTATAGTAAGTATAAAGCAACACATAAACATTGGTGGTTAAGTTATATTTGAGAAAACGGCAGGCAACATTTGGTTTGGCATTATTGAGACAGGAAATTCAAACTTCGGCGGAACTTCGCTGTCAGCTCCAGTTTTGGGCTCGGCCTTAATGATTTAACTTTAGTTTTTAACTTCAACTTTTAAAATAATATTTGGCTTCAGTTGTCGGCTGATGTTTTTGAAAGAGCCTGACAGCGCCCTGTTTGTTGCCTGCAAAGCATTTCGGATACTTCAAAAGATTGACAAAAATTAGAACCTATATGACAACAGTTATTTCAAAAGACGGAACAAAAATCGCTTACAATAAAACCGGTAATGGACCGGCAGTTATTTTAGTTGATGGAGCTTTTTGCAGTAAAGATTTTGGACCAACACCTAAGCTTGTTCCGGTATTGGCTAACTACTTTACAGTAATCAGCTATGACCGCAGAGCCCGGGGTGATAGCGGCGATACTCAACCTTATTCTAATGAGAAATAAACTATAAATTTTAGATAGAAAACCCTATTTTGTTTATGTCGGGATTTTGAAATAGAAAAACATTTATCACATTGAATTTAAAATATATGAATCGCAAAAGTTTTTTAGGGAAAACTGCCATCTTAGGGGCAACAGCATTGTTGCCATTATCTTCTTTTTCAATGTTTGCAAAATCCAAATATAAGATGGGCTTGCAACTTTATTCAATTAATGAAGACATGATCAAAGACACCATCGGCACCTTAAAAGCGCTAAAAGCCATGGGTTATGAGGATTTTGAAACATTTGGTTTCGATAGTGAAAAAGGAACTTATTACGGCTTTAAAGCATCAGAATTTAAAAAAATACTGGAAGATTTACAACTTACCGCCTCTAGCGGTCATTATGGCTTTTCTACTTACCTCGACAAACCTAATGATGATTTACACCGTTTTGTGGATCAATGTATAAAAGGGGCACTGACATTGAACATGAAATACATCACCTGGCCATGGATAGCTCCAGAACAAAGGACTATTGATAATTTTAAGTTGATGTCCACTAAACTCAATATAATAGGAGAGCAAGTTTCAAAAGCAGGGCTTGGATTTGCCTATCACAATCATGACTTTGAATTTATCGATCACGATGGTGTAAATGGTTATGATATTATATTAAGTGAAACAGACGCTTCACTGGTGAAACTTCAAATGGACATGTACTGGGTGATGCATTCTTCCAAACTTAGCCCTAAAGAATTAATAGCGAAACAGCCGGGACGTTACGTAATGTGGCACATAAAAGATATGGACAAAGTTACCAGGGATTATACCGAGTTAGGTAAAGGTTCCATTAACTACGCCGAAATACTTCCCGATCCAATCGAGTCTGGGCTTAAATTCTACTATTTGGAGCAAGGAGGCAATTTTAAAATCGACGCAATGAAAAGTGCTGCCGATAATGCTGGCTACTTTAAAAAACATTTACAACAATATCTGTAACAGTGAAATGGCAGCTTACAAAAATGGGTTGTCAGCAAGGTGTGGATCGACGTTGTTATCATCAGTTGTAGTTCGCTGCCAGCAGCGGTTTTAACGAACGGAATTCTGTTAGTCTTTTAGTTTTTATCATCTACTTTTATTTTTTTAAAATTTAATCACTCAATAAATTATGAGACATTTTATCCTAGTGATTTTTATTCTATTTACATCAGTTGCGTTTTCTCAAAAGCCTGTATTTTTTTATATTGAATTAAGAGGTAATGTTGACGCTCTTGGAAATATTAACCTTGATAATATTACAAATTCCAAAAACTTATCAAAAGTTGATAGTTTAATTGATTACCAAAAATTAACAGCCATATTGAATTTACGTGAGCCGATAAAAATTGTAAATAAGTTATCGGAAAACGGGTGGTCGCTTGTTTCAGTTACACAAGTTTCTAGCGATAAAGAAAATAGACCCAACAGCTCATTTATGTTGTATTACTTTAAAAAGGAGTTTAAATATTAATTAAAGTGTTGCAATTTTAAGTTCCTGAAAAACCAAATAGCAACAGCCGATTTCGCCCTTGTTAATATGCCTTTAAAATAAGCAACCTACTCAGTAAACGCCGATGTTGATATTTTGACCAACATATTTAGGGACGGAGCAAAAAGGGTTTTAGCAATGATAAATGTTGAAATCACCCACAGCCTTAGTAAATAAGTTTAGGAAAAGCATTACAGAATAATTTATACGAAATTGATTACTTTATTAAGCCAAAACGCTTCGCTAGTTGGTCAAAAAAGGCACAACAGGGCGTTTGATTTAGCAAACAGTTATTAAATTGATAACAGCAAAAACGAAGAAACGTTATAAGTTGCGATCCAAAAATTAATGCGATTTTCCAATCGCATACGAAATCGTTACATAATAAAAGCCACCAATTGCAGGACCGCCTAAGAAAGAATAATAGTAATGGTTAAACAAATTGGTGGCAGCCAGTTTGATGTTTATACCGTTTTTTTTAAACTGGTAGCTGGCCTGCACATCGAGGCTTCCATAAAAGGGTACCTGCCCATTTACCAAAAAAGATTGCCAGTAATAACTGCTTTGCCACTTGTACGTTATGCCTGCACCTATGCCTTTATAAATAGCATCGTTTGTAACACTAATATTGGTGATCCACTGCGGTGTATTAAAACCGTCCTCCAGCCCGTCATTGGTCGTTTTCCTGTCTAATTTTGCGTAAGTCACAATGGCCCCTGCGGTAAAACCGGCAGAAAGCATATACCGGATACCAAGGCTTACTCCATAGTTATACACCCTTGTTTTTGAATTGGTCCACAAGCGATAACGGTCTTGCAACCTTTTATCATTCAGGTAAAAAGAAACAGAGTCAGGTAATGTCGTCTTAGCAACACTTGCTTCTACCTGTGCAATAAAAGAACGATAGTTATTAAAATAAAAATCTGCATCAACATATAATTTAGATTTTAAGAACAAGCCCTTATAACCCGTTTCAAAAGACCTGATATATTCCGGTACCAGGTAGGTGTACGTGTTTTTTATCAGCATGTTTTGATTCTTTTTAATGGCAGCATCTTTAGCCATACCCCCGGTATTTACATCTTTAATAACGGCAGCCTGAAAAGCATCGATAGAAGATTTTAAATAAGAATTTTCAAATACCCCATCAGACATCACCTTTAAACCGCCTACCCTTTTTACTCCTCCGCTGTTAACGTTAGAAAAACCTTCAAACAAACTCGGAAAACGATCACCGGCCTGGTAAGCCACCCTTAAGTTATTTTTTATACCAGGGGAATACACCAACGTAAACCGTTGATTGAATGTAGTACGGAAATAATCATTCTTGTCCGCTCTTAGAGCGACTCCCATTTTGAGTTTGTTATTTATCAATTGTTTTGTAGCAGTAATAAATGCTCCTGTTTTATTGTATACTAGATTATAGTATTCCTTTCCTTTTACCGGGTTAATAAAGTAATTACCATCAGATACCACAATATAAGTTCGGTAATCAAAGCCGGCTATAACGGCTAACATCGCTTTCTTTTTAAACGCAGGCCAAAATGCATCTGTAAGATTTAGTTGTGCGTCTACATTTATAAGGTTAGCTTTTACCCTTAGGGCAGCACCTACCTCCCAATTATTAATATTTTTAAGTTTATTGAATGTAGTATTCCAGGCGCTGCTGCCGGGCTGAAGTCTGCCGGAATCACCAAAGGCTCTTGCAGATTGCAACGCCTGCAGGTTAGTTGTGCCAGCCGTTACCCGGGTATTAAAACGGTAAATAAAATCCTAAAACCACTTATCATCAGTTTTGAAACTTTTATCCATATTCTCCGACATGGAACAAAGGTTGTAAGAATGGCCGGTGTTTTCCGCATTTCAGTAAGCATGTGCTGTAATTGTACCTGTCTTTAAAGTAAAGCCATGTTGCTGTACAAGATAATTATCCAGCCGAAACCTGTTGGAGCGCTGGTAGATATTATCTATTTTGGTAAATTTATAGGTGTAGGCAATAGTAGAACTGCTATCAATTTTATAGGCAAGGGTAATGTCTGCCTTTACATTTTGCAGATTGTAATCCGCTATCTGCTTTTCAAAATAGCCGGTACGGGCCACTACATAGTTTTTACCCTGCCATGCAAGTGTTCTCCGGTTAGACGACTCGTTTCCATAACCATTTACCGGATCATAGCCGGGATTATCCGCACCGGTAAGCCCAACTGATAAGTTGGCACTTGCATTTAAATCTGTGTGATTATCGGCTATCCAGTCATTTCCTCTTATAAAACTTCCGTTTATCTTAAAAGCAAATTTGTTAGAGAAAGCATCGGCCATGCGAAAGGCTGTTTCTGAAAAAACAGCTGCGCCACTATTGGCATCATTAACATGGTTTATACCAGTTTTCTGCTGGATGCTAACACCCTGGCTGGTAAAGGGATTTTTGGTGATAAAGTTTGCCAGCCCGTTAATACTGTTCATTCCATACAGAGAAGCTGACACACCCGGAATGATCTCGACGCTTTCTATATCAAGGTCTCCAGGGCCTAAAGCATTGGCAATGGGGGCTCCAAGGTGTGGTGCCTGTACATCCATCCCATCTACTAATTGTGCAAACCGAACATTGGTGGTGGTGTTGGCAAAGCCTCTGGTATTAATCACTTTAAAACCCATACCTTGTACAAGCATCTGCACTCCCTTTATATTTTCCAGTGCATCAAAAAATGATGGAGCAGGAGAACTTTTAAAATAATGAGCAGTTGCCTTTTCTACGCTAACAGGTGATTGTAATATTTTTTCAGCAACTCTTGAAGCAGTTATCACTACCTCATCCAGAACAGAAATAATAATGCTGTCTTTCAATTTTTTAGCAGTAGAACTGCTATTCTGCGCAAGTACTGGTAAAGTAAATAAGCAACTTGTAAACACACTTAAAAAGTATCTCATTATCCGGGTATCAACGTAGTTATTATAGATGTATTTGTAGCAATTTGAAAATAGTGCCACCCTGGTTTGTGGCACACAAAAAAAGTTTTCGTAGTCAGTCAACGGATAACACAACCGCCGTTCGTGTCACCTACAAACCACTTTCCTTTCATTAATATTCCTTAAAGGATAAAAGAATTGGAAACTATTTTTAAGTTTAATGCATGGAAAATAACATTTCAAACGGACAAAGAAATTCTTATTAAAGTTTTACTACGCAACCAATTCCATTTGCGGTAGTTGATAGTTGTATTTTTTCAAACAGTTTATTTAATTTCTTTCCATGCCGCTGGTGAACCAAATACAGGATGCCATCAAATAAAAACAAGGCCGATCCCTGCAACACAATGCTTTTACCGTAACCTTTGTAGCGGTCTTTATTTTTAAAATCATTATAAGCTTTTTCTTTTAGATAAAACCCACCAGCAACATAAGCAATATCAAGCCCAGCATTAAAAAGAAAAGTTTTTTCGAGGCTTGATTGTTTTTGAAGGCTCTTGGCAAAGCCAAGCCCATCTTTATTTTTAGCCGACAGGTAGCCAATGGTTGCCAATGTAATATTGATGCCGCCCCAAATCATATTCATTTGATGAAAGTATTTATTACTGCCTTCAGCCGGGCCGGCTGATGCACCACTATAAATTAAATTAGCAGCCGACCAGCTTCCCAACACCAACATACTTTGTTTGGTTAGTTTTATTCTTTCGTTATTAAAATCAGTAAGATCTGATGTTTGGCTTTTACAGCAGTTGTACATACAAATAAATACCAATAACGTAACGAATGTTTTCATTAAATAAATTTTAACTGAGCAAATAAGCCAAATTAATACGCTGTGATTAACTTTTAAAATTACCTGTAATCATTAGCCGCTTTGGGCTTATCCTTTTTAACTGGCTTTTGGTTTTTGTCAACCGGTTTTAAAGCTGGCGTGATAGCTGGTTTAATATCTTTTTTATCAGGTGTTTTTAATGGAATTATGGGAGCGGGGGTGCTGTTTTTAATCTTGCTAGCTGTATCTTTCAACTTCTTAGGCAATTCGCTTTCGATAGGTATGCCGGTATTATTAGCTTCTGTAAGCGGAGTTTCAATAAAGTCACCTGCGTTTCCATTGCCCTGGTCTTCATATTGAGAGCTGTCGCCTTTGGAAGCAAGGTTTGCCAAATTCTCATCAGCATAAATAGGATTATTGGCCAGGTTTGCAGGCTCCTCAAATTTTAAAATGCTGCCGTAGGGAAGGGTTTTATCAGCATATACTTTTTTCATAAAATATCCCCACTTGGGTAATGCCATTTCGTTACCGCCAGAGGTACCGGAGTAAATTCGTATAAACGGGTCATCGCAACCAACCCAGGTACCAGCCAGTAACTCAGGCGTGTAGCCAATAAACCATCCATCGGTGTTATCATCTGTAGTACCCGTTTTTCCGGCTTTTTGTGCCGGTATATCATATCCATTAAGCGATCTGCCGGTACCAATCTCAACCACGCCTTGCATTAATTTTACCATGGTGTAGGCGTCCTGTTCGTTGATTACCTGCTTTTTTTCTGTGATAAATTCTTCCAATAAGTTACCATTTTTATCTTCTATTCGGGTTATAAAAGCCAGCTCTGTATTAAATCCTTTGTTGGGAAACATTGTATAAGCCTGCAACATTTGCAGCATCGGAATTTCTGCGGCACCTAGTGCAAGGGATGTATATGGTGGCAGTTTTGCTTTTATACCCACACTTTTTGCAAATTCAATAACACGGTTTACACCTACCAGGTTGGTAAGCCGCACCGCTGCTGTGTTTTTTGAGAAGGCGAGGCAATTAGCCAATGTGCCACCACCACCATTAAAAGTCTTCATTTCTTTGCCGTATTTAACCGGACCACCTTCAATAATTGTGGAAGGCGTATAGCCTGCATCCTGCACACCCAGTGTATAAATGAGTGGTTTAATGGTTGAACCTACCTGCCTTAATGCAGTAACATGGTCGAATTTAAACCACCTGAAGTCTATACCACCAATCCAGCATTTTACTTCGCCTGTTTTGGGGTCTGCTGCTACAAAAGAAGTTTGTAATAATTGCTTATGATATTTTATGGAGTCTCTTGGGGTCATAATGGTATCCAGTTCCCGCTTGGCATTCCAGGCAAACACTTTCATTTTTACGGGCTTTAAAAAGGAGGCACGAATGTCTTCTTCCTTTACATCTTCTTCTTTTAATGCCCTCCAGCGCTCGCTGATTTTCATGGCATTTACAATAATGTTTTCTCTTTCTTTCCACATCCTGTCG
This sequence comes from Chitinophagaceae bacterium, assembly GCA_025360525.1. Classification (GTDB taxonomy): domain Bacteria; phylum Bacteroidota; class Bacteroidia; order Chitinophagales; family Chitinophagaceae; genus Ferruginibacter. The sequence continues at coordinate 36,980 of JANYCA010000185.1, read as the reverse complement.
GCATTGTTTTTCAGCAAGCTGTTTAATTTGCGTTGAATCACCGGCATGTGCTGAATAACGGATTCCTCTGCATACTGCTGCATTCTTGAATCTATGGTGGTATAAATTTTTAACCCATCCCTGTACAAGTCATAATTTTCACCTGTTTTTATATTTTTATGGTTTTTGCACCATTCTTTTAATTTATCTGCCAAAACTGCCCTGAAGTAAGGGGCAATACCAAGCGATTCATCGGGACGTTTATAATTGGTAATAAGTGGTTTTGCTTTTAGTTTATCGGCTTTTTCTGCAGTAATATAGTCTGCATTTCTCATTTGGTCAATCACCGTATTTCTCCTGTAAATGGACGCCTTGGGATGCCGAACCGGATCGTAAATAAATCCTTTTAACATGCCCACCAACACAGCCGCTTCTTCTATGTTTAATTCTGCTGGTTCTTTTTGGTAATAGGTTCTGGATGCATTGCGAATACCGTAGTTGCTTCCCCATGGTGCCCTGTTAAGGTAAAGGGTAAGAATTTCTTCTTTAGTAAAATTGCGCTCTAATTTTACAGCTACAATCCATTCTTTTATTTTTTGAAATCCCCTGGTGATAATGTTTCCTTTGCCCTGGCCTAACATCATTTTTGCCAACTGCTGGGTGATAGTGCTGCCTCCGCCTTGCGAGCCTCCTGTAATAATTGCCCTGGCAACGGCTTTTCCGTCAATGCCCGAGTGGTCTTTAAATCTTTCATCTTCTGTGGCAATTAATGCATTGATAATATTTGGAGAAATTTCACTGTATTTAATCTCACTCCTGTTTTCTGCGTAATATTTCCCCATCAATTTGCCATCGGAAGTGTACACTTCACTGGCAAGATCTGCTTCCGGGTTTTCAAGTTCTTTTAAGGAGGGCATTTTACCAAACAAGCCAAAATTGGCGCAGGTAAAAATCAACAAAACTGCAAAAAATCCCCAAAAAAAAACTTTCCATAATATGCTTACTGACTTCTTCATAGCTTTTGCCGTGTTGACTAAATGATGTACAAATGTATTTTAAGTTCTGCCGTTTTATTTGAACTGCCCCGGATATTGTTTATTCAGCAATGTTTTGTAACCTGTTATGTCTTTGGTTGTTTTAAGACGCTGCAAATTTTCACTGTCAATCAGTAAAAATGAATATTTATTGGCAGGCAGCCAGGATACTTCGTCCGGTGCTGCTTTTTTAACTTTATATAAAAATTGCATGGCTTCTTCTGCACTTGCAAAAGATTCAAAACTGATGTAGGAAAAGTCTTTATCAATAGCATCCTTTGTTACTGTAAGGCCTGCGCTTCTAAAGTATTCGCCTGCATACCGGCTAAGGGCGTTTTTACATTCATTTACATAAGTTCCATCAACCTTGTCCAGCAACATCAAAACCGAATGGGGCACAGCTGTATTGAAAACATAGGGTCCGCTAATTACAGGTGCTATAACTTTTGCAACAGTATCAGTCGGGTTTACAACAACTGCATTGTTTTGTACATTTTTGGTGGTATCTGTTTTTTTAGCAAGCGTTTGCAAACTGTCGTAGGTGTTGGTCGATTTTATCAGATTAGCATCGTCTCGTTTCATAACAACCCTTTCTGGCTGTATAACATCGTCTTCATTCATTCGGGTTACCTGTAAATCGGTTAGATATTTTTCTATTTCACTTCGTCTTGCTAATACATCAATCATACGCTCGGCTTTAACTTTAAGCGGAGATGATGGGTACAGGCTGATAATATTATTTAATACAGCGGTTGCAACGCTGTCGTTTTTTTGTTTAACCTGGTAAACGGCTTCAATATAAAGCAACTGCGGACTCCAGTAATTATTGCCATGTAAACTGTCTGCTTTTTTCTTTTCAGCAACTGCTTGCTCAAATTTGCCTTCAATAAAAAGTGTGTATATATCCTGGTAACGTTTGGTTACTTCTGGATTTTTTTCGTTAGGGCTAAAGGCATTCGGATTGGCTACTTTTGTATTTGATTTGCTATCGGGGAATTTTGCTGCCAATAAATTTTTATAATAAGCGGGCTTGTATTTGTCGCCTAATTTCGTGTAACAAAAATAAAATCCAAGATACAATTCTCCGTTATACATAGAATCCGGAAAACGCTCCAGGGATAGATCATAAGTTTTAATGGCTTCCTGATAATCTTCCACATCTTCCTGAAATATTTTTCCCAATTCAAATAAATTTACTGCAACCAAATTTTTACTATCAGTAAGCTTTTCTTCTGTTAACGGCAGACCGCTCATCAGGCCTTCGTAACTGATATCTTCTGCCTGGCCGCCATCATTTGCTTCATTGGCAACACCCGGCTTGCCTGCTTTTTTGCCTGATTTTGATTTGCTGATTTTATTAATGTCATCTGCCGGCGGCGCATCAAGATCATCAGGATTCATATTACCAAGCTGAGGTCCATCATCCTGCGGTTTTGGCGCAGTAAGTGTATTGATGGCAGCCTTTCTTCGCCAGTTATCCGCATTAGGTCTTACGCCCCATTTTCGTTTAAAATCAGTAAATCCTTTTGATTTTTTTGATGCATTGTAAAAGTACCAGTCAGTGGAATTTTTACTACTGTTGGCGAACAGGTCAACAGGCTCATTGTTATCTTTGCCAAATGTTATCGGCTGGTCGGTTCCGTCTGTTGCGTTGTCTGTTTCTTTTAAGCCTTTTTCTTTCCTTAATCGTTTGGATAATTTTTTTACAAACGCTTCTCTTTCTAACTTGGGTAGGGCTGCAATTCTTTGTAAGCTATCTTCCCTGTTAATAATTTTTATCTTCTCCACTATCTTGCTCAAAGAATTTCTCCTGGCTTCTATGTCCTTTAGGGTTTCATTTAAAGTAGTATCACCAGTTTGAAGGCTGTCGTAAAACCGGAATGCATCTTCGTATTCCTTGCGTTTGTAAGAAATTTCAGCTAGTTGAAGAAATGCTTTATTTTTAATTACAATGTTATTTTCGTTGTATAGAATGCTTTTATTAAAAAAAACAACAGACTGATTCGTGTCTGGTTTTAGAATGGCAAGTTCGCCGGCAGAATAGTAAAGCAGATCCCGGTAGTTTTCAAAATTGTCTTTTTTTGTAAGTCGCATTAGGTTTTCAATACCTGTAAATAAGTCCTCCTGGTTATTACCCTTGCTCATTTTTGCATTGTTAAGCTGGGCATAAATATTCATCAGGGGATTGACTGTATGAAGCGAAGCTTTTTCATAAAAGCTGGTTGCTTTTCCGAATTGTTTGTTTTGTTCATACAGCTGCGCCAATAAAAATTCCGTTCTTGCCTTGTCCTCTTTAAACTCAATATTGGTTAGCGCCTTTTCCAGGTAAACAGCGGCACTGTCGTAAATATTTTGTTTGTAATACCAATAGCCATTCATTTCATTCAGGTCGTCAACCAAGCGTTTTGGAAGGTGGGGGTCTTCCTGTAATGTATGTATTAAGCCAGCGGCCTCACCCAGTTCATTTTGCTCAATTAATGTTCTGGCAAGCCAAACTAACGCATCGTTTCGACTGGGCGGCAAAGCAGTAACTTTTTGTAAGATATTTTGCTTTTCTTTATTTGCTATACTTATTTTACTGTTGCTGGCATCTTCAGAAGCACCTATTATCCTGTTGCCATCTTCGTCTTTTTTACGTGGAAAAAGATTGTATTGGATAAATTGAAAAGTTGCTGCGGCAGAATCAAAATCTTTTCTAAGAAAATAAGCTTTGCCCATCAACAGGTACATATTGTCTATCCAGTCATTTCTTAAATCATGTAATAAAATGCCGGCTGTGGACTTATAAATTACAGAGTCCAATTCTGTTTTTTGTGCGGCTGTTTTTTCCAGGGTAAAAGGATAGTAACCAATTAGCTTGGTATAATCATCTTTCTGGTCAAGCTTGGCTCGTTCTAAAACAGTGTTTATTTTATTATTGGCGTTAAAATAGTAGTTGTATCGGGTAAAATTATTTTGAAATAAATGGCGCACCCAGGTGAATTTTTTTTCAGCCATTTTTTCTGACCCCAACTTTCGCTCACTAAATTTCTCCGGCTTTTTTTCTTTGTCTATCAAATCGATCGTCCATGTAGGTGGCTGGGCAGCTGCGGTGGTGAAACAACAGGGTAAAACGGATAGTAAAATGACCGATAAAAAAAAAGCCTTGAACATGAGTAATGAATTAGAATAATGCCGCTAAATATCGGATATTTTTACCAATTAGCACTTATAATGACATGCGTTTCTTAATTTTAACATCCAATATAACACATGTCAAAGTTAGATGCCAATAGCACACTAAAACGTTTAAGAAATCGTTACCGCCTTGTAGTAATGAATGAAGATACTTATGAGGAGGTGGTTAAGTTTCGTCTCAGCCGGTTGAGTGTTTACATCATGCTCAGTAGTATTTTTGTGATCCTTACCGTATTTACAGTTGCCTTAATAGTATTTACACCAATAAAATATTACCTGCCTGGTGTTGGCTATGGCAACGCAAAACAGGTTAGGAATTTCAAAAATTTAAAAATTAAAACTGATTCGATTGAAAATGCACTCATATATAAGCAACGGTATTTAAATGATTTGAAGAAAGTGCTGGAAGGTAGTGTTGTGAAAAAAGACACCAATAAACTGGAAATTCCAAAACTGGAAAACTCGGATGAATAGTTTTTGATGCAGGCCGCGGTTTTTTATAATTCATGGGTTGTAGTTGACGCCTATCATGGTAAGTTTTGCATTATCTACCGGAATAGACACAACTTTTGTGTGGAAAGTCGATAAAATTTCTTTTCTTGTAACATATTTTTATTTAGTCCAAATCAAATTTAAAACCTAACCTTTAAAATTCAATGTATGTTTAACTCCAAAGCTAAACCAAGTGACACTCCAGTAGGAAGCACCACCATCATTGGCGCAGGTACCACCATTATCGGCGATATTGAAAGTAACGGCGATATTAGAATTGACGGAAATTTGATTGGTAACCTGCGTTCGACAGCAAAAATTTTAATTGGCTCTGATGGCTCAGTTGAGGGCGACATTAACGGCCTGCAGGCAGATATTTTAGGTAAAGTAACCGGACAGCTAAAAATAAAAGAGCTGTTGCAATTGCGTGGTAGAAGTATTATTGAAGGAGAAATTTACGCAGGAAAATTAGAAGTGGAGCCAACTGCTACATTTAATGGCAGTTGTCACATGGGTGCTAATGTTGTTGAGTTAAGTGTTGAGCTCGGCAATGTGGTGAACAAATAAAGATTAACAAAAGCGTATTAATGAAAAAATCAAGAAGTGTTTTGTTGCCGGTGATATTAATCTATATAATGTTCAATTCGTTTTTTCTTCTTGCAGTAAATTTTTTAACAAAGTGGGGATTAAATAATACAGTTTTAATTATTGCCAATTTATTGTTTTTTACAATTACCCTGATAGCTTTTTTTATGCAACAAAAGGCTCTGAAAAACAGTAACCCCAATGTATTTGTAAGAAGTGTAATGGGGGGGATGATGATAAAAATGGGGATATGTATTGTTGCTGTTTTTATATATGCCTTTTTATTTAAAGAAAGTTTTAATAAAAGAACGATACTTGCTGCCATGTTTTTATACCTCATTTACCTTGCTGCAGAAGTATTGGTAGCTACTAAATTGAATAAACAATCCAATGCCTAAGCAGGAAGCGCCGCTGCACCAATTAAAAGACTATTTGCCTGAGGGGAGTTTTGAAGCTGTAAATCATTACCTGCTGCAATACAAAGTACACCTTACCATTACACGGGAACGAAAATCTGTTTTGGGTGATTACCGAAACTCCATCCCCGGTAAAAATCATCGAATCAGCGTAAATGGCAATCTTAATAAATATGCCTTTCTAATTACCCTCCTACATGAACTTGCCCATCTTTTTACCTACGAACGGTTTGGTCATCGGGTGATGGCCCACGGAGCAGAATGGAAAAATGAGTACAGTAAAATTTTAGCACAGTTTTTATTACAAAAAATATTCCCGAACGATATCTATAAGACCTTATTGAATACACTTCAAAACCCGGCTGCCAGCAGTTGTGCAGATACATCTTTGCTGCGGGTGTTGCACAAATATGATGAGAAACCGGCTGGTACTGCTTTGATAGAAACTTTGCCCATCGGTAGTCAGTTTGTTTTAAAAGACAGGCGTATATTTAAAAAAATAGAGCAGTTACGTAAACGTATAAAATGTGTTGAAGTAGCTACTGGTAAAATGTATTTATTTAGCCCGGTTTATGAAGTGGAAGTAGTTGATAAATAGAAGGGGATTTATTTAGACAATTTTCAACCCATCTAACTAACCAAGCGACACCCCCAATAACTTTTACAACTCCTTAATCATCCATATAGCACAGCCGGTGTGGCCACTATTCCCCAAAGGCCCTTTTAAATAAGTGAATCCAAATTTCTCATACATGGGTATAGCAAAAATAAGTTCCGGCATTGTTTCAAGATATAGTTTTAAAAATCCTTTTTCTTTTGCAGCAGCAAAACAATGGTTCATTAACATTTTTCCTGCGCCCAAGCCCCTGACAGCCGGGGAAAGATACATTTTTACCAGTTCGCAGGTGTCTTCATTCAATCCTTCAGTAGGGAAAATACCTGCACCACCAACCACTTGTCCATTCATTTCTGCAACATGGTACACAGCTTTTTCCTGCTGAAATAATTCAAATAAGTGATCGGTGCTATCATCGTAGTAAACGGTGCCTGGTCTATTGGCACCAAATTCTTTTAAAGCTCCCCGTATAATGGTTGCAAGTGCAGGATTATCTGCTTTTTCTATTAGCTTAATGTTGATTGGATTCATTTTATTTGGATGTCTGTGATAGAAATGATCATTTAAATTGCGCAAATTTATATTCTCAGGATTAACAAATTTTTAATAAGTCAAACAATCAGCTTGTTTAGTTGTTACAACTTTTTTTAATGATAATTGACCGTGTCATTTGTGTTTTTGCTGTAAAAGTAAATAATAAACGGGCTCTGATAAAACCAGGTACATGGATGGATTTTTATCCTGTTTCGCTTTTTCTGATGGACAGCAAATAATTTGTTGAAAAATATTCTATAGAAATGTAATTAATATAAAAATCTTTATTTTCGTAAAAAAAAATTAATTTTTGAGAGATACCATTAAATATAGCGAAGAAGAACTGGTTGGTTTGTTGGTGCAAAAAGATCAACAAGCGTTCTCGTATTTGTATGATAACTATGCAGGGGCGCTAAATGCAGTCATTTTAAAGATGGTAGAACACAATGAACTTGCTGAAGATATTCTGCAGGAATCATTTGTTAAAATTTGGAATAACTTTGAAAATTATGATAAAACTAAGGGACGTCTTTTTACCTGGATGCTCAATATCACAAGAAACCTTACGATAGATACACTTAGAAGCAAGTCATTCAAAAAGCAACAAAAAATCTCTGGAGATGAAAATTCCGTAAGTAGTCTGGAGGATGCAAAAGGTGGTCTCGACAAATTTGATGCAATGGGTTTAAGAAAACAGGTTGGTAATCTAAAAGAAGATCAGCGGTCCATCATCAACCTAGCCTATTTTGTTGGATATACACAGGATGAAATTTCAAAACAGCTTGGTATTCCGTTGGGTACGGTAAAAACAAGAATGCGAACGGCTATATTAGAATTAAGAAAGAAAATACAATACACGTAAATTGAATAGTAACGAAATTATATCATCTGGTTTATTAGAGTTGTACGCAACTGGCCTGGCATCAGCTGAAGAAGCTATGCAAGTTCAGCAATGGGTTGGGCAATATACAGAAGTTGCAGATGAGCTTGCACAGATAGAAACTTGTATGGAGGCTTATTCACAGTCTCAGAGTATACAGCCGGACGCTTCTGTAAAAGAAAAGATTTTTGCTAAAATTAATCAGCTGGAATCAGCTAAAATAATACCTCTTAATAGCGGGGAAGAATCTTCTAATGTAATTGGCATTTCATCTTTCTGGAAAAAAATGGCCGCTGCAGTAGTGCTTTTACTTATTGGAAGTGTTGCAGTGAATGTTTCTTTATACAATAACAATAAGAACGTAGTAAGCCAACTTGTTAATATTCAACAAGCACTTGCCGGGCTGCAGGAAAAGAACAATGATATGGCCGCCGATATGAAGGTGGTACAAAGTAAATATAGTTTACCGGTTTCCTTAGCAGGCCTTGAAGCTGCGCCAGATGCAGCAGCAAAAATATTTTGGATGAAGAATACTACCGGCGAAGTTTATATTGATGCCAGTAATTTACCGGATGCACCAGTAGATAAGCAATACCAGTTATGGGCGTTTGTAGATGGTAAGCCGGTAGATGCAGGTTTGATAATATCAACAGAAAAGGGCAGTAAATACCGGATACAAAAAATGAAAACATTTGGCAGGGCAGAGGCTTTTGCTGTTTCCCTGGAAGATAAAAAAGAGAAGCCGAGTGTAGTGCCTGAGGGACCGGTGTATGTAATGGGTAAAATGTAAAAAGGTTTTCTGTAAAATATTTTAAACCAGCAGCAATGCTGGTTTTTTTATGCGAAAAGCAAAAGCGTTTTTTTTCAAAAGTAAGTACTGTTCATTCATTTAACCGTGTTTAACGTTTTTGGTTAAGCAAAAATATTCATCGCCAGTTACCGGAAAATTTCCTTCAAAAAATTCGGAGATCACTAAATCCAATCTTTAAATAGTTGCGTATATGTTTGCAAATAAATTAATAAAATTTAAAAATTAAACATGAAAAAATTAAGTATTCTGATGATGGCTGCTGCTGTGGTTTTTATAAGCAACAATTCATTCGCACAAACCATGACAAAAGAAAAAACTGTTATGGTGGGTGGTGCAGCGATGTATCCTTCTAAAGACATTGTAAGTAACGCTGTTAACAGTAAAGATCACACCACACTGGTAGCTGCTGTAAAAGCTGCTGGCCTTGTGGAAACATTACAAAGTGCTGGCCCGTTTACCGTATTCGCCCCAACCAATGCAGCTTTTAATTTATTGCCAGATGGCACAGTTGCAACCTTGCTTAAACCAGAAAATAAAGCTGCTTTGTCGGGTGTGTTAACCTACCATGTGTTGGCTGGTAAATTCACTTCAATGGATGTGGCAAAGTTGATAAAGGCAGGTAACGGCAAAGCATCCGTTACAACTGTTGCAGGTGGTACGCTTATCTTAACTATGGAAGGCAAAAAATTAGCCATTCAAGATGAAAAAGGTGGAAAAGCCTATGTAACCATTGCAGATGTTCATCAAAGCAATGGTGTAATACATGTAATAGATCATGTATTGCTTCCAAAATAGACGAGGTAGTTGGTTGATAGTTTCATACTGCGGCGCTGATGATTTCAGCTCCGCAGTTCGTTTTATATTATATTTATATTTCTTATCATTGCCTTGAGTAATCCGTTAATAGATCCGGTTGAGCGCTAACTACGGCACAGGAATTATGCAGAATTTCGTCCCGCATTTATAATTCCAAAAGACGAGCGCATTACCAACTTTTCAAAAGTTGGTTTTAAAGGTGAATTCAACAAGTTATCTTCCATCTCCCGGATGTTCATAATTGCATATTGCTGAATAGTAAGTAACGGCATTACAATTCTTTCTCTCATTGTTATGGATATCTGGTCCACAGGGTAATCGTTCATCAATTCATTTTTATCAGAAAGCTTCAATACATATTCTTTGGTAAGTAAATATTCATCGTAAATGGTGTTCCATATCTCACCATACTTTTCATCTTTTGACAAAAATTCAGTTAGTGGGAAAAAACATTTTTTCATTGACATCTCACAATTATCCAATAATGTTTTAAAGAATAGTGAATGTTGATACAGTGCTTTTACCTGGGCAAATTTCCCCTGGCTATCCAGTTCTTTCAACGCTGTTCCTACGCCAAAATAACCTGTTACAATTTGTTTAAGTTGCGCCCATGCACCAACATACGGAATAGCTCTTAGGTCTTTTAACGAAATGGTGCTGCCTCCGCCACGCTTAGCCGGACGGCTGCCAATATTGGTTTCACTGTAAAATTTTAAAGGACTCACCTGCGATAAATAATCCGTAAAATAAGGATGATTTTTTAGGGCGCTGTATTTTATAAAACTTGCATTGGCCAGTAGTTGCAACAGTTCTTCCTCCTCTTTTTCCAGGGTAATTTCCCTGTTATTAAACAGGTCGTTTGATATACCTGCATGCAGCAGTTGCTCAATATTAAATTGTGCAGCATCCACCGTTCCAAAGTTGGAACTAACTGTTTGTCCCTGTACGGTTAATTGTATTTCTTTATTGGAAATGTTTTGTCCCATTGAAGCATAAAACTTATGTGTTTTACCACCCCCTCTTGATGGGGGACCGCCGCGGCCATCAAAAAATATTACTTCAATACCGTATTGTTTGGAAATAGCGGTTAATTCTTCTTTGGCTTTATAAATACTCCAGTTGGCCATCAGGTAGCCGCCATCTTTGGTGCCATCGCTAAAACCAAGCATAATGGTTTGTCTGCGTTTTCTACCTACAAGGTGGGTAGCATACGCTTCATTGGTATAAAGCGTTTGCATAACTTCAGCTGCTTTTTGAAGATCATCTACTGTTTCAAATAATGGTACAATATCCACGGTGAGCGTTTCCTTTTCCCATCCGCTAAGCAACAGCAGACCATATACTTCCAGTACATTTAATGCGCTATTACACTGGCTGATGATGTAGCGATTACAACCTGCTTCCCCATTAAATTCCTGGATACTTTTAATGGCTTTCATGGAGGCAATGGTATCTGCTACTACGGCATCGTCTGTTGCAATATTTTCAATTGTGCCCTTTATTAAAGTAAGCAGGTTAATTTTTTCTACTGACGACAGATTTGGATAATCAGATGGAATTACATCAGTGGTGGTGGCAATTAAATTAAGTGCCTTGCCGTGTATTGTGCTTTCCTGTCTTACATCCAGCGATGCAAAGTGAAGTCCAAAAACTTTCACTTTATTAATAAGGTTATCAACCAGGTGCAGAAATAAATTATTGTGTTTGTAAATTATTATTTCCCTTATTTGATTGAGCGAATCAAGGATGCCCTCTCTGGAAATATTTGTTCTTTTTCCGGGTATAAAAATATTGTTGTACAAATCAATTTCCAGGTTGTTTAAAATAGTATCAACCCCTTCAAAGGTAAGCCTGCGCTTTATCCTGCGTATTTCAAGATAATAAGATTTGATGATGCCGCCCCTTAAAGCATCTGCCACTTTTAAGGTAGTGTCTGCTTTTACAAATGGATTGCCATCTCTGTCGCCGCCGGGCCAAAATCCCATGTTTATAATCGGGTTGTTATCATCTACTGCATCCGGAAACTGGCTTTTTAAAAAAGAAATTATTCTGCCTGCGGCAGGATAAAATATATTTTCCAGGTACCAAATCAGGTTCATGGCCTCATCGTACGGAGTAGGTTTTTGTTTTTTAAAAAAAGGTGTTTTACCCAGTTGCTGCAGGTACATATTTATTTGTACAGCATTGTTATCCGACAGCGCTTTGGATAGATCATTAATAATTCCTAAAACGGCTCCAGGATAAAATTGTGTAGGATGCGCCGTTAATACCAGCCTGATGGCAAAGCCTTTAAGCTTTTCTTTTAATTCCTCCTGTTTGTTGTTTTGTAAAACTTCACTCTCCAGGTGTTTTAAGGTTCCTACGCCACCCAAATCATTTACTTCTTTAAAGGAAGCATCTTCCAGTGCATCAAATAAAACCACCTGCCGTTCTATGTACTGAATAAAACGAAATAGTAAGTCAAGCCTTTCCTGCGGGAGTTGATAGGTAGTATGTTTTGCAAAAAACTCTTCAATTATTTGTGTAGGGCTTTGCTTTTTTTTATAACCTTCTTCGCAATTATTTAGCAGCAGTGATAAAAGAATACCTGTTTTTTCTATCCGATGAAAAGGGAGGGAGGTAAACAAGCTGTTATATAATTGAAACTTAATGCCTACCAGGTTTTTAAACTGCTGCAAGCCACGAGAAGACAGGTGATCCATGATTGAATAATATTTAATAAAATGAAATAATACTGGCAGTGTCGTTAAAAGCGCATGAAAATACTTAAAAATTTCAAATTTATTCAGATGATTCACGAATGTTTTACTAATTTCACCAGCAATAAATGCGATTCAAGTGAAATTATTTTTTTCCATAACATGCTCATCTCCGGCCTCAACATCAATTGGCACTACTGGCACTTCTACTACTACTTTTGCAACCCGTTAAGGGTTAAAACTTTCATATTACCTTTGGGCAAATAGCTTACTATTCATTGAGATTCAATTGTACAGCATCTATATCAACACTAATAAAAAATAATATCATGCAGGTTTTAAAGTTTGGGGGGAGTTCAGTTAAAAATGCGGCAAACATTAATAAGGTAATTGAGATTGTAAAAGAAAAAAGTAAAACCGATAAAACGATTGTAGTGGTATCTGCCCTAGGCGGTATTACCGATTTATTGTTACAGTGCAGTAACCTTGCAGCACAGGCAGATGAAACCTATAAAGAAAAGTTGCAGGAAGCAGAACAGCGGCATCTCTCAACAGTAAAAGAATTACTGCCGCTTACTCAACAAAGCAGCCTGCTTAGTTTAGTAAAAACATTGTGCAACGAAATAGAGGACATATGTAACGGTATTTTTTTACTGGGAGAACTGTCCGAAAGAACCAAAGACAGGATAGTAAGCTATGGTGAAATATTATCGTCTCAAATAATTGCAGCAAGATTGTTGGCAGATACCGGGGATTGTGTTTGGAAAGACTCCAGGGAATTAATAGTTACCGACTCCAACTTTGGCGCTGCTACGGTTGACTTTGCAGCTACCGACGAAAAAGTAAATGCTTATTTTAATAGTACGGATGCCAGGGTATTTATGATGCCTGGTTTTATTGCCGCAAATGCAAAAGGCACCAATACAACATTGGGCAGGGGTGGCTCGGATTACACGGCTGCAATTTATGCGGCTGCATTAAACGCAGCCGTACTGGAAATTTGGACAGATGTTTCCGGTATGATGACGGCAGATCCAAGGCTTGTTCCTAATGTAAGAATCATTCCCGAAATATCTTACCAGGAGGCGATGGAGTTATCTCATTTTGGAGCTAAAGTAATTTACCCGCCCACCATACAACCGGTACGAAGTAAAGGTATACCCACGTGGATAAAAAACACTTTTGCTCCGCAAGACAATGGTACAGTCATACGAGAAGAGGAAGCAACTGCAAATGAAAATAGTACAAGGGGAATCTCCAGTATTAACAGCATTGCATTGCTTAGCCTCGAAGGTAGTGGCATGGTAGGCATACCTGGTTTTTCAAAAAGATTGTTTGAAGCTCTGGCTTCTAAAAAAATAAATGTCATTTTAATAACACAAAGTTCATCTGAACATTCTATTTGTGTAGGAATTGATTTAGCCAATGCAGATGCCGCACAGCGGGCCATAGATGAAGCATTTGCTTATGAAATTGAAACCAAAAAGGTGGATCCGATTATTGTAGAAAAAGATTTGGCTATAGTTGCATTGGTAGGCGATAATATGAAAAGCCATCCGGGCATTAGTGGTAAAATGTTCGGTAACCTTGGCCGCAATGGCGTAAATGTAAGGGCTATCGCACAAGGTTCATCCGAAAGAAATATATCAGCCGTAATATCAACCCATGATGTAAAAAAAGCAATCAATGTATTGCACGAAGAGTTTTTTGAAACGGTTTATAAAGAGGTTAATTTATTTGTTGCAGGGGTAGGAAATGTAGGCGGAAAATTGCTGGCACAAATTCAGCAGCAACAAAAATATTTGCTGGAAAAGCTCCATTTAAGAATTAATGTTGTTGGTATTGCAAACAGTAAAAACATGTATTTTAATGATGGGGGTATAGATTTAAAAAGCTGGAAACAACACTTAAATTCCGGTGAAAAAATGGATATGCTGGGGTTTGTAGAGGCCATCAAAACAAAGAATTTACGCAACGCCGTTTTTGCAGATGTTACTGCAAACGAACTTGTGGCAGGTATTTACAATGAGTTGCTTTTTAAAAGTATTGCGGTGGTTGCCTGTAATAAAATTGCCTGCTCATCCGGTTATGAATATTATACCAGGTTAAAAAAATTATCCCGCCAATACAATGCACCCTTTTTATTTGAAACCAATGTGGGCGCCAGTTTACCCATTATCGGTACACTAAACGATTTGGTTAGCAGTGGTGATAGTATCAAAAAAATGGAGGCAGTGTTGAGTGGTACACTCAATTTTGTTTTTAATAATTATGATGGTAAAAAATCTTTTGCATCGGTAGTAAAGCAGGCTCAGGATGAGGGCTACACAGAGCCGGATCCCCGCCTTGACTTAAGTGGAAAAGATGTGATGCGTAAAATAATGATACTGGCAAGGGAAGCAGGGGAAGTGATAGAAATGGAAGATATCACCAACAACTCTTTTATGCCGGAAGCATGTATGATTGGTTCTGTAGAAGATTTTTATAAATCAATGGAAGCGCATGAGGCACATTTCAAAAAGCTGTTTGATGAGGCAACTGCTGCAGGATGTAAATTAAAATTTGTGGCATCGTACACGCCATCAATTAACGGTGTGCAGCAGGCAACGGTTGGTTTACAGCATATTCTGCCGCAGCATGATTTTTACCACCTTTATGGTAAGGATAATATTGTACTGTTTAATACCGACAGGTATGTGCAACAGCCATTGGTAATAAAAGGCGCAGGGGCAGGCGCAGACGTTACTGCTTCCGGTGTTTTCGCAGATGTTATAAGGGCTGCCAGAATTTAGAATGTCTTTGATAAAAGTGTAAACGAAAAAAAAAGTAATGCAATCAAATATAGGTTCAAAAGATAGTGCCGGTTCTTTTCTCAAAAGAGATCGGGAAGTTGTCACCCCTTTAGGGGATGGGGGGCACAATACTTATGTAAAAGTATCTGCTCCCGGCACGGTCGCCAATCTTGTTTGTGGTTTTGATATTTTAGGTCTTTGTCTGAATGAACCTCACGACATAATGGAGGTACAACTGCTTGATGAAAAGAAAATCATTATCCATAGTGCGGATGGTTATCCACTGCCGCTGGATCCTGCACAGAATACAGCCGGTGCTCCCCTGATAGAGATGATCAACGAACTGGGGGGCAATATTGGTTTTGAAGTAACCATTCATAAAAAAATAAAACCCGGCAGTGGCATCGGTTCCAGCGCAGCAAGTGCGGCTGGTGCGGTGGTTGCTGCCAATTATTTATTAGGCAATGTTTTTTCAAAAACCGATTTGGTAAGGTTTGCAATGTTTGGAGAAAAGGTAGCATCGGGCGTAAAACATGCAGATAATATTGCACCATGTATTTATGGAGGCATCACTTTAATCCGCAGCATTCATCCATTGGATATTGTAGTGATTCCTGTACCGGAATTATATGTAACAGTGGTACATCCTCAAATAGAAGTTCGCACCAAAGATGCCCGGCAGATTTTGCGTAAAGAGGTATTGCTGAAAGATGCCATTAAACAATGGGGCAATATTGCCGGACTGGTAGCAGGGTTTATGAAAAATGATCTTGATTTGGTGGGCCGCTCATTAGAGGATGTAATAATAGAACCGGTAAGAAGTATTTTAATTCCCGGGTTTGATGAAGTAAAAAGAAGGTGCAAAGAAGCAGGTGCATTGGGTGGTGGTATCTCTGGCTCGGGGCCATCTTTATTTATGTTGAGTAAAAAAGAAGCTACTGCTATACAGGTTGAAAATGTGATGAAGGAGATTTATGAGCGAATAGGTCTTGCGTATCATTCCTATGTAACCACCATCAACATGGAGGGGGTAAAAGTATTAACGGATTAAATACTTTCCAGATAATTGAATTGAAATTGGGTAATACGAAAAAAGCGTTTCCCATTTTGTTGTTAGAAAAAATGGGAAAGAAAAAAATAACAGGATTAACAAATACGGATCTAAAATGCCAACAAACTATAACAAAGGGCATGGCTCTCCGAACTACCATACAATGAAATATTACAGCACCAATCACCTTTCACCAATGGTGGATTTTAAAGAAGCAACCATCCAGGGACAGGCACCCGATAAGGGGTTGTACTTTCCGGAACATATACCCGTTTTGCCAATTGATTTAATTAAGAATATTAACAGCTTATCCAACGAAGAAATTGCATACCAGGTTATAGCACCTTATGTGGGAGACTGTATTCCACCGGATGAATTAAAAAGAATTGTACAGGAAACAGTCAATTTTGATATACCGCTGGTTGGGATTACGGACGATATTTCTTCCCTTGAATTGTATCACGGACCTACACTTGCTTTCAAAGATATTGGCGCTAGGTTTATGAGCAGGTGTCTTGGTTATTTTGTAAAAAATGAGTCAAAAAAAGTAACGGTATTAGTAGCTACCTCCGGCGATACAGGAGGTGCTGTTGCTAATGGTTTTTATGATGTTGATGGAGTAGATGTAGTGATATTATATCCCTCAGGTAAGGTAAGTTCCGTACAGGAAAAACAATTGACTACACTGGGTAAAAATATTCATGCACTTGAAGTGAGCGGCACATTTGATGATTGCCAGCAAATGGTAAAACAAGCTTTTACAGATGCTGCATTAAATGAACAATTGTTTTTAACCTCTGCCAACTCAATCAACGTTGCCCGGTGGCTTCCGCAGCAGTTTTATTATTTCTTTGCCTATAAACTGTGGGCAGATAAAAACAATCCCCCGGTAATAGCGGTACCCAGCGGCAACTTTGGCAATATTTGTGCTGGTATTTTAGCCCATGCATCCGGCTTGCCGGTGCAGCATTTTATTGCAGCCTGCAATGCCAATGATGTAGTACCAGCGTTTATGCAAACCGAAAGATATGAACCTAAAAAATCGGTATCGACCATCTCCAATGCAATGGATGTAGGTAATCCAAGCAATTTCATTCGCATACTGGAAATATTTTCACATAAGTTTTCTGACCTAAAAAATGTGGTAAGCAGTTGTAGTATTTCTGATGAAGAAACCAGCAATACATTAAAAGAAGTCTATCAAAAAAACAAGTACCTGCTAGATCCGCATGGGGCTGTAGGCTATCTTGCTTTGCAACGCTATTTAAATGAACATCCGGCACACAAAGGCTTTGTTTTAGAAACGGCCCATCCGGTAAAATTCTTTGATGTGGTAGAGCCCATCATTGGTGAAAAAGTACCCATACCAGGAGCAATACAACAACAATTATTGTTGGAAAAGAAAAGTGTGAAAATAGCGGCAGATGCTGATTTGCTGAAAGAATTTCTTTTTTCAATTGCATGATAAAACTGTTGGAATGTAAAAGATGCATCAATTTTTTGAAGTTGATACATCTTTTATTTTAATCAGCTTTCAGTCTATTTATTCACCTTCAGGTTACCACCGGTGGCAACAATAATTATTGCCCCTGGGTTAATTTGTATGCTTTTGCAAATAGCTGTAACAGCATTTACTATTAAGGGATTAAAAGGCCTGTTAGCGAGTATTACCACATCATTTAACGCAGTAGGAACTACGCAGTACGATCAGTTGGCCGGGTTATTCCACGCAGTACTTACATTACCCAGCCATTGGTAGGTTTTACTCACCAATATGCCACCGGTAAAATCAACTTTGTTATCAATATTCCAGGCACCGTTTTCGTCCAGGCTTCTTATGCCTAATTTATGTGCACCATTTGGCACAACCGAAATATCGGCGTCAACAATAAGGCTGCTGATATTTGTGGCAGCCGTAATTCGTATTGAGATACCTCTTTTTTGTATTTGAAACTTTACCGTTTTTTATTTAAAATGCAACACCCCCCACCGGCTATTTATGTATATTTTTCTGCGGTTAAGATGATGTGGCAAGATGTTTGTCACAAATTTGCACAGTGGTTTAATATCTCCATCAAAGCTGTCTAATTTAAAAAATAAAACCGGCATAAAATGAATGGAGGCATACATCAAATGAAGTAAATTTATTTAATAATTAATCACCTCAAATGCCGGCGTATGACAACAAACGTAAAAATATTGGTATCCACTGCTATCATTTTATCAGTATTATTTTTAGGTTACCTGTTTAATAATAATGGGCAAATTGTTCCCGGAGTCTTTATTACCTATGGGGGCATCAGCAATATAAAATATCGCAATGATGATACTTCCAAAGTAGCCATGCAATACAGCACTTACTGTGCAGGATGCCATGGACAGGAAATGGCTAGCTACGTTAATCATGCCTGGAAAATTGGTAAAACCAAGTCAGCTATTTTTAAAGCAATCAAATATGGCTATCCAAATGATGGTATGCCTGGGTTTGAACCTACCTTTAGCGACAGAGAAATCCATGACTTATCAAGCTACCTGCTCACAGGCATAAACAATGCGCAAGCTCAGCCGCTTAAAAATAAAACTATTCAAAGCGGTTTGTTTACTACTCAACATCAAACCATCAAGCTAGACACCATTACTTCCGGCATTAAAATGCCCTGGTGCATTGCATTTTTACCCGGCGATGAATTATTGGTAACTGACAGAGATGGAAAATTATACCGGGTAAAAAAAGGAACCCCTTTGCAGGAAATTAGTGGTGTACCGAAGGTACTAGCTAAAGGTCAGGGAGGTTTGTTTGATGTGTTGCCGCATCCGGATTTTAAGAACAATCACCAGTTATACCTGTCCTATAGTAAACCCGAAAACGCAGGATCTAATAAAAGTACCACAGCCATATTGCTGGCTACATTAAACGGTAATAGGTTGCAAAATACACAGGATATATTTGTTGCTAAACCTTACAGTACAACACACCACCATTATGGAGGTAAAATGGCATTTGGTAAAGACGGCTACCTGTATTTTTCTGTGGGCGAAAGAGGCAATGAAAAGGAAAATCCTCAAAGTATTGGTAACGACCTTGGAAAAATTCATCGTATAAAATCTGATGGAACTATACCCGCCGATAATCCGTTTGCAGGCATTGGGAATGCTAAATCTTCTATATATTGCTATGGAAACCGCAACCCACAAGGGCTGGCGCTTAATCCTCACACGGGTGCCATTTGGGAAAATGAACATGGCCCAATGGGTGGCGATGAAATCAATATAATAGAAAAAGGTAAAAATTATGGTTGGCCCGTTATCACCTATGGAGTTAATTACAATGGTACATCCATTACAGATAAAACGGCCATGCCCGGGATGGAACAGCCTATACATTTCTGGGTACCATCTATTGCAACAAGTGGTTTGGCATTTGTTGACGGAAGCAGGTACAAAGGGTGGGGGGGTGATGTACTTTCTGGCTCACTAAAATTTAACTGGATAAGCCGATGCCATACAGAGGGAAATATAATTACAACTGAGGAAAGTATGCTTGCAGGCATAGGTCGGCTCAGAGATATAAGAACCTCACCGGATGGTTATATTTATGTAGCAGTTGAAAACCCCGGTTATGTATTTAAATTATTACTCGTCGCAAATAATACTTATATAAATAAATAAGTTGTAAGCGATATTTAAAAAAAGCCTTTTCAGATTGCCTTGTTCAATAAAAAAGGCAATCTGAAAAGGCTTTAATATATTCAATTAGATAACGATTACGCTATTGATGCCACCAAATTCATTGGTAACTTCTTTATCAGCTTCTGGTTCGTTAACCCACTCATTTTCGTTAATGCGATATTTAAACTGGTGCTCAGTATTTTTTGGTAAAGAAACATCACACGTAAATGTTCCGTCTTTTTTCTTGCTCATAATGATGGAAGTTTCCCAATCACTATTTAAGCCAAGAATTTCAATTGTTTCTGCATTTTCAACTGCAAAAGTAAATTTCACTTTGCAATAATCTTTTGTTTTGAAATAAGTTTTTTGTACCATTTTTTTGTGTTTTGATTAAAACTTTCAGCTATTAATACATAATGCAAAAAAAGGTAACCCTTGTGGAACTGCGTTCTTACGCAGGTGTGTGGATAAGTAGCACTGGATATTTTAAAATTAATCAATAAACATTGTCAACTGTAAACATTTATAAAATTGATTACTAGAGATAATTCTAAAATTGCAAATTTCATTTTCTGTGTAGTCATTTCAGTAAATTATGTGTAAAAACAATTGGATGGTGCGGTGTAATTAAATTCCCAGAAATTGTATGGACTGCCTTTTTTAAAAAAATGTATTCAGTTAAACCTTTCACAACATTTTTTATATAAAATCTTGCTAAACGTTTAATTATGGTATTTTTGGCCCTATTAAAATTTTACTTATGAGTATTGGCTGGATTATTTTTATTGTTGCCACCATTGGCTGGCATGTAGGTATGTATGGAATGTTTAAAAAAGCAGGTATCGATGCCTGGAAAGCGCTGATTCCTTTTTACAATACATGGTGCATGGTTCAAAAAATGCAATTGCCAAAGTATTGGTTCTTTTTACAGTTCATTCCAATTGCGGGCCAGTTTATAACTATTTGGATATTGATTAAATTTGTAGAGCATTTTGGCCGCTTTGGTATTGGCCATCATGCCTTAACCGTTTTTCTTCCATTCATTTATTTTCCATACCTGGGCTATAGCAACAAAGAAAGATTCGCTGGCAGCCTGGTGGTAAATAATTATAAAAAATCCGGCACCCGGGAGTGGGTAGATGCGGCAGCCTTTGCTATTGTTGCGGCTACACTAATACGTACATTTGTTTTTGAAGCCTACACCATTCCCACACCCTCCATGGAAAAAACATTGCTGGTAAACGATTTTTTGTTTGTCAGTAAATCTGCTTACGGCCCAAGAATACCCAATACCCCAATCGCTATGCCATTTGTGCATCATACAATGCCTTTTGTAAATAGCAAGGCTTATGTGGAATGGGTTCATATTCCATACACACGGTGGTTTGCCTCACCTGTTGTTAGAAACGATGCTGTTGTATTTAATTTTCCGGCTAATGATACGTTAATAAATGATGAGGAAAATTTTGGTTCTAAAGTTACTTATTACCAGAAGGTAAGGGAAGTGGGCAGGGATAGAGTGTGGCAGGATTACGGTCCCGAAGGCCAAGACCTAATTATTACCCGACCGGTTGATAAGCAGGAAAATTTTATTAAACGTTGTGTGGCGATTGCAGGAGATAAACTGGAAATTAAAAATGCTGTTTTATATATCAATGATGTGGCCCAGGCAGCACCGGAAAAATCAGAAATGAATTATGAAGTACACACTAACTCGCCCTTTGATGAAGATGTACTTAAAGAAATTGGCATTCACACAGATCCTGATTTGCACGAATTTACTCCGTTTAATAGTGGGGTTTACTTTATTAATATGACGGAAGGCGAAAGAAAACAATTGGCTGCTTTAAAAAATGTAGTAAAAATTATTCCGTATATCAATTCTGTAAGCCCGGAATTGTATCCTTATTACGACACAGCCGTGCATTGGAGTGTTGATAACTTTGGACCATTGCAGATACCCAAAAAAGGGGAGACTATTCAATTGACTCCAGATAATTACATCCGTTACCAGCGCTGTATTGGCGCTTATGAAGGCAACAAAATAGCGTTCACCAACGGAAAGGTTTACATCAATGATAAAGAAGCAGCTACTTATACTTTTAAAATGAATTATTACTGGCTAATGGGCGACAACAGACACAACTCCTTAGATAGTCGTTATTGGGGTTTTGTACCCGAAGATCATGTGGTTGGTAAAGCATCGCTCATTTGGTTTAGCTGGGAAAAAGGCCCAAGATGGAAGCGGTTATTCCGTTCTATTAAATAGATTATTTGGGTTAGTAAACCAGTTTTTATTTTATTATAACAGGCCACAGCGTATACTTTGTGGCCTGTTTTTATTGCTTAATACTATGTAGTAAATAGAACAACAATATTATCCTTATCTTCTCCTGATTTGTGTAGATGAGGAAGAAAGCATTTCCTTGATTTTTGCTATATCATCATTAATTTTTTGGCTAAGCCTTTTAAAAATCCCGGCATCTTCTAAATCGTTAAAATCCTGTAGAAATGCTGTCTTAAACCAGGCCATTTTGTTATCAAATGATTCATCTTTTAGATCCCGGTAAATTGGTTCGGCCTTACTAAAATTGCCAGATAACAAATATCCCAACGCTAAATTTGTGTAGATCCAGTT
Source organism: Chitinophagaceae bacterium (assembly GCA_025360525.1). GTDB lineage: Bacteria > Bacteroidota > Bacteroidia > Chitinophagales > Chitinophagaceae > Ferruginibacter. The sequence goes on along the minus strand of JANYCA010000185.1, from coordinate 14,791 downwards.
GTTTTTCTTCGGGCTCAATTCAATGCCTGTAGTTGCAGATTTAATAGCTCCATTAAAATCATCCAAAAAAAGTTGATTAAAGGATAAGCTACCATAGGTAGATGAGAGATTTTCGCTGTAAACACTGTTATTAGCGCATAGTTTAACTTGTTCATTGATGAAGGTTACATTTTCTTTAAGCCGGTCTACCCGATGAGATCTATATTCTTTTATGGCTTTTAATTCTTTTTTGCTTGAGTTATTGGAAGAATTTATCCTGTCAACATTGTTCAGTTCAGCATTTACATCAATTAATTTACCCAGGTAGTATACACGCATTGAAAGCGGTGCTTTATCAAGTAATTTTTGCCAGATTATTTTGGCGCTGTCAATTTGTTCTGTTTCGTAACAGTAAACGGCGGCTGTGTTTAAGTCACTTTTAGAACCAGTTGCCAGCAGATCGTTCAACATTACTTGTCCATTTTCCAGTTTGCCTCTTAATGATTGTTTTGGGTTAACTGCATCTATCGCAACTTCCGGGTTATCGAAATCAGCATAAATATTAGATAAGCTTAAAGTGCCATCGTCACTGATGGAAATTATAGTGCTGTCGTTGATAAAAGATGCTTTTGTATTATTCGTTTTTTTACCCACTTTTTTTATCCTTATCACCTCATCGCCAATAGTTCTTTTTTCAAACAACGAGTCGCCGTTTCTATATTCCAATAAAAACACCTTGCCGTTTTTTTGTCCAATCAATAGCTTCCTTTGGTTTTGTGAAAGGGATAATGAATTGATCTTGTCTGGTATAATGGATGCTTGAACGAAAGACGATGTGGTAAGGTCTATTTCCTGGTAACCAACCAATTTAGAAAGCGATAAATCTCTTACTGATAATTTTCCATCTGCTACAGCTATTACCTGCTTGCTGTCTGCCGTAAACGAAACGGTGGCAATATTTTCCTGTCCCCAGTCCGACATACCGGTAACCTTATTTTTTTTGTTTATAATCCTGGGCTTTTTTTCAACATTTAGAAAAATGTATTCGCTGTTGGGTGAAAAGAACATGTTTTCGTTGCCGTAAATTTTATTCCGGTAATTGCCTACGAGGGTATCAATTTTTTCATTACTTGCCGGGGTGCTTTTTAGCGACACATTACCATCCTTATCCAACAATAACAGCACCTTGCCATCGGGTGATAATTGCGCCGCCGTATAATTTTTGATACCCGGTATTAATGTAATACTATCAACAGCCCCTTTTGCAGTAAGTTTTATACTGAAAGAATCCATGATTGCTACTACACTATTTTTATCCGTATAACTTAACCATGCAAAGTTTTTGTTTTTGTCACCGTTGTCTTTCAAACCGCAAAATAATTCATCGACAGGAACAGCAAAACTATTTTCATTAATCACCAGTTTGCCATTTTCAGTGTTACCTGTAACCAGCTGCCTGTCGTTGTTAAATGCAAACCCTGTATTGTTTTTTGCAATAGAAAGATTGGCTGCATTTATATTAATAAAGTCGGCAGCTTCAATTATGTCATTTGAAAAGATGTTTTCATTTACAATACCCAACAGCAGTTTTTTTAACAAAGGGTGCTGGTTGGCTGCCCAAATTTTCTTTGCATTGGCAAGGCTTTTTGCTGGATCTGTGGAAATGTTTTCTTTTGCTTTAACCGCTTCGTTAATTAATTGTAAAACGTTGGGATCAATATATTTTGCCAGTTGAATTTGCCGGGTATCAAATGTGGGTGTGTTAAAAAGCGAATCGATAATTTCTTCCTTGGTAGCCTGGTCTAATGCGCTGCTAAAATAAAACGCTTCACTTTTTAATGCATTTTTTACTAACTGTTTGGCGAATCCCTCTTTTGCAGTATCTGCCCGGGCCTTTTGTTGAATGGCCTCTTTCGCTACCATTTGGGCCTTGGCAGCATATTTTGCCAATTCTATCCCTTGTGCATTTGCCAGAGCTGTTTTTTCTTCTGCTATTTTTCGCTGGTCCTCTGCAATGGCTCTTTGAGCGATAGCTGCAACAGTACTATCTTTTGCTACCAGTGCACTTATTTCTGCCACCTTTTTCAGGCTATCTGCTATCTTTAAGTTTGCACTTGCAATTCCTTCCTGGGTTTTTGCATTATTCCTTTCTGAAAAAGCCCATAAGCAAAACAGCATTGAAACAACAACTGCAAGACTATATATCCTTACTCTTGTTTTTGCAGATTTTATTTTTTGCTCCCTGGCAATATCCATTTGAAGCTCCTTTTCCTTTTCTTCTTTTACACGTTCATTTTCCGCAATGCTGTTATCTAAAAAAGCAAGGTTGGTTTTGTAAAGACTTTCAATTTGGGGTGCATCATTTGTCTTTTTATTTAGCGGAGAATATCTTACTGCCCAACTTTTGTTATTGGCATAGCTTTCTTTCCAGCTTACCAATTCTCTAAGTAAAATACTTCTTAACCATTCTTGTGGATCATTGTCGTGCAGTTCCCTTCTTTCATTTAGCTGTTTATAAAGGTTGCCGAATTTCATTTCCTCACTCATCCATATTGTAAGTTGCTCCCAGTTACGCATTAAACTTTCGTGAGAAATATCGATAATGAGATTTGGGTACAGAATTGTATTGATGGGTGGCATAATAAACGATGTATCGTTATCACGGAAATGATTTACTACTTCATTTACTTCCATTTCGTTTGCAGAAATTCCTGCGGCGATGGCATAGATATTTTTCAGTTCTGTTGGCCTCCTGCCACTTTTTTGTCCCAGGCTTAATTCGGTAAGCGATTGAAATATAATTTTTGCTATTTGCTGTTTTTTTGAAAGCGACTTTTCATTGCTGTCAGCATCTCCCAGTTCATTAAATTTTGTTTCTACATGAATTGCAAGGGCCTTCTCCATTTCTCCAATTTTTTTATAATGCTCGTAGCATATTTCGGTATCAGGTCCGTGCAGCATTGCTTCGTTGTAAGTCCGCATTAAGGCATGCTGAAGTATTGGCAATTGGTCCAGATTTTCTTTCAGTTTGCTTTCTTCAATTTCATTTACCAGCAGTTCTACAAGGTTGGGGGCAATTTTTTTTCCTGCTAAATGAATTGGATTTTCTATTACTGACTTTAACTCGTTCCGAGTAAGTTGCGGCACTAAATACTGGCCTTCATTAATCACTTCCGGAAGACCACGATATTTTACACAATCTCCCAAAAACTCCGACCGCATGGTGATGATAACATATACAGATTTAGCTTGGTCAAGAGCTGCTTTCAACAAAAGATTCACAAACTGATTTTCTATATTGTCTTTGCCAAGGTCTTTCCGGTTAAAACGGAATAACTCTTCGAACTGATCGATAATTACCAATAAATTAGAGGTGGGTTGTTCCGTTTTTGTTGCAGTAGTATTGGCATCAAGCAGTTCTTTTACTTCCAGCAATCCATAAATTGAATTGCTGAGCATGGGTTCAATTTCATTGAAATTATCAATGAGTTGTTCCGGCGTATTTGTATGTGATTTAATACTGGATAATGCAATGGCTAGATTTTCGATAGGATCTTTGCCAGGCCTGCAGATAGCAATGTTCCATTTGCTGCCTGCCTCATGTAAATAACCACCAAACAATTGGGGTATTAAACCAGCCCTTACCAAAGATGATTTGCCAGTGCCAGAACTGCCGATCACGGCCAGAAACCTGTTTTTCTTCAGTCGCTTTATCAACTCTTCCGATTGTCCGATTCTGCCATTGAAGAGTTGAAATTCAGATGTTTTAAATGGCCTGAGACCCGGGAAAGGCTTAGCGCTTATTTCTTCCTGAGAAAGGATGGCAATTTTGTTTCCATCTTCCTGCAGATCAAGATAAAATTCGTCTATCTGAAAAGGAAAACCACCAGGTTGATTGTTAACTGTTGTTTTCATGTTTATCATTTTAGCTTATCCAGAAAACTATTTAAACAATTGTCAAAATCATTTTTGCCCTTCATCGTAATAAAGGCGTTTTTTGTTATGTCACGTTTTATTTTTAAATCAATTTCAGGTTCATCGATAAATATGGCTTTTGATTTGATTTTATTTGCGTCGTATAAAAGTCGTTGACGAAAAATAAACCATTCTGGATCCGAAGCTCCATAAAATATACAAGCTCCATCGCATTTATCAAGTTCCTGGATGTCTGCAGAAAGTGGACTATCCGGTAAATTATATAGTACTGCTATGTTATCATTTTCTTCTATTTTCGATTTTAAATCAATTCTTAATTCGCTGTTATGATCTTTTTTAAAATCATAAAACATAAAAACTTTTTTATTAGGAGAAAAAGCTGTTTTTAATTCTATGATTTTTTTGTTCTTTTCTTCATCCAGGTTTTTAATCAGGTCAAAAAGATATTCAAAATCATTGCCGATAAACAAGGGGTCCATGCTTACCGCTTTATCAAGCTTTGCTTTTATATCAGCATTCAACAACCAGATAATCCGTTTATGAAAAGCGCTTTCGGAATGCATGGTTTTTGTAAGGTCGTACTGCATTTTATCAAGGCCAGCAGCAAGGTCATTTTCAGATGAAACAATGTGTATTGCATAAACAGTATTTTTTAAATATCCACCTAAAGCTGCCATGATTTCTTCCGGAGTTTTTAATACCAGCGCAGCAGTCTCGTCAATGGAGGGCACCATTTCATAAGGCCAGTCTTCGTATTTCCTTTTTCCTTCTACCTGCATCATCAGTGCTTTTCTTTTTTTTCTTCCCTCTTCAGATGAGGGGATCGATAAAAATATTTTTCCGCAATTGCTTAATTCGTCAATGGCTTTGGCGTCATCACTTGTTACATCATCGTTTGCAATAGCGTCAAGTATATTTTTATCAGTAAGCATGTCACCGGATATTTCTATTATCTCTCTTTGTATCTCGGTATATTGGGCATATACCTGCTCGCCCAAATCTGAAAGAAACTTCATTCCGGCAGGTAGGCCTTGCAATTTTGTTATTTGAGGATGATTGGTTAAGTAACAGTTTTTGGTAAAAATGGGTATTACCCTGCATTTTTTTTCATCGTGCCTTTTAAATGCTGCTTTCAACTCTATTTCGTCTATGTAATTGGAGTTTAAAAAATCCTGGCTTATCAGCAGCAGAATTAGTTGGGCATCATTTAGTTTATTTTTTATTTGCTGGTCCCATTCCATGCCGGGTTCAATTTCACCATCATCCCATACATTGATGTTAGGACAATTTTTATTGTTGATATATTTCTTAAGGCTTTCGAAGTAAGGTTTATCCTCATGTGAATAGGAAATAAACAGGTTAATTTTAGCCATCTTTTAAATATTGGGGGGTTAATAAATAAAATCTAAAAATATAACGAAGTCAATTGCACTCTAATATAAAAAAAATAATTGTCAATTTTTGGGAAAGATTCAGCTTGAGTCTATTGGTAGAAGTGATTATGGCTTCCGGTTTCTTATATTTGAAAAAAAAATTGTGAAGCAAAACTTCTTTTCAACGATCATATTTACAGTAGTGATTCTATCAGCTTTTTTGCTTACTGGGTCTGCGCAAACAACCCAGAAAAAAATTACTTCAAGGCCCTATGCCTGGTACTCATATGGAACAACCTTGCAGCTAGCCCCCAAATGGTTACTCAGCAATGATATAAGTGAGCGGCATTTTTTTGATAATGGTAAACAACTGCAATTCACCTTTCGGTCAAAAATTAATTATACCCTTGGGCAAAACTGGAATGCAGGTGTTGGGTTTGCCTATTTCTTATCAAATACTTTTGATCCGGTTTCCTCCAGCATCTTGGCTGTACCCGAGTTAAGGCCGTTCCAGGAATTTAATAATACCCAGCATTTACATCGTTTTACAATCAGCCACCGTTACCGGATAGAGGAGCGGTATTTTAGAAAAGTGGTGAACGATAAATTGGCAAGTGGGTATAATTTTAATTTTCGTTTTCGGTACAAATTTGAGGTGGAGTACCGTTTATATCAATCAGTAAATAAAGCTCAATCAGTGAGCTTTAGAGTCGGCGATGAAATTATGTTGAATGCAGGCAAAAGAATTGTAAAAAATACTTTTGAACAAAACCGGGTTAATACAGCTATCAGCTACCAGGCTACCAACCATTTTACTTTTGATTTGGGTTATACTTATGGGTTTCAGCAAAAAAGTTCGGGAGATTATAATCAGGCTAATATATTCCGATTCTCCGTTCTGCATAAAATAAAAATATAATTTCAGGCAGCAAACTTAGTACTCCACATTATTCGTTGACGGGCATTGCCTCCGCTAATACCACATTAAAGGTTATTTGTTTATGATACTAATTTCAGATTCATTGTTCCCGTTTTTGTAGATAAATTTTATCGTGCCACTACTGTTGCTTTTACTTCGTTGTAATATTGTATCATTTATTAAAATAGTATAATAATTATTCGGTTTAAGATTATTTACATGGTAAACTAATTGTTGTTCAGTTTTATTGGTGGATGTTTGTGACCATACCTTGGCAACTGCATCCCATCGTTTGATATCAACGTTGAGGTTACTATTTGCAATGGTTGTTACTTTTAATGCAGCAGTTGAATCATCTTTGTTAAAAAAAGAAAGCTCTTTATTGGTGCTATAAAAGCCAAAGTTAGTTTGGGCGATTATTTTATACTGACCGTTAGATACGGCATAGTTATTCAATGCCAGATTGATTAACAGTTGTTGGTTTCTGAAATTGTATTTAACGATTGTGCCATTTAACTCCGCTGTAATATGTGGATTTAAATAAAAGCGGTTGTGCATTGGGTTGATACCATAAATTGCCTGGTAAAGCCCAACAACTGAAAGGCTGTTTCCGGATAGAATATCATCTCCCAGGCCATCCTGCTTTACACGGCCGTATCGCTGAAAAGCCAATCCGTCTTTTGCATATTGAGCCAATACATTTTTTACATACTTTAACGCTAACGCTGGTTTATAAGATGCATAGGCTTTTACGCCAAGCGCTCCCCACGATAAAAAGAGATCGCCGTTTTCATAATTAGGAAAAGGGAACTGCCAGTCGTTGCCATCACCTGGCTCATAACTGGACATGCAGATAGGCCAAAAGAAAAGTTGTTCCTGTTGCATCTGTGTTTCAATATTGTCAAGTATAGTTTTTGTTCTAATTGCGTCGTCGCAAATGCCATAACCAATGGCCATAAAGTTTACAGGTGTAACCATATTATTTCCATGAGCAGCGCCATCTTTCTCCCGCCAATGTATGTAGCATTCTTTTTCTTTATTCCAAAAACCACCTTCGGTCAGCGGCTTATTAAAACTGCTTTTTAGTTTTGCAGCAAAGCCTGCATAGTAAGTTGCCTTTGCTGTATTACCCAGTTGCTTTTCAATATCCGCCCATAATTGCAACGCATGATATAATTTGGCATTTACAAATGCATTTTCGTAAGATGCCCAGATAATATCAATCCAGTCGCTTCCTCTTTTTTGGGCATGACTGTCAGTAATCATTTCTACCAATCCATTATTATTGGCATCTCTTTTAAGTATCCAGTCAAGCACTTTTTCACAGGAGCGCTGATGTGTTTTTATCCATGCCTTATTACCTGTTTGATTGTATAATTCAACCACATTGGTAACAAGGTCGGGGTTGGCATCTAACAAATAGCCCCATTGTGCTTCGTAAAAACCTTTGTCTGTTACTTCACCCGGCATCATATCTTCATTGCTGTAAGCCCATCTTGGCCACACCCTTCCATCCGGCTTAATGGCATTGTCCCTGTAAAAATCCAGGCATTGCTGGTAGCCTTTCAAATAATTATTGTCATTAATGGCAAGGCCCAACTGTGCTATGTATTGCTCGTGTAGGCAAATAGGTCCGTAAGGTGTATGCCAACTGTTACCACCAAAATGTTGCTTATCAATAACACCAATTCTTGCAATGGTATTCAGCACAGCACTTACCTCGTTGCCGTTAACCCCTTCCAGTTTTCCACGTCCGTATTCATCATTAAAATTGAAGTAAGAAAACAGCATGCTTTGTGTAGTCTTTCCTTTGCCGCTTTTGAAGGGAGCCCATACATCTGTCCTGTCTCGCAAATACCGCCGCCGGTTGGTGCCGCTGTCAAAGCGTGGTAACATTTCCTGTTGAGATACTACCATGCTGTAAGCCAGTTTATCATCTGCCGTGCGACTGTACTTCATGGCAACTTCTTTGCCGGGGGCATTTACCTCAATGCTTAATCCATTGCCTGTTTTGCTATTCCAAAACTTTGATGATCGGCTATGCACCCCGTAAGTGTCCTGTTTTTTATTAAAAAGATAAAACCAAGCCAGCCCGCCATAATCCTGGTAGGCCCCATCCCATGTATTGATACTGTTGAACATAAATACAGGCAATGCAGCCTCGTTCACCAATATTGCATTGGAGAGGGTTCTGTCGATATCAAATTTAATGTCACTTTCAGTTATTTTAAATCGCCAGGTTTCCTTTATTTGGCATTGCTTACCGCCATAAATAATATTGTTTATTGTTACGCTGTTAGTGGTAACAGTTGCAGCAGGCGTGGCATAAAGTTTTAAGCTGGAGTAGGTTGCAATATTTGTACTGATTTCAGAATAAATACCGGCAGCGCTTTCAATTACTTGCTGCCCGTTAATGGTAAATAAAATGATAGATGCCTTACCATTATAATCAAGCGTCATATTTATTTTTCCGTTACCAAAGGCTATCTGTTTATTTTGTACATTATTTTTTACGTGGATACTTTGCGCAAAACAGGCTGCAGAACATACAAATAACAGAAAAAGGATAATGATATTACCAGGTAATTTATTCTCCATATACATAGACTCGTTTGTGTATTATAATTAAAATTATTAGGATCTCTAAATTTACCTATTTTAAAGATCATTAACAGGAAGGTATTCTAACACCGGAAATAAGAAGACACACAAACTATCAGAAATTTGTTTGCTGCAATTAAAATTGATTTACTTTTTCGTAGGTATTTTTTCACAAATGCGTAAACCGACTCCTTTAGCTTTCACGATGAAAGTTTTTTTACACAGGCTTACGCATTCACTTGTATTGATTGCCACAACTTTTTTTATCTGCCTTGTTTGATCATTCGCTGTTGTTGCAAAGCGGATGGTTACAGTTTTTCAAGTGGCCATACTTTCAGCAGTGTTTTTTTCTTTGGCTTGCTTGCATCGGCAGCAAATAAAGATGCAAAAAATAGCTTGAATAATTGGCTGATCATTCCAGCGCAGGTGTTAGAAAAGGCATTGTAGGTTTTAGCAGTGTTTATCTGCCATTAGATTTTGCCAGTGATGCAATTGCAGGCTTTTGCCTTGTTTTCGTCTTCCTGTTTTTTGTAAGATTTTTATTATCTAGAATTGCAAAAAAAAACTTTAAAATATGCAGGTAATTTTTTTGTACCTTATACCCATAGAAAAAATTATGGCCCTACTGCTGGCTCATTCTTAAACAGATTAAGTGTTGCAATTTGTAGATGAGGGTTTATTAAGGGTGTTGGGCGACATTTCTTTTTGATGATTCAGTATAACCTGTCACTTTTAGCAAGTCAAAGAATTTGTTTTTTTAAATTCATTTTTTAAAGGTCATCGTTTAAGTTTACTTAACGATTTTTTGTCTGGATAGCAGAAGTTCTTATGTTTGTTTATTGCTGTCTGAATGTTTTAATTCGCTTTAAAAATTAGCGATAAAATTCTAAACAATTCATATAAAAAAAATAATTACATACTATAAAAATAATAAAAAACCTAAAAGATTATACAATGGTGAACAATTATAGAAATGAAAATGTTAAACTCGTGCTTTTAACTTCAATATTAAAAAATAAAATTTATTTTATGAGAAAAATTGGATGTTTTTGTGTCATGCTGATGCTTTCTTTAAATGCATTGTTTGCACAAACAAAAGAGGTAACCGGAAAGGTTACAGACTCAAAGGATGGTGCCCCTTTAGTTGGGGTGACGGTTATCGCCAAAAATGAAAATGCCACTGCAATAACTGGCTCAGATGGTACTTTTAAATTAAAGGTTAATTCCAAAACAAGCAGTTTGGTGTTTAGTTCTGTCGGATACAAATCAACCGAAGCCAAAATAGTAAATGGCAATGTTATGGTTGCGCTAACTTTAGGGGTAGATCAACTTGCTGAGGTTATTGTAACGGGCTTCGGATCTAGAATTAAGCGTGACCTTACCGGGTCAATTGCCAAAGTAGGTGCTAAGGAATTGAACAATACACCATCTGCAAATTTTGAGAGCGCCATACAGGGTAGGGCAGCCGGTGTTTTGGTAACTCAGCAAAATGGTAAACTAGGACAAGGTATCAGTCTTCGTATCAGGGGTTCTGCATCGGTAACAGCCGGAAATGAACCATTGTATGTTATTGATGGTATTCCTTTACAAAACGCTGACTTGTCAAGCAATGGTGCTACAACCAATTCGCTAACGGATATTAATACAAACGATATTGAATCAATTGAAATTTTGAAAGATGCTTCCGCCGCCGCCATTTATGGTTCCCGGGCCTCCAATGGCGTGGTGCTGATTACAACAAAAAAAGGAAAAGCTGGCAAATCAAAAATTGAATTTGGTTATTTTACGGGCACTCAAAAGCCTACTGGTAAAAGAGACTTCATGAATGCCCAGGAATATGTTGAATATGAAAGACTAGCCGCCGCAGCTGCTTTCCGGCTGGATCCCTCATTTGATTATGTTGCTTTTAACGAAAGAAGACTAAAAAGGTACTCAGCTGCAAATGATGATTACAAAACTTACAAAGTAAATACCAACTGGCAGGATCTGGCGTTTCAGCATGCACCAATAGCTCAATATGATCTTAATTTTTCCGGCGGTAGCGACAAAACCACTTTTTACATGGGTGGCCAATACCTCGATCAAACAGGTATAGTGGTGGCAAATAGTTTAAAAAGATATAGCGCCAGGCTGAATCTAGAGCACAAGGTGAGAGACTGGCTTTCGTTGGGAATGAACATGAGTTTTGCCCGTACAATAAATAAGAGGGTATCTAACGACAATGCCTTTTCCACTCCACTGCAAATAGTGGCACTGTCGCCCATCACCCCTGCGACAGATCCAAGAACAGGATTAACGAGTGGTGCACTCGATATCGGTACAGGTAATCCCAATACCAACTACCCGGTTTATTATAACCCTATACTGAGTGTTCAAAACGCCCAATATACCACCATTGTCAACAGAACCATCGGAAACTTATTTGCAAATGTTAGTATTGCGAAGGGATTAACCTTCCGAAGTGAGTTGGGTATGGACCAGTTAAATCAAAACGAAGAACGATATTCCGGCCGTTTAACAGCAAGGAACGAGGGAGTACCCAACGGTTCAGGCAGAAATACCTCTGACCAGATTTTAAATATCAATACAAATAACTTTTTAAGGTATGTAACAAGTGCCGGAGACGATCACGATTTTGATGTGGTAGCTGGAAGCAGTTTTCAAAAATGGCAAATCATTTCCAACGTTGCTAACGCTGAGGAATTCCCCAGTGATTCCTATAAGAAGTTAAATGCAGGCGCTTCAAAAACAAATGCTAGCTCCGGTGGTTCAGATTGGGCATTGCTTTCTTATTTTGCACGGGCTAACTATAAGTTTAAAAACAAGTATATCCTCTCGTTAAGTGGCAGATATGACGGTTCATCAAGATTTGGTGATAAAAATAAGTTTGGATTCTTCCCGGCGGCATCTGCAGCCTGGATTATATCTGATGAAAACTTTTTAAATAATATCAGATGGATCAATTTCTTGAAATTAAAAGCGAGTTATGGTCTTACAGGAAATTCTGAAATTGGTAATTATGCGTCTATCGGATTATACGGGCCAAATGCTTATGGAGGCCTTGGTGGACAAACACCTATACAGTTGCCCAATCCGAATTTAAAATGGGAGGCAACCACCAGCTCCGATATCGGGTTAGAATTTAGTGTATTTAATAAAAGAGTAACCATAGAAGTGGATTATTATACCAGGCTTACAAAAGATTTGTTACTGAGTGTAAATATTCCGTCTACCACAGGATATTTAAATAAACTGCAAAATATAGGAAAACTGGAAAATAAAGGAATTGAGTTCACCATTAATACGGATAATGTTGTCACTAAACATTTCAGGTGGGCAACCAGTTTAAATTTTGCGGCTAACAGAAACAAAATAACCAGTTTGGGAGGACAGCAAATTGGTACACTTAACCGGGCACAGGAAGGTGAGCCTTTAGGTGTATTTTATGCAAAAGAATTTGCAGGTGCAGACCGTGCAAATGGCGATGCTCTATTCGTGAAAAATACAATTAAGGCAGACGGAACAAAAGATCGCAGTACTACCAATAACGTGAATGAAGCGACTGACGTAAAAATCGGGGATCCTAATCCTGATTTTATATATGGTGTGAGAAATACTTTCACTTTTAAAGGCTTTGACCTGGATGTATTGCTGCAGGGTGTATATGGCAATGATATTTTTAATGGAGGTGGACAATATATGTCAGCCAGCGGCAGCAACGGGTACGATAATCAAACCCGTGATCAGTTAAACTCCTGGAAAAAAGCCGGTGACATCACCATGGTTCCGGAAGCAAGGCTTTTTCTCGCTAATGGAACGGATAATTCCAGCAGGTATATTTCCAGCGGATCATATTTAAGAGTGAAAGCAGTAACATTAGGTTACAATCTTTCACAAAAATTAATTTCCCGGTTTAAAATTGACAGGGTCAGAATTTATGTAAGAGCACAAAATTTATTTACTATCACCAAGTACAAAGGCTGGGACCCGGAAGTGAATTCCGACGCTACCGCATCCAATATTTCGCTGGGTAATGATTTTTACTCTGCACCGCAGATTAAAACAATTGTATTTGGTTTCAATATCGGATTATAATTCCATCACTTTTAAATTAATTAGTATGAAAAATAAAATATGGAGCATAAGCTTATTATCGATCTCTTTAGTCATGTTCAGTTGCACCAAAGAACTAAACAGAAAGCCATATAATAATATTAACCAGGACAATGCATTAAAAACCAGCTCCGACATAGAAGGCTTGCTGGTAGGAGCTTACAGCGATTTGGGGGCAGATGATCTTTATGGCGGTGGTTCATCGGTAACAGCCGATTTATTAGGCGATTATAATGAAATTGCATGGAGTGGTACTTACCAGGGAATGACCCAGATAAAGAATAAAGCCATTGCTGTTGATAATGGGTTTACTCAAGGTACTTGGACAGATGGATACAAAACCATCAACGACGTTAATAATGTGCTTGATGCGTTAGCAGTTGTTACCGAAGCAAAAAGAGAAAAAGTAGAAGGAGAGGCAAAATTTATAAGGGCTGCAGTATACTTTAACCTGGTAAGACTATTTGCAAAGGCGTGGAACGATGGCGACCCTGCTGCAAATGAAGGTGTGCCAATTAATTTAACGCCTACCAAAGAATTAGGCGGCACTGCCGATCAGCTTCCCCGGGCAAAAGTTAGCGCAGTATACGCCCAGGTAATTAAAGACCTTACAGAAGCTGAAGCATTATTACCATCTTCTAATGGGTTTTTTGCAACCAGCAACGCCGCTGCAGGAATGCTGGCAAGAGTTTATTTACAAAAAGGAGATTATGCTAATGCCCGGGATGCGGCAAACAGGGTGATAGAGTCTGGCAATTTTAAATTGACGCAACCCAATATTGATGGTATCATTGGGATATTTGCCTACACACGTGCAAAAGCAGAGGATAACACAACGGAAGATGTATTTGCCATCCAGGTTACAACTACAAGCGGAATTAACAATCTCCAAACCTTCTATTCCGAAAACGGGAGAGGTGATATTAGTATCAGGGATGAACACCTTGCTTTGTTTGAGCCCGGTGATTTGAGGGTAAACCTCATCAACGCCGATTTCTACTCCGCAAAATTCGATAATGTTTATGGCAATTTGCATACTATTCGCCTGGCAGAAATGTATTTAATAAGAGCGGAAGCAAACTTCAGGCTGGATGCTTCTGTAGGTGCCACTCCCGAAGAAGATATAAATACAATCCGCAAGAGGGCAGGTTTACCCTCTCTGTCAGAAGTTTCTTTGAGCGATATATTAAAAGAAAGAAAAATTGAATTATCTTTTGAAGGGTTCAATTTGCATGATATAAAAAGACTGGGTGTATCCACCGGTTATTTTACCGGTGGCGGCGGATTGGCATACAATGCTCCAGAATTAATCTTTCCTATTCCAAAGAGAGATATTTTAGTGAATCCAAATTTAACACAGAATGCAGGTTACTAAAAAACAGACTTTTAAAATAATATTATCACTAGTGAGCAGGGGGTATTTCCCCTGCTTTTCTTTTATACCCCTGCAGTAAATTTAGTATACGACGGGGTGTTAATAAACGAAACATGGTGCTATCGACCAGGTGCATTCAGAAAAAAATTATTAAAAAAAATTGAGTAGAAAAAATTAAAAAGTTTTTCTGTAAAGGGTATAAATCTCAAAATATGAAAAAAAATTTCCTTTAATCATTTGTAAGTTCAACTAATAAGTTCAACACATAGGTTTTCATCCTCCCAGCAGGGGTACCCCCTGCTGGGAGGATGAAACTGAAAACCGAAATTTGTGTTGCGATGACAAAAAACTATGTCCAGCTCACCCTTGTTCAAAGGTATCAAATTGAAGCGTTAAGATCGATTGGAAACAACCAAACTTTTATAGCAAGTGTAATTGGTGTTAATAAATCCACCGTTAGCAGGGAGCTAAAAAGGAACGTTCCAAAAAGGGGTA
>JANYCA010000160.1 GCA_025360525.1 Chitinophagaceae bacterium | reverse complement strand
GCTCCATTTAAAAAAACATTTTCCCTGCCGCTGAGTTCGGGATGAAAACCTGTGCCCACTTCTAATAATGATGCTACCCGTCCTTTTATTTTTACACTCCCTGTAGTAGGTGTAGTGGTCCGGCTCAGTATTTTTAACAGGGTACTTTTGCCTGCCCCGTTGCGGCCAATAATGCCAAGCACTTCACCTTGTTTTACGTCAAAGTTGATATCCTTTAAGGCCCAAACATATTCACTGCTGCCTTTTTGGGTTCTGTCATTTACGTCACCAATCTTTAAATAAGGATCTTCTTTACCTCTCACACGACTCCATGTCCTGTTCAGGTCATGCGCCAGCGAGCCGGTACCCACAGAGCCAAGGCGGTATTGCTTGAAAAGATTTTCTACTTTTATTACTGTACTCATTAAAAATCGAAAAAAATTTTAAATTCATTCTTACAACTCATTCAATTCCCTGGCAGGTACTCCAACAACTTTAACTCCTTCCTTTACATCTTTAGTAACAACGGCACCTGCACCTACTGTTACCCGATTGCCCAACATTAGTTTGGGAAGAATTGTTGCGTTGGCACCAACTGTACAAAAATCTCCGATTTTGCAATGTCCTGTTATTTGTACGCCGGGAGATATTTCAACAAAATCTCCAATAACAGTGTCATGACTAATAGTACAATTCGGATTTATAAGACAATTGATTCCAATGGTTACATCATTTGTGATAACGGTGCCAGCCATTACAATTGCGCCCTCACCAATAGTTGTACCGTAATGACCTGATTGTGCCAAAGGGCTAATAGCCGAAACCAGTTTACCACCTGCCGCTTTAAACCGGTTGTACATTTCGAACCGTAATTTTGGATTGCCTATACCGATAATAAAGCGGTTATCTTTTTTAAATAACTCCAACGCACTCTCCATATTTTTTGCTACTGGAAACGAGCCATATAAATAATCTGGAAAGTTTTCTGTAACATCATCGTAAAAATGAGTATTCTCTAATTCATTCCGTTGGTATAAAATCTCGAGTACTTCTTTTGCCAGTCCCTTTGCTCCAATGATTAACATGACTTTTTTATTTTATACTGCTGACACAATCAATTATAATTTGAATGTTTTCAGTCTCAAGTCCAAAGTAAATAGGCAAGCATAAAATTCGCCTACTAATATCCTCAGATACAGGACAGGATTGTTTTGCAACATAGGGCAACTCATTCAACGAAGGATAGAAATATCTTCTTCCACTTATCCGGTCTTGCTTTAACAATTCTACTACCTTCAATAATTTGCTTTCGCTACTGAATATTACAGGATAGTATCCATAATTATATTCCAATGAATCTTCCATAGCCAGCCGGGAAACGATACCGTCTAATGACACATCATATTGTTTGGTAATCCTTTTTCTATCAGCAATAATAGCTTCCATCTTTGGCAGTACGCAAAGACCCATGGCCGCATGAAACTCAGAATTTTTCCCGTTTACACCAACCGAAATATAATCATCATACACATGTCCAAACTGGCGGAATAACATTAATTGATGGTCGGTTTCATCATTGTTTGCTATAATACAACCGCCTTCTACCGTATGAAACAATTTGGTTGCATGAAAACTGCAGGTGCTGATATCGCCATAACTTAGCAATGATCTGCCTTTATAGTTTACACCAAAAGCATGGGCGCCATCGTAAATTACTTTTAACTGGTGCTTTTTTGCAATGGCTTCAATGGCTTCCACATTGCAGGCAATACCATATACATGAGTAGCCAGTATTGCCTGTGTATCAGGTGTAATGGCTGCTTCTATTTTAGTGGCATCAATACAAAAGGTGAGTGGGTCTATATCCACAAAAACAGGCTGGCATCCCTCCCATACAATAGCATTGGTAGTTGCTACATAACTAAAAGGTGTGGTAATTACTTCTTTGGTAATATTCAATGCCTTTAATGCCATCTGCAATACGATGGTCCCATTGCTTGTATAGAGTAGATTTTTCACTCCAAGGTAAACCTTGAGCTTTGCTTCCAGCTCCTGTACCAATTCCCCATTGTTGGTTATCCATACATTATCCCAGGCACGTTTTAGTTGTGCTGTGTATTCTTCAAAGGGAGGAAGATATGTTTTAGTAACGTTGATCATTTATTACAATTATTCTATAAGATAGTGAATAGGCAACTACAGATGCTCTTTTCCACGCAAGCGATGCCAGCTTCGATTTACATCATGTGCCAACGAGCCGGTGCCTATAGTACCGAGGCGGTACTGTTTAGAGAGGTTTTCTACTTTAATTAGTGTTGACATATGAGGTAAGGAAAAAAAGGGTATGCCTTTTTTTAATTTGTTGCCTGAGGAATTCAATTGTTAATTGGCTTTGGTAGAATATATACGCCTTTTGCAAATGGCAACTATTACAAAAATGACCTTATAAACCATTCCCTTAAATAAAGGAGGATTTACGGCTTGCTATACGATTATTTACCAGTCCGGTTTTTCGGCTTCACCCCGGCTTTTTGCCCTGCTACCATCATTTTCTCAAGGGCTTGCAGGTCGTAGTACTTTTTACCACCCAACACATTGGCTATTGGCAATTGGTTGTCTTTCTCCCAATTAAACAGGGTTGTCCTGCTGATGTTGAGTATTCGTCTCAGGTCGACTGAATCAACCCAACGCATTTCAAATGGCCGCAGTGGGCGTGTAGGGGGCTGTTGCTGTACAACAGAGGCTTGCTTTTTCTTTTGCATTTGTACGCATTGATGTG
>JANYCA010000150.1 GCA_025360525.1 Chitinophagaceae bacterium | reverse complement strand
ACGCCTAAAACCTTAACAGCTCCCGCCTACACAGAAGCCCCTATTGCTTCAAGTGCTGATAATACAGTACTGATAGATGCAACTTCCATCATCACCAAAATACCTATGTCAGTGTTTGGGCACAATGCCGTTTGGTGGATGGGGCCTGTTGCCGGCGATCCCAAAGCAATAGAGCCAATTACCAACCTTCACCCCCATATTATACGCTTTCCGGGCGGCAGTTCAAGCGATTGTTATTTTTGGAATGCACAACAAGGGGCACTTCCGGCAGATGCACCCATTAAGATTGTTGATGAAACAGGGGCCAAAAAAGAACCCGGTTATAACTATGGTAAAACAGATTATAACTGGCAATGCAACCTCGATAATTATTATACCATGTTACAGCAAACAAATAACAAAGGTATTATCACCATCAACTATGGCTACGCCCGATATGGCACAGGCACAAATCCTGTTGCTACTGCCGCCCACCTTGCAGCCGATTGGGTTCGCTACGATAATGGTCGTACACAATTGTGGGAAATTGGCAATGAAAATTATGGTAGCTGGGAGTGGGGTTACCGCATTGATGTATCGGCCAATAATGACGGTCAGCCCGAATTTTTAACCGGTGCTTTGTATGCACAGCATTTTAAAACATTTGTAGATTCTATGCAAAAAGCGGCCACAGAAATTGGTAAAAAAATTTACATTGGCGCAGTAACTGCAGAGGCCCCGGCGCCGGAACCATGGCAAACTAATACCCGTAAAACATGGAATATTGGCATGATGCCTGGCATTAATAACAAAGCAGATTTTTTTGTAGTACATAATTATTTCACTCCGTACAACGAAAATTCTAATGCAGCGGTAATACTGGCATCAGCAGCTACTGAGTCTGGAAATATGATAAATTATGTTACTCAGCAAATGCAATTAAATGGAGCTGCAATTAAGCCGGTTGCAATGGATGAATGGAATATGTGGGCCAAAGACTCAAAGCAGCAAGTGTCAAACACAAGTGGGCTTTTTGCTGTTTTGGTAATGGGCGAATCATTAAAAAATAAATATGGAATGGCTGCCCGCTGGGATATAATGAATGGCTGGAGCAATGGTGATGATCATGGAATGTTTAGCTCCGGCGATGAGCCAGGCATTGCCAAATGGAGCCCCCGCCCCAGCTTTTACTACATGTACTATTTGCAAAAAATGTTAGGTGACAGGCTGGTTAATAGTATGGTAACAGGAAGCGGCAGTATAAAGTCTTACGCATCTACCTATACCTCAGGGCAGGTAAATGTTAACCTTGTAAATACATCCTCAACAGCACAAACTGTAGAAGTAAAAATGAAAAACTTTTATAGCGGCAACCGCTTTTACTGGTATAGCCTTGAAGGCAGCAATGATAATGTTGAATTTTCAAGAAAGGTTTTGGTAAACGGTAATGGGCCTGCCGCAGATGCAGGCGGCCCTGTTAATTACGCCACACTAAAAGCCCGGTCGGCAGTTACAACAAATGGTATAAAAGTTTTAGTGCCTGCTCTTGGTGCAGTAATGATAGTAGTAGATAAAAAATAATTTTATTACGGAATAAGCAAACGCCAATAAATCAAGTGGCGACGAAATTTTTACCTTGTTGCTCCCGTGCCGCCGTTGTGTTTTTTCACCAAGGGCAGCAGGTAAAACCAGTCTAAACTTAGTACGAAAAAAGTATGCACGTGATAGCTCGATTCATAATCAGTTTTAAAAAATTGCCAATGCCAGTATCACAAAATTAGGCAGCTGAAAGATAGTAGGGTACCGACAAAATGTACTTGGTTTAGCTTTGACCGTTCCATTTTAAACGCTACTATCTTTTAAAAGCCAGCCTTCGGCTGTTGGTGAAAAGAAACAACAGCGGCCTTCCAAAATAGCATGGTAACTAAATATTCAGATCAGTAAGACCAAGAAGGGCCTGAAAATATCAATAATGTTACTGCGGTAATTGCATAAAAAAGGTGCAACCCTCGAGTTACACCATTATCAATTACCAATTAAAAAATCATCAATTAATTCTAAGCTACTTTCAACATACTCATTTTGCTGGTGCTGAATTTGCGAAGTGCATAATCAAGCGTAACCTCAAATGACTTTACTTTTTGAGATGGCAATTCGTACATGGCATCAGTTAAAATGCTTTCGCAGATACTTCTTAAACCTCTTGCACCTAGTTTATATTCCAATGCTTTTTCTACCATAAAATCAAATACCTCAGGCTGAAAACTTAACACAATGCCTTCAATATCAAACAAGCGGGTAAACTGTTTTATGAGTGCATTTTTAGGCTCTGTTAAAATATTGCGTAGCGTAGGAGCATCCAATGGATCGAGATAGGTAATTACAGGTAAACGGCCAAGCAATTCCGGTATCAAACCAAATTGTTTTAAATCAACTGCGTTTACAAATTGCAATAAATTTTTCTGCTGAAATTCCTGCAACTCCTTGTTTACATTAAAACCGATGGCGTGCGTATTTACCCTGCGGGCAATAATTCGGTCTACACCATCAAAAGCGCCACCACAAATAAAGAGAATATTTTGTGTATTTACTTTTACCAGTTTTTGTTCCGGGTGCTTGCGTCCACCTTGTGGTGGCACTAGTACTTCTGTGCCTTCCAGCAATTTGAGTAACCCCTGTTGTACACCCTCGCCGCTTACATCACGGGTAATGGAAGGGTTGTCGCTTTTACGGGCAACCTTATCAATTTCATCAATAAAAACAATGCCTTTTTCTGCAGCTGCCACATCATAATTACAGGCCTGCAATAAGCGGCTGAGCATGCTTTCCACATCTTCGCCCACATAGCCGGCTTCTGTAAATACAGTAGCATCAACAATGGCAAACGGCACATTTAACATACGGGCAATACTCTTAGCAAGCAAGGTTTTACCGGTGCCGGTTTCACCCACCATAATGATGTTGCTTTTTTCAATTTCTACATCATTCTCTACCTTTTGGTTTAATCTTTTGTAGTGATTGTACACGGCAACTGCCAGTATCTTTTTTGCATCATCCTGGCCAATTACGTATTCATCTAAAAACTTCTTTATTTCAATTGGTTTTTTTACCGTCAGCTTTCCTGCGGCATTCGTAGTTTTCTTTTCGGGGTAAATCAATAACTCCTGGCCGATGATATCCTGTGCATGTTCAACACAGTTTTCGCAAATATGCCCCTCTTGCCCCGCTATTAATATTTTAACTTCATCCCGGCTGCGACCGCAGAAGGAACAATGTAAATGTTGTTGTTTTGCCATGTTGCAAAGATAGTATTTTTAGTATAAGGTAGCTGCCGGGTAGGCCAGCAAAATGGCCGGAACAGTTCCGGCCATTTTATAAATAATTATTTTTAACAAGATAAGCTGATAGTTATATCTTATCCAGCACGCCATCTACAATGCCGTATGCTATCGACTCTTTGGCATTCATCCAGTAGTCACGGTCAAAATCCTTCATTACTTTTTCTAAGGTCTGGCCGCAGTTGTCTGCTAATATCTGGGCACCCATTATCTTTGTCTTCATCATTTGTTCTGCCATTATTTCCAAATCGGCACTAGTGCCCTGGCCGCCACCGCTTGGTTGGTGTATCATTACTTCTCCATGAGGAAAAATAAAACGACGACCCTTGGTGCCGCCACTTAATAAAATACTGCCCATGCTTGCTGCCATGCCCATACAGATAGTGCTTACAGGGCTGCTGATCATTCTCATGGTATCGTACACCACCATTCCGCTGGTTACCATACCACCAGGACTGCTAATGTAAAAAGTGATTTCTTTACCTGGGTCAAGTGCTTCCAGGTAAAGCAGGCGTGCTGTAAGATCTTTGCAGCTTTTATCATCTACCACGCCCCACAAAAATATTTTGCGTTGCTCTATAAATTTTTTGTCGAACTGCCACCCGCTCATCATTTTCTCCATGGGGTTTTCGGGCATTTCTTTGGGTGTTTCTTCGTCTTCGTTCCTAAAGCGGAATTGATTGTTGTATAAATTCATTTTGAGTTTAGTGTTTAAAAAGTTTACCTATTTAGAAAATGCTGATCCACATTTTCAATTAACTATTTATCAACTACAAATTATTAATCCTTTTTAGCTTTACGTGGATTAACAGTTAATACCTCATCCACAATACCATATTCTTTTGCTTCAAAAGATGTCATCCAGAAATCCCTGCTGCAGTCGGCGGCTACTTTATCAAATGGCTGGCCGGTGTGATGGGCAATTACATCATACAATTCTTTCTTTATTTTTTTTACTTCGTTTACGGTTATTTCGATGTCACTTGCCTGTCCGCCTGCACCTGCGCTTGGCTGGTGTAGCATGATGCGGCTGTGTTTTAAAGCGGTACGTTTTCCCGGAGCGCCTGCACACATTAATACTGCGGCCATACTTGCTGCCATACCAGTGCAAATGGTGGAGATATCGGGTGTTACAAACTGCATGGTATCGTACATGCCAAGACCAGCATACACACTGCCTCCCGGCGAGTTAATGTACATCTGTATGTCTCTTGTACGGTCGGTACTTTCAAGAAATAAAAACTGGGCGGTGATGATATTTGCTACTTCGTCACTAACGGGGTAGCCCATAAAAATGATTCTGTCCATCATTAAACGGCTGTACACATCCATTACGGCAATGTTCATAGGCCTTTCTTCAATGATATTAGGGGTTAGGTTGGTAATGCCAGCCGGGCCACCAAAAACGGGTGATTGGGTATTGAATTTATTAGCGTTTTTCTTTTGATAATCATCTAATAAGTTACTGCTGATGCCACGGTGGTGAACCGCATATTTTTCAAATTCTTTTCCAACGTTCATGTAAATAATTTTTAGAATGACAAATATAGTCGATTGCAATACCCAAAAAATGTGCTATAAAAAAAATGCGACAAAAAGTCGGAAGCCGAAACAGGAATGGGGATTTGTGCAAACACCGATTTAATAAGATTGGGAAGATTTAGTACAATAGTTGTTTAAACGATTCCAGAAAATGATACAAGTTTTGTAAACAGGCAGATAAGTAACTACTGCCTGTTAGCACCAACAAAAAAGCCGGAACAACTAAATGCTCCGACTTTTTGAATATTATTTATAGTGCCCATTTAGGGCGTAACTGCTAGTGGTGGTGATGCTGCATTGCATTCAACTCATCGGGTGTTACTTCCTTTTCTGCAGGGGTAACCTGGCTTTGTGCCCAGGTAAATAATTTATCTGTTAACAGGCGGTGATAAGTAGCTTCCACCTGCTTTTCATCTTTCATCATCCTGTCAACATATGCACCCAACCAACTGGTATCGTCGCCAAGGCTGGCACCACCAAAGTAGCGCATTACCTCAGCCAGCATAGCATCTTTTAGTTCCTGCTGGCTAACTTCCAGTTGATTTTGTTTGGTGATTTTATCCGTAATCAGGGTCCATTTTAACTGGTTGCTGAACATAGGAAATTCTTCTTCTACCTGCTCTGCCGTTTTTGGTTTATCGCCGCCATTTTGCAACCAACGCTTTAAAAAAGTATCTGGAAAAACGATGTCGGTTTTTTCCAGCAGATAATGGTATAACTGATCATGCAACTGGTTGCGGCTTTGGCCATCCCAATATTGCTGTATTTCTTCCCTTAATTTGCTTCTGAATTCTTCTTCGGTTGTGATAGTTGTACCCGGGAATATCTTTGCGTAAAATTCTTCGTTTAATTCACTTTTTTCAACCAATGCAATTTTTACAATTCTAAGCTGAAAAAACTTTTCAGCTGCCGCATCGTCTTTAGGTAAGCCAAGATCTTCAGTAATCATCGCCAGGTTGTCGCCTTCAAAAGCCTTATTAAGCTGGATATTAATGCTGCTGTCTTTTCCCAGTCCTGTTAATTCACCTGCAACAGTTAGTGTAAAATATTTCAGCAATACAGAGTTTTCTTTTTCCAAACCTGCTTCAATGATATTGCCGGCTGCATCTGTTTCTGTAAATAAAATGTTGAGTGCATTTTCAGGATCGGTAATGGTTTCGGGTTCCGTCATATTACCGGCTTTTACAAGCATGCGGTCTACTTCTTCCTGCAACATAGCCTCAGTTACATTTACCTTGTGCAATGTAATGTTGGCAGTGCTGAAAGGCGCTAGTTCAAATGCCGGTTTCAAACCTATTTCAAAGCCAAACTCATAATCAGCAGGCTCTTTGTAATCCATTTTCCTAATATCACTTTCCATTGCCAATGGCTGTGCAAAAATATCAGGCTGCTCTGTTTTCAGGTAGTCCATCAATTCTTTTTCAACAGCCTTTAATACTTCGTCGGTAAATATAGAAGGACCATACATTTTTTTTACCATCCCCACTGGCACCATACCTTTTCTAAAGCCAGGTACATTCATGGTTTTACTGTATTCTTTTACCTTTTTTTCAAAAACCGGCAGGTAATCTTCTTTAGAAAGTTTGATGGTGATTTTGTCGTTGAGTAACGCAATGTTCTCTCTAGCTACTGTGGCCATTTTTTTAATTAAATAGTTAATAAGAAAAAAGTTGACAAGATGTAATCAGTTGATAGAGCCTAAACTTATCAACTCATCAACTTGTCAACTTTCTAAAAGTCCGGATGATAGGGGTCGAACCTACATGGATCACTCCGCTAGATCCTAAGTCTAGTGCGTCTGCCAATTTCGCCACATCCGGTTTTTTAACCAAGCTGCTACCGTGTTTATTGGTACCGATCTTCGCTAAGGGCTGCAAAAGTAAGGGAATGAAATGGTTTTTTTGTTGGTTATAGTATTTTTTTTTGGTTGGTTTTTTTCTACGTCAGCCCCGTTGTATATGGCACGCTTATTTATAGTTTAACTTGTTTTTTGAGATACTTTTACCAAACCCGAAATCGGCCCTCGGTTGCACATTCTGTTTAAACTTGCGTATTTTAAACTAAATTCGTAGCGATGGAAGCGATTGAAATTAAACCAACATACAACCTTACGGAAGATGAGGAAAAGAAAGAAATTCTACGCCATTACCGTGGGTTGCTGAGAGAACTCAAGCCTAAATTAAAGCCGGGCGATAAAGAGCTGTTGCGCCTTGCATTTGAAACAGCCGTTGATGCACATAAAACAATGCGCCGCAAAAGTGGTGAGCCCTATATTTTGCATCCAATAGCTGTGGCAAGAATTTGTGTGGATGAAATTGGCCTGGGTGTACGTAGCACTATTTGTGCACTGATGCATGATACGGTGGAGGATACCGATATTTCCCTGGATGATGTAAGAAGGGAATTTGGCGAGGAGATTGCGAAAATTGTGGATGGCCTCACCAAAATAAGTACGGTGATGGACACCAATACCAGCCAGCAGGCTGAGAATTTTAAGAAAATTTTGTTAACCCTTACCGACGATCCCCGGGTAATATTGATAAAACTTGCCGACCGTTTGCATAACATGCGCACGATGGATAGC
The DNA here is from genome assembly GCA_025360525.1 of Chitinophagaceae bacterium. Taxonomy (GTDB): domain Bacteria; phylum Bacteroidota; class Bacteroidia; order Chitinophagales; family Chitinophagaceae; genus Ferruginibacter. The sequence goes on along the minus strand of JANYCA010000150.1, from coordinate 3,027 downwards.
ATGAAGCGGGAAAAGCAGCTAAAGATTTCCAGCGAAACGGTTTATGTATATGCCCCTCTTGCTCACCGGATGGGTTTGTATGCTATCAAGACAGAAATGGAAGATCTGGCCATGAAATACCTGGAGCCGGATACCTACCGCTACATCGCACAAAAATTAAATGATACCAAAAGAGAGCGTACCCGTTACATCAATGACTTCATCAGGCCCCTGAAAGAAAAAATGGAGAAAGCCGGTTTTAAATTTGAGATAGTTGGCAGGCCCAAGAGCATCCATTCCATCTGGAATAAGATGAAGAAGAAAGGTGTAAGTTTTGAAGAAGTGTATGACCTGTTTGCCATCCGTATTATTGTAGACTCTCCTCATGAAAAAGAAAAAGAAGATTGCTGGAAAGTGTACAGCATGATAACTGATGAATACAATCCATCGCCGGAGCGCCTGAGAGACTGGCTAAGTAACCCCAAAAGCAATGGTTACGAAGCCCTGCACACAACAGTAATGGGCCCACTGGGTAAATGGGTTGAGGTACAGATACGTACCAAACGAATGAATGAAATAGCAGAGAAAGGTCTTGCAGCGCATTGGAAATACAAAGAAGGTGCTACAGATGAAAGCCGCTTTGATAAATGGTTTCACCAAATAAGAGAAGCCTTAAGTAACCAGGAGGGAAATTCGCTGGATTTTCTGCAGGATTTTAAAACCTCCTTTTTAGCAGAGGAAATATATGTGTACACACCCAAAGGCGACATTAAAATGCTGCCCATTGGAGCCAGTGCATTGGACTTTGCTTTTGGCGTTCATACGGCTGTAGGCAGCCGTTGTATCGGCGCTAAAGTAAATCACAAACTGGTACCCATTGGATACAAACTACGCAGCGGCGACCAGATAGAAATAATTACCAGTGCCAAGCAAAAGCCCAACCAGGAGTGGCTGAAAATGGTGGTAACCAGCAAAGCAAAGCAGAAAATAAAAGATACGCTTAAAGAAGAAAAAAGAAAGGTGGCTGATGATGGAAGATATATTCTGCAAAAGAAACTGGAAGCCATCGGGGGGGTAGTTACGCAACACAACCTGGATGAACTGGCTTCTTTTTATAAATTGCACTCGTCGCTTGACTTACTATACGATATTGCCATTAAAAAAATTGACCTGAAGGAGTTAAAAGACTTTACTGCTTCCGGCGACAGGTTGTTTTTTCCTAAGCCGGTAAAAGTAGAAACTGAACAAAAACACGAGTCGGAGCATGCTTTTAAAACGTATGATAAAAAGGATACCGAGCTGATTATTTTTGGAGAAAGCAGTGATAAAATAATGTACACATTGGCAAACTGCTGCAAACCCATTCCGGGGGATGATGTTTTTGGATTTGTAACTACCGGCGAAGGGTTAAAAATTCATCGTACCAATTGTCCCAACGCAGCAAGGCTGATGGCTAATTATGGGCACCGGGTAGTAAAAACCAAGTGGGCCAGAAACAAAGAAATATCTTTTCTTACCGGGCTTAAAATAGTTGGGCTCGATGATGTGGGGGTTATTCATAAAATAACCAACCTCATCAGCGGCGAAATGAAATTTAACATTGCCGGAATGATCATTGAGGCAAAGGAGGGGATATTTGAAGGCAGTCTTAAAATTTTTGTACGTGATAAAGATGAACTGGATAATTTGGTAAATCGGCTGTTAGCGCTGCCCGGTATAGAACGGGTGGATCGATTTGATACCGAATGATGGAAAAAATTGCTGGCCTTGAATAACTTTTTTTGTTAACAAACACTTATGGCTTTTTGATGTAAAAAAATAGCAAATTTGTAACTCAATTTTAAAAATTATTTATGCACGACTTAATTAACCGACTTAAAGAAAAAGCAGGTATTACCGAAACACAGGCCATTGCCTCCATTACCGAATTGAAAGAGTACGTTAAAGAAAAATTCCCCATGATTGCCGGTGCAGTCGATAATTTATTGAATGTACAGCCAACCGAAACTGCTGCTGCATCTGCAACCGAACCTGCTGCAGTTACTACAGAAAGCGCCAGTATTTTAGATAAAATCAGCGATGTTTTCCCCGGCGAGACTGGCCAAAAAGTAGAGGATTTTGCCAAAAGTGCAGCACACAAGGCAGAGGAATTAGCAAAAGAAGCAGGGCACAAAGCCGAAGAAGCCTACGACGCCGTAAAAGATAAAATAAGCGGTTTATTTGGAGGCGATAAAAAATAAACCAACGTTTACCTAGGTCGGCGACAGAAACAGCTTCTGTGTAAACGCTGTTAATTTTTTTTCTGCGGTAAATAGAACAGCCTCTGTTAAGAATTAAATACAAATAGAAATAAGCTTACTTTTTTTACAACACCTGCGTTTATTTAATACGTACCCTTTTTTCACCGGTTAATAAAAAATCTTGCAGGAAAGAATTGCCAAACATTTTGCAGTATATGCGCTTTTTTCAATTGTTTAATTCTCACAAAAATTGCTTCGATTACCATTCAATGGTAATTTTATTTTTAAATTGGAAAACATACGAAGAACTGGCTACGAAAAAAGCAAGTGACTTTGTTCCGTTTGGATAAACTTTATGAAAACGTGTAAGCTCTAAAAAAAGCTAAATAGATAATCAACTGTAGAACGGAGCGTCGCCAATGCAGCTTCATCAGAGATCTGCAGCCGGGATCAAAAAATCTAACATTGGTCATACCAAAAGCTTGAATTTTATTATTTGAAAAATCAGTTACCGGTAAAAAGATTGCTATAGCTGCTAATGAAAAACTACCATGGAAAAAGTTTTTTTTTGATGTTGGAATGAGCGGTATTCAGCTCTTCAACATTTGTTGGTCAGCATCGTGTAGTCGCAGGATAGATTCCCCGACAGGCTTTGCATGCAGTTGAATTTGTAGTAGGTGTTACTTTTAATTATTTACGCTCGTAATACGGTATTTCATCCTGGCTTATTGTTTCCTGCTGCTGCCAGTAAGCTAATGTAACAACATGGCCGTCCGGTGTTTTTAATAGCCTGCCAAAGATGGCATTG
>JANYCA010000134.1 GCA_025360525.1 Chitinophagaceae bacterium | reverse complement strand
AATAGCAGATGCGTATGTTGTAAAAAGCGAATGTTTTGAAAGTAGTTATTTCGAAAACAAGGGCGCAGGAATTTTTGTGAGAACCAAGCTGCCGGTAGAAGCACAGTTTGCACCCGTTTTTGGTATGATAACAGGAGACTATAATGACGATGGCAACCTCGATGTTTTATTAGCTGGTAATTCATATGCTACAGAAGCATCCACCGGTAGGTATGATGCCTTTACAGGATTGTTGTTGGCTGGAGACGGCAAAGGGCATTTTAAGTCGATAGCCAGTGCTGCAACAGGTTTTACCGCAGATGCTGATGTAAAGGGAATGGCTGAATTAAATGTCCGGAATGGAAACAACCTCGTTTTATTGGGGAACAATGCATCAACTATGGAAGCCTATCAATTGAATAAAAAAATTAACCAAACTATTGTTGTAAAAAATGCTGACCTGTATGCAATTATCCATAAAAAAAACGGTCAATTTTATAAACAGGAGTTTTACTGGGGAAGTAATTATCTTTCGCAAAGCTCCCGGATTTTACAGGTAGGTAAAGAGGTGATCAATGTAAGTATGTATGATAACAGGGGCAACAAAAGGGAAGAAGAAATAAAAAACTAAGTAACCGTATGATGAAAAATAGCCTGGTATGTTGCTGTTGTATTTGTTGTCTCATCTTATTAGCATGCAGGGAGCAGTCAAACCCGGAAGCACTCAATAAGTTTTGTGAAAATAAACTGGCAGAATGGAACCAGCATCTTACCCGGGTTATTATCTCTGATATTTATACTGCTCCTGTTTGCAGCAGAATTTATGCTTTAACCAGTATTGCCGCCTACGAGGCTTTAAGACCGGCTTACAAAAATTACCCATCTTATGCAGGCAGGTTAAATGGTTTAAATCCTTTGCCTTTGCCGGTGCAGCAAAAAAAATACAATTACCAGCTGGCAGCAATTATTGCGTTTTCTACTGTTGCTCAAAAAATGGTATTTAATGTGGATGCTGTAAAGGAAGTAGAAAATGATTTTTTAAGCCAGGTAGCAAAGCTCAATATTAATAACGAGGAAGTGGATAGTTCCATTTCCTTTGGTCGTGCAACAGGAAATCATATTATTGAATGGGCTGCTAAAGATGGTTACCTGCAGCGGAACGCACTGCCTGCATATATCGTAACAAAAGAGCCCGGGCGATGGCAGCCCACTCCACCGGGTTATGCCGATGCCATTGAAACAAACTGGAAAATGCTGAGGCCATTATTGCTGGATACCTGTTCACAATTCAGGCCGGTTGCTCCTACAAAATATGATACACTTAAAAGCAGTGCTTTTTATAAAGAATCGCTACAAGTATATGATAAAGTAAACAACTTTGCAGCCGGAGATTCGGCCACAGCCTGGTACTGGGATGATAACCCAAACACTTCCATTACTGATGGGCACATTACTTATTTTTTACAAAAAAATTCTCCTGCTGGCCATTGGATTCATATCGCCTTTTCTGTTGCAAAAAAAGAAAATTATGATGTAATGAAAACTATGAAACTGGTGTCTACAACAGCAATCGCTATTTATGATGGATTTGTTTCCTGCTGGGATGCCAAGTTCACTTATAATTATGTTAGGCCCGAAACATTTATCAATCAATACATCGATAAAGATTGGTTACCATTAATTCAAACCCCGCCGTTTCCGGAGTACCCCAGTGGACACAGCGTAGTATCATCCAGCGCAGCAACGGTACTAACGCAAATGGTGGGCAGCAATTATGCATTTACCGATTCTGCCGAAGTTCCTTTCGGACGACCCACCAGGCATTTTAATTCTTTTTATGAAGCTGCCGACCAGGCTTCCATCAGCAGGTTGTATGGTGGTATTCATTTTATCACCGCCATCACTAACGGAAAAGAGGAAGGTAGAAAGCTGGGAGCTTTTGTAATTGACAAATTAAAATAACACAAACGGTTGCGTTACCAGTACCGGATAATTTTCAAAATATAACCTGTAAGTTTACAAGGCTATACCGAGTGCAGATGCAGGAAGTATTTGAGCTTGCCGTCAACTGGTGCGGAATTAAAAGTCATAGGATCTAAATACATTTTTTGTTTTAAAGCGTTTGCCTTTCTTCAAATAAATTTTAATGATATCCATTTTAATACTGTTTCTTTTATGAGCATACAACGCCGGGATTTTATAAAAAATGCAATGATGGGAGGACTTGGGGCTAAGTTAATAGTTAATTCTGCTTCCGCTAACAGTGCCGATGCGGCGCCTGGTGCAAGCACCATTCAAAAAAGTAATCCAAAAAAAATTATTGTGGGTGGAGCAGGACTCGGCGGGCTTTGCTGTGCATATGAATTAATGAAGAAGGGACATGATGTAACTGTGCTGGAGGCTTCGGGCCGGCATGGCGGGCATGTTTTTACAGTTCATGATGGGTTGTCTGATGGCTTGTATGGTGATTTTGGACAGGAGCATATTGTTAAGCCGGGGTACAAACTTTATTTTGAATATGCAAAAGAATTAGGCCTCGACGTATTGCCTTATCCAAGACGGAAAAATGTACAAAGGAGGATCAATGGAAAGTTTTATACAGAAGAAATGTTGAGGGACCAGGCAGTGCTTAAAAAATTTGGTTTTAATGAAAAGGAAATAAAATTCCTGTCTCAAAATGCATGGGGCGAATTGCAAACATTGTACACAGCACCACACCTGGAAAAATTTACAGATGAATATCAACCCTTCAATATTGGATACGATCACCTGGATAAAATTCCGGCTTCCGACTTTTATAAAAATGAAGGAGCATCAAAAGCTGCATTGGAATTTTTGGGTGGGGGGGGTGAATCAGCGTTGTTTAATTTATGGTATGCAGCTATTCTCAACCTGCGGGGTGTGCCCGTTTTCCCTACTGAAGTGTACCGATTAAAAGGGGGCAATCAAATGTTGCCCAATGCCTTCGCAAAAAAATTAGGACAAAGAGTGTGGCTCAACAGCCCCATAACAGCCATCAGGAATAGTGAGTCTGGCGTAACAATTTCCTATAAATATCATAATGAAGAAAAGCAGTTATCAGCAGATTATTTTGTTAACTGTATTCCATTGCCTGCATTTAGGAACATTCCTGTGCAACCTGCAATAAGCCAGGAGAAGCAATATGTGTTGGATAACCTGACCTATGATTCTTACTCCAGGTTTGTGTTTCAGGCAAGTTCAAAGTTTTGGCTGGATGATGGATTACCCAATATCAATTTATTTTTAGGACATCCGGATTTGGGAGATGTATGGCATTCTGCAGATGAAGTGGATACACACAGGGTGATTGTATTAGGTACAGGCCCGGGCGGTGTGTCGCCGCAAAGAGCACTGGCTGCATTCAGGGAAGTATATCCCGGGAAAAAAGATACCATTGAATTGGCCATCGGCAGAGATTGGACGAAAGAAGCTTTTTCTTCTACTTGCGAAAGACTTCCATTTCCTATCGGACAGTTAAAAAAATTCTGGCCGAATGTAATGAGGCCGGAAGGACGTATTCATTTTGCAGGTGCTTATGCAGATAATCTTAACTGGGGTACAGAAGCTGCCACCCGATCGGCTAACAGGGTTGCAAATGAAATAGATAAGGCCTGATGATTTATTTGATGCCAATGAAACTTTTAAAGTTGAAATTATTTTTTACAATTGCCTCAATCATTTTTGCTTGCTTTTTAATTACCTCATTTGTATACTCGGGCCGGGTTTTGGTCGCTGTACCCACCAAGCAAAATCAGGGCAGGAACCTGGAAAATAGCCCGCCGGAAGTTGTAATTGTTAAGCCATCATCAAACGACCGTTTTTTTTGGAACACAATTATTCAATACAGCATCAGGGTATCAGATAAGGAAGATGGCAAGTCGGAATATGATGAAATAAATGCGAAAGAGGTTTTACTGGAAGTATGTTATTTGCCGGATGCAGCCAGTGCAAAAATTTACATAGACAAAAAGAAAACCAGCAAAGAAAATACCGGCTTAACAATGATAAGAAGAGCTGATTGTTTTACCTGTCATGCATCAAAAAGTAAATTGATAGGCCCATCGCTTGAAATGATTGCAAAAAAATACCAGCGCACGGAAAGTTCAATAGAAAGGCTTACAAAAAATGTTATCAATGGAAGTACAGGCACCTGGGGAAATATAGCCATGCCTGCACACAAAGCTTTACAAGCAGACGACGTGAGGCAAATGGTGAAGTGGATTCTCAGCAATGCTGCAATCCCTAATAGTACATTTTACCCGGGAATGGAAAGCGCATTTAAAACAGGTACAAAGCCTGTTAATGGTTCAGCAAAAATGGTGATGGTTTTAACAGCAAGTTATACCGATCATGGAGAAAAAAATTCCATGCAGCACACCAGGTATGGCCAATACGCTGTATCGTTAAAACCTGCCAACTAAATTGTTTGTAAATAAAACCGCAGATAGTTAATTTATGGAAAATGCAACCAACGTAAGATCACAGTTTGTTTCTCCCGGGATATCACCGCCTGCATCCCGAAAAGTAGAGAGGGTAGCATCGGTAGATGTGTACCGGGGCTTTGTAATGTTACTGATGATGGCGGAAGTATTGTCTTTGAGCCAGGTGTCAGCTTCTTTGCCGGATAGTAGCTTCTGGCAGTTTTTATCTTTTCATCAAAGCCATGTACCATGGACCTGGCTTGCATTACATGATATGATTCAGCCTTCCTTTACTTTTTTAGTAGGAGTAGTGCTGCCTTACTCTATCGCCAGCAGAAAAAGTAAAGGAGCGTCTTTTAACAACCTGATGCTGCATACCATTAAGCGTTCACTGATATTGATATTTCTGGGAATATTTTTACGGTCGATGGATTCCACTCAAACTTATTTTACGTTTGAAGATACCCTCAGTCAGATTGGTTTGGGTTACACTTTTTTAGTGCTGTTGGGCTTTTGTTCCCAGCGCACCCAAATGATAACCGTCGTTGTTATTTTGGCAGGATACTGGCTTGCTTTTGCAATGTATCCTTTACCGGATAGTTCATTTGATTATGCATCGGCAGGCGTTACGGCCAACTGGGAGCATAACCTGAATGGCTTTGCAGCGCACTGGAATAAAAACACCAACCTGGCATGGGCCTTTGACAAATGGTTTTTAAATCTATTTCCACGAAAATCGCCTTTCACCAATAATGAAGGCGGCTATTCAACACTTAGTTTTATACCAACCCTTGGTACCATGATCCTCGGATTGTTGGCAGGCAATATGTTGCACTCCTCAAAAACTCAACAAGAAAAATTAAAGTTTTTTGTCATTGCCGGTTTGTGCCTCGTTGTGGCAGGCATACTGTTCCATATAACAGGTATCAACCCAATTGTAAAACGTATCTGGACACCAGCCTGGACAATTTTTAGCGGCGGAATATGTTTCCTCTTCCTGGCATTTTTTTATGGTGTGATAGATATAGCCGGCAAGCGAAAATGGTCCTATTTTCTAATGGTGATTGGCGCTAATTCTATCGCCGCTTATGTGTTTGCCGATGGTGGATTAAGGTCATTGCTTCACAAGTCCCTTTATATTCACCTGGGGCAAAATTTTGATCGATTGCTGGGTGAACCCTACGCTCCATTGATTAGCGGGGCCATTACATTATTGCTAATGTGGCTGATTTTAAACTGGATGTACAGGAAAAAAATATTTATCAAAATTTAAAAATACTGTTGATACGGCGATCATTTAAAAATACATAAAAGCGCTGCGAAACACCGCTCATTCAATAAAAATAAACTTGTCATGAAAATTAACCGGAGCATACAATTCATTTTTTTGTTGGTAGCATCTTTGTTACTGCAACATTGCAACACACCAGCTAAAGAAAAGACTGCAACTGAAACGGAAGAGGCACCCAAAGCTGAATACTACACAGCAGCAGATTTTTATACCGTTGAAAAATACGATGCCCACGTTCACATCAATGTGGTTGATTCTACCTTTATCAACCAGGCAAAAAAAGATAACCTTCGCCTGCTAACGGTAAATGTAAATTCCGGGCGGCCGGTTGAAGAACAGCGGGCTGTAGCATTAAAGCTGGTAAAAATATTCCCGGACAGGTTACATTTTGCCACCTCATTCAATTTAAAAAACTGGGGTACTAAAAAATGGCTTCCTCAAACCATTGCTTATTTAAAACAGTCTTTCGACAGCGGCGCCATTGCGGTTAAGATATGGAAGAACATCGGTATGGAATTGAAAGATGCCAATGGCAAATGGGTGATGATTGATGATCTGAGTTTTGATTCGGTTTTAAATTTTATTGAAAAAAATAACATTACTGTTCTGGGTCATTTGGGCGAGCCACGCAATGCATGGCTTGCAACCGACAGCATGACTATTAAAGGCGACAAACAATATTTTACAGAGCATCCACAGTATCACCAGTTCCTGCATAAAGAAAATCCATCTTACGAAGACCAGATTAACGCAAGGGATAACATGTTAAAAAAGCATCCCAATCTCCGGTTTGCAGGGGCTCATTTGGGCAGCCTGGAATGGAATGTGGATGAACTGGCCAAACGCCTCGATCAGTTTCCCAATATGGCAGTAGATATGGCTGCAAGAATCCCTCACCTGCAGGTTCAATCTGTAAAAAACCGGCAGAAGGTACATGACTTTATGGTCAAATACCAGGACAGGCTTATCTATGCCACGGATCATGGGGTAGATCCAAAATCAAATTTTGAGGCAGTGAATAAAGATGCACACGATGTTAGAATAAGCGACTGGAAATTTTTTGTAACTGATGAAGAAATGACCGTGCCGGATTTTACAGAAAAATTCAAGGGTTTAAAACTGCCCAAAGAAGTGGTAGATAAAATATATCGCAGCAATGCAAAAAAATGGTTTCCCGGCATTTGAGGTTAATAAATTTTAACCGCAATCTTTTTGCCGGCCTCATAAAAAAGACGTTAAGAAAATTTGAATGATTGTCGTTAAGAAATGAAATTGATGTTACCAATGACAGGATTTGCACTTAGCTCGTAAGTTGCACATTTGCGGGGCAATATTTTAAAGCATGAGCTAATTTCATTTTAGACAAACATTCAAATTTTTAGTCTTGTTTATGAAGCCTTGATTTTTCTTGTTACTTCTTTGCATTAAGGCAAAGAAGTAAATTCAGGCTGTCAAAGTTGTTTAAGATTTTGCGGTTTAAATAAATTAATATAAATGAACAGCGATCAATATCTTGAAACAACAAT
>JANYCA010000083.1 GCA_025360525.1 Chitinophagaceae bacterium | reverse complement strand
TGGAGTATCATGTTCATACGGGCAAGGCCAGCCGTGGCGCTGTCATTCTCCTGGCCGAACACTGAAACCAGCTTTTCAGCTTCATCTGCCACTTTTAGCAGTAGAGAGCCGGAACCACATGTGGGATCATACACCGAAGTTTCGGCAGTGGTATTGCCTGCATTAATGCCAATGATTTTTGCCATTACCCGGCTTACTTCTGCTGGTGTGTAAAACTGCCCCTTGCTTTTGCCACTTTCGGTGGCAAAATGCCGCATGAGGTATTCGTAGGCATCGCCCAAAATATCATCGCCTTCGGCACGGTTGCCCCGAAAGTCTAGGGCAGGGTTTTCAAAAATGGCGATCAGGTTGGTGAGTTTCTTCACCATGTCTGGCCCGCTGCCCAATTTGTCGGGGTTGGCAAAGTCGGGCATTTCACTCAGCTTATTGGCTTCGGCAATAGGCCCGATGATTTGCTTGTTGATGAGGTCGCCGATATTGGTATTGCCCTTCAGCAGCACCATATCCTGAAAAGTGGAGCCCTGAGGGATTTTGATGGGTGCGTAGGGCACATTGGCATAGCGATCGCTGATGTACTTTACAAACAACATCACCAATACATAATCTTTGTATTGGCTGGCATCCATGCTGCCCCTTAGTTCGTCGCAGCTTGCCCATAAGGAGCTGTATAGTTCCGATTTCTTGATTGCCATTCTTTAGTCTTGCTTTAGTCTTGGTTGATAGGGTTTTCCGAATTAGGAATAACCTTTTTGCAAATTAAGCAAAACCAGCCGTTTTAGATGTCTTTATGAGAGGCAATTTGGTGAATGCAAAAAAGTGAACCTTATAATTAGGGATGGTTAAGGAAGGGAGGCGGGTTACTGCATTTGCAGCAATAGCAGGGATACACCCATTTCACTGTGGAGGTCGGGAGAGATAGGGTGAAAATACAGTCAACCAATACAAGAAAGAGAGAAAGAGATACCCCGGCGGCGCAAAAATAATTTCATATACTATTTTCATAAACAAAAATAAAAATTGTGCAAAATCTGCACAGTCGATTTCAACGATTTCAAAATTTGGCCGGTAGAAATGTATGTGTTGGACTTACGCCGCAATTTTGGCCGCTTCGTTAATGCGATTGGTAACTGCTTTTTTAATTTGCGGCGCAACAACCAGGTTGTTGAATTTGCTGATGGACTTAAATTGCAATTTTGGAATAATCTCGTCGTGCAACTGAACGGCGACAACGATAGTGGCTTCCACTTTGGTTTTTCTTTTACCTTTCGGAACTACCTGGGTGAACCTGATTTTGTTCTTGTACTGCGGATAAAGTTCGTATAGCTGTTCACGGATATTGTGATCCGCTTTTGCTAATCGGGTAAGCTCCATAAAACGATGGCGGGTTTGGATAAAGCCAGCTTTGGCGGCTAATTGCCTGAGCTGTGATGCTCTTGTTTTCTTGCAACCCAATAAACCGGCAATTTCTGGCAAGCTAAGGCCATAATACTCAGGTTTTGGGCGGTCGGCGTAAGCCCTGGCAGGACTGGTAGCATCCCTTTTGTTCGCTACGGACCGGAGCTTACGCTTTATGACAACCTCCCAAAAGTATTTCTGGCCATTTACTGCCGCACCGAGTATTGTGCCGACAAGAAAAGCTTTGAGTTTCTTTATATTTTTATAGTAAAGTGTTGTGGCTTGCCTGCCCTTAAATTGATGTTCTAACCGGATGCGGTCAAAGCTATGGACATAGTATAACCCGGAGTTTTCACTCAGGCAAATCCATTTAAGATCAAGCAATTTCTGAAAGTGTTTTTTATAAGTGCGGTTGGTGTTGATGCCCAAATCCTTTTTAATGGACTGAAAGGCCGGTGCATCTTTATGTATTTTGCCGCTGGAGTGGAATTTGAGATAGAGGTAGATTGCAAATGATTTTTCCAGGCCGTTTGTTACAACGTGCCGGGAAAGCTCCACTGGTATTTGTAATTTATCTGTTTGCCTACTATACATGTTTCAGTCCGTTGCTTTTTGATAAGCAATAATTGTTCATTCAGTTTCATGCAGCAATCGTAGTTGGTTTGATTTCAGTTTTCAAAGGATGGCTTCTGAGCAGAAGCAAACTTTGTTGGTTTTCCCGGCGAGGATATTAAGCAGCGTTTTGCTTGTTACCTTCCAGTACCTTCATTACATCCTTTCTTGAGTAGTAAATTGTGCCACCCATTTTTGTAAATGGTAAGGCTCCGTTTACTCTCAGGTTTTGTAAAGTGCCTGGTGAACATCCTAACATATTCATTACATCCGCACTTTTAAGCCATTCCTTTTGTTCTGATGGCGATTGAAACAACCTTTTAATTTCATCAACTATCTCACTTTTGAGGGTGTGAAAGTCGGCCTTCGTAATTAATTCTATCTCCATTTGCCTGTCTTTTGAATTTAAATGAATTAGGTAGGCAAATTTAACTAATAATTTGAGCATATTTGCAGCAATTTATCAACAATAAAATGTGCAAAACTGTGTACTGTAAATAGTTTTGCTTGATAACTAAAAGATTTAGTTATCAAGCAACTCTTACCTTTGCACTCCCTTTTAAAACAGACAATTTTTCTTTCAGCAATGCCATATCGTTACTTACTTTTTTATCCAACACTTTTGCATAATGCTGCGTAGTACGAATTGATTTATGACCTAACATTTTTGATACTGTTTCTATTGGAACATCGTTTTGTAAAGTAACAGTTGTGGCAAATGAATGGCGTGCAATATGAAATGTGATATTTTTTTCTATACCGGCAATGGCTGCTATTTCTTTTAAGTATCCATTCATTTTTTGATTAGAGCTTACCGGTAGCAATGTTTTATCAGCACAACACTTTGGATGATTAGCATACTTATCTAAAATACTTTGTGCCATTGGCAGAATGGGAATGCTGGAACGGGTATCTGTTTTAGTACGGTTAATTTTTATCCATCGTTCACCATCAATTCCAATTAGAACATGATCCTTTGATAGCTTCTTTACATCGCTATAAGCAAGGCCGGTAAAGCAACAAAAAAGAAAAATATCCCTTACCTGGTCCAAACGTGTGGTGGCAAATTCCTTATCTGCCAATGCTTGTAATTCGTGTTCCATTAAGATTTCTCTTTCAACTTCTTTTAATTGAAAGTGATAATTGATAAATGGGTCTCTGTCAATCCACCCATTGCCCAGGCAAATACGCATTATTTTTTTGAAGTTTGTGAGATATTTGATTGCAGTATTGTGGGCACATTTGCGGACAACTTTTAAGAAATACTCAAACTCTGTAATGAACTCATAGTTCACCTGTTTGACAGGGAAATCTGAAACCCTGTATTTATATTCTAAAAATTCTTTAGTATGTCTTAATGCAGTACAATATCTTTCATAAGTACCAGGTGCATAGTCTTTATCAATTAAAGATTTCATCTGCTGATTGTGGTATTCAAAAACTTCAACAATTGTTTTACTTTTTTCAGTAATACCGAAATAGGAATTTTTAACAGCCTCGGCTGTGATGTGTTGATCTGCTTCGAGTAACCTGTTAAAGTGTTGAAATAGTTTTGTCCTTACTGCTGCAATATGTGCATTCAGGTTTTTTGCATCTTCAGTATTACCCTTTGCAATACCTGCTTTGTTGATCCATTTATCCGGTTCAATAAACCGTTTGAGAGAAAACTCCGTTCTTACTTCATTAATGGTAATCCTGGCATAAATGGGAGCTTTGCCAAACTCGTTCTTTTTTGAAGATTTTACCTGAAAAGACAGGCACATTGAATTGTTCATTTTTGTCCGATTTTATATGATAAATTTACAAAATTTTCTCCTAAAAAACAAGTAATAAATATCCACAAAATGCAAACTGGCAAAGGGTTTTAGCGATTTGGCGAGACCTCGAAGTTTTAAAAGAATCAGGTCTCGATTTAGACCATTTTCTTTGAGGATTTTTGAATGATTTGGGTAAGCCCAAAATAAAAAACCCTTGAAAACATTGAGTTTGCAAGGATTTAATAAAGTTTGAAATGGTATTCGGCGGAGAGTTAGGGATTCGAACCCCAGGACCTGTAACAGTCAACAGTTTTCAAGACTGCCGCAATCGACCGCTCTGCCAACTCTCCGAGTGCAAAATAATAGTGTTGAACTTTATCTACCAAAAATAAATTGAGATAATGCTGGTTTATTTAATCCCGGATGCAGCCTTGTGCCACGAACGGTAGTAGCTACGGGCTTCTTGCTATAATACAGCCGTTGAAAAATTATTTGATTTCCTATCAAAAAATAACAATCTTTATCTATAAAAATAAATCAATGAAAATAGCTGCCTTTATTCTATTCGTTTTTATGTGCAATGCTGCTATGGCACAACCTGAAAACGAGGCCATCAAAAAGCCGATTAATACATTTTTTGCAGGTATGAAAATCA
>JANYCA010000066.1 GCA_025360525.1 Chitinophagaceae bacterium | reverse complement strand
CCATTCGTGTCATAATCTTCATATTTACAACAACGTATTCTGAGTCGGTAATTTCTACACCATATCTTGAGTACGGAGAACCTAAAGGACCCATACAGAAAGGAATCACATACATGGTTCTTCCTGCCATACAACCTTCCAGGTGCTTATTTAAAATTGTTTTCATTTTGTTCGGTTCCATCCAGTTATTGGTTGGTCCGGCATCCTCTTTTCTGCGGGAGCAGATAAAGGTTTTATCTTCTACTCTTGCAACATCACTTGGGTGGCTGAAGCAGGCAAAACTATTGGGCCTTTTTTCTGGATTAAGCGCAATAAATGTTCCTTTTTTTACTAAATACTGGCATAGTCCATCATACTCAGATTTTGTGCCATCTACCCAGTGTACAGATTTTGGCTGACATAAAGAAGCTACCTGATTCACCCAGTTTTCCAGTTCGTTTTTTACGGGAATGTTTTCCAAGATATATGCGTTTGTTTGTGGTATCATTTTTTTTGTTTTGATTAAGATTGCGATTTTTACAAAACAAATCTACCATTACACCGGAATTATTAACTGCTTAATATCATGCCTTTATATGATTTTTATTTGATTATTGATAACAATGAAATATTGCTGGTTTGGGTAGTTTGATAACTGATGTAAAAAGTAAAAAGGAAAAAGAGAGAAATGTAAAACTTTAGTTTACAATACCTGCTCGGTAAAAATTTTGTCAAGGATTGTAGCAGCATCGGCGCATAGTCCCGGATGTACTTTGGATGTCTGCAACATAGTGCTACGGGTTGCAGTTAGCCAGCGGAAGCGGCTTGCCATAGGTAGTTGGCTGATGGGGCTCACTGTGTGAACACCCAGGCATATTTCATTAAATGCATGCAGGTATTGTTTTAATTCGTGCACATCTGCCTGTTTGCAAAACAACTGCAATTTGTCTACATCCAGCTTATATTTCATTTGCAAAAATTGTTGCCGCACGCAGTACAACACTACACCCACATTCAAAAACTCTTCCCGCTCAACCTTTGGTACAAGGCGGATAACTGCATATTCAAATTGGTTATTTTCGGGCATCTTGTGCTTCTTTTAAAAATATGGCTGACTGTGCAATTCTGTTTATCAAAAAATATTCGTAGGCCCGCCGGTGTTCTTCAGCAGTTGTAAACGGACTATCCAGTACCAGCCATTCATCGGGTATTAATGAAACAATTGAATGAATGATATCATTGGTAAGTACCAGGCGAAATCCAGCATCAACGGCGTTCAACTCAGTTGCCAGCGGCAATAACACCTGATCTTTTATCAGTGTAAAAGGACGGAGGGCCTGTTGCTGCCAATTATCCCAGGAGTGATGAAAATACAAACAGGCGCCATGATCTATCAGCCATAATTCCTTGTGCCAAAGCAGCATGTTGGTATTGCGGGGAGTGCGATCAACATTCATCAGCAGGCAATCTAACCACACTATCTGCGAAGCAAGGGTAGCATCAATAGTGGTGACCACCGGATCGAAAGTAACTGAGCCGGAAAGATAATGTAAAGCAAGATTAAGGCCTGTACTGGCTTTCAGCAGGTCTTGTATTTCTTCATCCGCTTCTGTGCGGCCAAATGTTTCATTGAGTTGGGCAAATACAATTTCGGGCATCCGCAGGCCCACTGCACGGGCTATTTCTCCACCAATCAGTTCTGCAATCAATGCTTTTATTCCCTGCCCGGCACCCCTAAATTTTAGTACGTATAAGAAGCCATCATCAGCCTCTGCAATGGCAGGCATTGAGCCGCCTTCCCTTAAGGGACTGAGATAGCGGGTAACATTTACAGTTCGTATTTCAGGGTGATGCATAATTGTAGGGTGTGCTTAATTTGCCGTGGGCGCAAAAATACAATTATCCGAGGCTGGTTGGGTATTAAAAGATCAGGATAACTAATTTGTACTGCAAAACTTTACTGAGTTTTGATAGTCCCTATTTATTTCTTTGTCTTAATATAAAGAAGTAACAAGAAAAATCAAGTCCGCCAGGCTAACGCCAGTCGGACAGGGCTTCATAAAAAAAATTGAGGTTAAAGTTTCGTCTGCCGACGGCAGTGTCCTCACCGCCCTCGAAAAGCCTGGTATTGCGTTTGACCTCACCCCCAACCCCTCTCCAAAGGAGAGGGTAGCTTGACCTAAAAAATTCATAGCCCTTCTATCTTGCTGTCGCCCATTTGAAAAAAGTGTATAAATAATTATCGCAGGTTATTACGACATCAAACTGAGCGTCCGCCAAGGGAGTATACTAACCGCCCTCAAAAAGCCTGATATTTGGACAATTATATATACACCATTGCTAACCTACTGGTAGTCAATAAAAATGAGTTGCCTAATTTTTAGAGTCAGGCTCCCCTCTACTTCGGAGAGGGGTTGGGGGTGAGGTCAATCATTCGGGGTATATGGGCTTTTTTGCAGCCATACTGCGTAGCTAATTTGAAATGCACCCGGGTTAAACTTTTTTAGCCATCCTTAAAAAGCGAATGGATAAAAATACACTGGAACAGGAGAGACCGGCAATAAATCCAATCCAGATGCCAACGGCACCTAACCGCCCAGGAAATGCCAGCAGGTAACCCACCGGAATACCAATCACCCAGTACGCAATTCCAATTAAAAGGGTAGGGATTTTTACATCTTTTATTCCCCGCAACAAACCTGCGCTGATGGCTTGTGTTGCATCTGAAATTTGGAATACAGCGGCAAACAATAAAAACAGCGCTGCCATATCTACCACGTTTTTATCGTCATTAAAAAATAATGGTAAGGTATGGTTGAAAATAATGAATGCTATGGCGCATATAATTCCGTACAGCAGTGCAGTTATGAGGGTGCTTTTTCCGATGATTAATTTAAGCTGCGAATTTTTGGCGCCATAAGCATTGCTCACCCGGATGGAGCTGCCCTGTGCCAGCCCCATTGATACCATAAAGGTTAAGGAAGCCAGGCTCAAAGCTATTTGGTGTGCTGCCTGTTCTACTGCTCCGATGGTGCCTATCATTAAACCGGAAATTGCAAAGGCGCCGGCTTCCATGCCTACCTGCAAGCCACTGGGTATGCCGATGTGCAACAAGGCTTTAATAGTTTTTACCCGCAATACCCACTGGCTTTTTCGGATGTTTACGTAAGGCATAAACACCGGGTGCCACAGTATAACAGCACCCAATGAAAGAAACATTAACGATCGGGTGATAAGTGTTCCCCAGCCTGCGCCCACAAGCTCCAGCCGGGGAAAGCCCCAATTACCAAAAATCAATAACCAGTTAATGAATATGTTGAGCGGCATGGCCAATATTGAAATTAGCATGGCGGTTTTGGTGAGTTGCAAACCATCTGTAAATTGCTTAAGCGCCATAAAAAGCAACATGGGTATTACACTCCAGCCCATTAATTCCATAAAGGGTACGGCCAGCTGTGCAACTTCTGCATCCTGACCTAAATGAAATAAAATATTTTTACCCAATACCAGCGTGATGGATATGCAGGCGGCGGTAATAGCGCAAACCCAAAAGCCATTGTAAAAATAATGCGACACCTGCTCTTCATCCTGCCGTCCGTGATGCATGGATACCAGTTGTGACACCGAAATAGTCATGCCGATACCAATTACAAAAGGAATGGTTAATGCACCCAGTACCAGTGCCGCAGCGGCCAGTTGCTTGTAGCCCAAAGCGCCTGCCATCGCAGTGTCTATTATGTGCAGCGCCATTTGTGCCAGCTCTCCAAAAATAATGGGGAGCGATAGCTTTAATGTTTTTTTAGCGTCTTTGTACAGTGATGTTTGCATCTTTTTAATTGGTGGGCAAAGATGCAGAGATAATCCCGTTAGAAGCCGGGTTTTCTATTAATTAAATTTTAGGATTAGGTATTTTGTTCGCAAAGCTTTTATTCTATTAAGTTAGTCTCTGCTTACTTTTTGCACTTGGTGGTCTTCCCCCACAATCCCCTACATACCCCGTGAGCCGCCGTTGGGTCTTTTGACCAACGGCAGAGGGTATGTCCAACTTACACTTAGCTCTAAAAAAACTTCCTCATAAATACTGCCATCTTTTAAAAGCCTGGCTTTGGCTGTTGGTCAAAAGACACAGCAGCGGCCTACCGGGATAGCTTTGTTCTTTCATAATCAAAAGAGGAAGACCAACAGGGGCACAATCCCCTACATACCCCGTGAGCCGCCGTTGGATCTTTTGACCAACGGCAGAGGGTATGTCCAACTTACACTTAGCTCTAAAAAAACTCCCTCATAAATACTGCCATCTTTTAAAAGCCGGCTTCGGCTGTTGGTCAAAAGACACAACAGCGGCCTACCGGGATAGCTTTGTTCTTTCATAATCAAAAGAGGAAGACCAACAGGGGCACAAACTAAATGATTAAACCAGTTAATTTAATTCAGCTTTTAAAAATATCCCGGTAAAGCTTTCTTTCACTTTTACCAATCCTTCCGGTACGCCTTCGTACAAAACCAAACCACCACCATCTCCACCTTCGGGGCCGATATCAATTACATGATCGGCTACTTTTATTACATCCATATTGTGTTCAATTACCAAAACAGAATTGCCCCTGTCTACCAGTTTATTTATTACTTCCAGCAGGTGCTGTATGTCCTGAAAATGCAAACCTGTAGTAGGTTCATCTAAAATATAAAATGTTTTGCCGGTATCTTTTTTACCCAGTTCGGTTGATAGCTTTACCCGCTGTGCCTCGCCACCGCTGAGGGTTACAGCGCTTTGCCCAAGAGTTATGTAGCCAAGCCCCACTTCTTTCAACACTTTTATTTTTCGATAGATGTATGGCACTGCCTGAAAAAATTCTACGGCTTCATCCACCGTCATATCCAGTACATCACTGATGGATTTTCCTTTGTAGCGAATTTCCAGCGTTTCCCTGTTGTAGCGTTTGCCGTTGCATTTTTCGCAATGCACATATACATCCGGAAGAAAATTCATTTCAATCACCCGCATGCCGCCACCTTCACAAACTTCGCAGCGTCCGCTTTTTACATTAAAGGAAAAACGACCTGCGGTGTACCCACGAATTTTTGCTTCAGGCACCATTGCATACAAGGTTCTGATATCAGTAAAAAATCCACAGTAGGTAGCAGGGTTACTCCTTGGTGTACGCCCGATTGGACTCTGGTCTATTTCAATTACTTTATCAATTAATTCCAATCCTTTAATGCTTTTATATTCCAGCGCATTGGCTTTGGAGTTGTAGCAAAATTTGCTGAGCAACGGGTATAATGTTTCATTTACGAGGGTTGATTTTCCGCTGCCACTTACACCGGTAACCACAATCAGTTTCCCTAACGGAAATTTAACCGATACGTTCTTTAAATTGTTTCCTTTTGCACCCGCCACGTCGATAGACTTGCCGTTTCCTTTTCTTCTTTCTTTGGGTATTTCTATCTTTTTAACACCACTTAAATATTGTGCTGTATCAGAGTTGGAAGCCAGCACTTCCTCCGGTGTGCCCATGGCCACAATTTCGCCGCCATGTTTGCCTGCTTTGGGGCCAATATCTACCAAATAATCACTAGCCAGCATAATATCTTTATCATGTTCCACCACTAACACGCTGTTGCCAATATCCCGTAAATTTTTAAGGGCTCCAATCAGCCGCTGGTTATCCCGCTGGTGCAAACCAATACTGGGTTCATCTAAAATATAAGTGATGCCCTGCAGTTGAGATCCAATTTGGGTAGCCAGCCTTATCCGTTGCGACTCGCCACCACTAAGGGTTTTAGACGACCTGTTGACGGTAAGGTAGGTTAATCCCACATCCAGCAAAAACTGCAATCGCTCCCTTATTTCTTTCAACACATCTTTGGCAATTGCGTTTTGTTTACTGCTGATTCTTTGTTCAATTCCCACGAACCAAACGGCCAGTTTATCGAGGTTCATATCACTCAGCTCTGCAATATTGTGTTCCGCCACTTTAAACCAAAGGCTCTCTTTTTTAAGCCGGGTTCCTTTGCAGGATTCACAGGTTTTCAACACCATAAATTTCTCTACCCACTCCTTTAAAACTTCTGTGCTTTGGGGTGAAATAAACCATCTTTTAAGCATGGGGATAATGCCTTCGTAACTGCCGGTAAAATCCATGGGAATAGTATCGTCGTTCAGGTCCATTTCTAAGCCGGCGCTTATTTGCTGATCGCCATATAACAGCAAATCAAGTTGTGCCGGCGGCAAATCTTTTAATGGTTTATCTAAATTTATTTTGTTCTTTTTTGCAAACAATATCACCTGTTGAAATACACTGGCATTTCTTTCTTCACCCAGCGGAACAATACCACCTTCTTTAACACTTTTTGTTTTATCGGGAGCCACCGTGTCCATATCAATGCTGTACACATTGCCCATTCCCTTACATACCGGGCAGGCGCCATAAGGACTATTGAAAGAAAATGCATTCGGCGAAGGTTCTTCATAACTGATGCCAGTATCTATGCACATTAGTTGCTTGCTGTATAAAGCCCCGCTGCCCCCCAAAGGGGAAGCCCCCTCCGCCCCCAAAGGGGGAACCTTAGTCTCCGTTGATTCGAAGAGTACTTTATTTTTTTGAGATGCCACTCTTTGCTTATCAGAAAGCCCCTTTAAATTCTTAGAGTCTGAGAACCCCCCTTCGGGGGGCAGGGGGGCAACAAACATCAATCCCTTTCCTACTTCCAATGTTTTTTGCACACTTTGGCTCAACCTCAGTTTCATATCATCTGTAACCGCCAGCCTGTCTACTACTACCTCTATGTTATGAATTTTGTACCTGTCTAACTGCATCTTGGGTGTAAGGTCTTTTACCTCACCATCAACCCTCACTTTCAGGTATCCCTTTTTTCTGATGTCTTCAAACAGCTCCCGGTAGTGCCCTTTGCGGCCACGGATTAACGGTGCAAGCAGGCTAATTTTTTTATCTTTGAATTTGCCAACAATATCCTGCACAATTTCTTCTTCGCTAAACTTTACCATTTTTTTACCGGTGTTGTAGCTGTAGGCATCGCTAGCCCTTGCAAACAACAACCGCATAAAATCATAGATCTCTGTAACCGTGCCCACGGTGCTTCTGGGGTTTTTGTTGGTGGTTTTTTGCTCAATGGAAATAACCGGACTAAGGCCGGTAATTTTGTCCACATCCGGGCGTTCCATATCTCCCATAAACTGTCGTGCATAGGCGCTAAAACTTTCCATGTAGCGCCGCTGTCCTTCGTTGTAAATGGTATCAAAAGCCAGGCTCGATTTGCCGCTGCCACTCACCCCGGTAAACACCACCAGCTGGTTCTTGGGGATCTTAATGTCTATATTCTTGAGATTATGTTCCCTTGCACCAAACACTTCAATAAAATCGTTGTGAATAATATCTTCCGGGAGGGTCTTTTTTTGTTTCGCCATTTGTACTTTCTAAGGGTGTAAAGATACAAAACAAAACAGCTGGCCTTTGGTTGCGTAAATGTTTGTGAAATAATTTTGGTTAGCCGGCAGTTGCTTTACATGGCAGCATCGTTGTGTCACTCACTTGTACGGCATACCAGTTGGGAGCTTGATCAAAAGCATCGGTAA
This sequence comes from Chitinophagaceae bacterium, assembly GCA_025360525.1. GTDB lineage: Bacteria > Bacteroidota > Bacteroidia > Chitinophagales > Chitinophagaceae > Ferruginibacter. The sequence continues at coordinate 8,347 of JANYCA010000066.1, read as the reverse complement.
AAACAAGTGAGTTGTTTTTCGCCGTTGTTGGTAAGCGTTTAAAATAGGTAACCTACTAATCAAGCGCCAATGTTGGTCTTTTGACCAACATTCGAAGCTACCGGGTAAAACGGTTTTAGCAACGACTAAGCATGTTGAAATTACCCATAGCATTGAAAAACAAGTTTGGTGAAAGCTGCCACAATAATTTGTAAATTATCAGTAAGTAATTACAGTATTAGATTACAACGCTTTGCCGGTTGGTCGAAAAGACACAACCGGGGCGTTTGGTTTAGCAAATAGTTTTTAAATACACATGACCAATAAAGGCAAAAAAATATCTGGCCAAAAACAGTTATTGGGGTTTACTTCACCTTCACTTCAAAACTGGCTTCACCAATTAATTTGTCGTCTTTTTTACTGTTTACAATTTCTATTATTACCCAGCCTGGTTTATTTGTTTTAACGATAAATTTCCCTTCTCCCAAAGCAATTGCTTTACCACCCGGCACATTGATGTTTATATCAGCAGGCTTTATCTTACGGGCTGTAACAGTTATTTCGTTATCCATATTGGTAAACAATGTGTAAGGTTGAGGACTGGTGATGGTGAAATCGGCGCTTGATACCAAAAAGGTTAGTGGCTGTTTGCGGTAGGCTCTTACCGGCTTCCCGTCTTGCGATGCCGGTGCCCATTTGCCCGATTTGGTTATAACCCGTAGCATTTCATCCTCAATTCCATAACCAAATTTGGTGAGCGCTTTTACGTCACTTAATGAACCGTCTTTATCTACTATAAAAACTGCAATAGGTGAATATTTTCCGACGGGCGCATTGTTTTTGGCTGTTACGCCAGGGTCAAGATTTTTCTCCAGAAATTTTTTCCAGGCCGCAACGCCTCCTGGGTATTCGGCTTCAATCTCAATCCTTGTATTTTCTTTACCATTCAGTTTTGCGGTATCCGGTTGGCTTACAGCCTGTGCAAAGCAAGAACAGGCTGATAATAATAAAAAGCAGGTAACAAGTGGTTTAAAAGATGGCATGGTTTATTTTTTTGGTAAGATAATATATTTTACCTGCCCACTTTTAGCATCCCTGATTATGAGTGTATTTTAAGTTTGCAGCTAGTGTGGACAGCGTACAGGAGTAGATTTTAAAAGCATGTAGCTAAAGCCATTAAAAATCGCATAGCAATAAGTTAAAAATTACCGCCTACGGAGCCAAACCGACCAGTTACTCATTGATGGGGTAATAACTCACTTATCTTATTGTTTATTAATCTTTTACACTTACATTTAGCAATACAACCAACATGGTTTGTAAACATCCGGATTAGTTAAGGACAAAGGCACCACAAGTGGCACATTTTATTTTACCCTTACAATAATTAGTATTTTGCTAAACTATATTTTGACTAGAAAATAATGGATAAAAAGAGTTTATCGGAAAGAGATATTTGCACAAAGTTTATTACTCCTGCGGTTAATAAATCGGGTTGGAATACACTGACACAGCTGTTGGAGGAAGTTTCGTTTACAGATGGTAAAATATATGTAAGAGGTAAACTAACTGCAAGAGGAAACAAAAAACGGGCTGACTACATTCTGTATTACAAGCCCAACATACCTATCGCAATCATTGAGGCAAAAGACAACAAACATTCTGTTAGAGCTGGTATTCAACAGGCTTTGGACTATGCTCAAATACTCGATATTCCTTGTGTTTTTAGTAGCAACGGCGACGGTTTTTTATTTCACGACCGCACCGCAACAGACGGAAACATTGAAACTGAAATTGGTTTAGACGACTTCCCTACTCCGGAACAACTTTGGGAGAAATATAAAAAGTATAAAGGCATCACAACGCCAACCGCAGAAAAAATTGCTTCGCAGGATTATTACTTTGATGGTACCAACCGTAAACCCAGATACTACCAACAAATAGCTGTAAACAGAACTGTTGAAGCCATTGCCAACGGACAGAACCGTATTATATTAGTAATGGCAACCGGCACTGGAAAAACCTACACAGCATTTCAAATTATTCACCGCCTTTGGAAAAGTGGAGCTAAAAAACGTATTCTGTTTTTGGCTGACCGTAACGCTTTGATTGACCAAACCCGAAGAGGCGATTTTAAACATTTTAAAGATAAAATGACGGTGGTAAAACACCGGCAAATTGATAAGAGTTATGAAATTTATTTGGCTTTGTATCAGGGTTTATCGGGCACTGACGAAGATGCAAATGTGTACAAACAATTTTCTCCCGGCTTTTTTGACCTGATTGTAATTGACGAGTGCCACAGAGGAAGTGCCAAAGAAGATAGCAGTTGGAGAGAGATTTTATCTTACTTTAAAAATGCTACGCATATTGGTTTAACAGCTACACCAAAGGAAACCAAAGAAACCAGCAACACTGAATATTTTGGTGACCCTGTTTATACTTATTCCCTGAAACAAGGCATTGACGATGGTTTCCTTGCTCCTTACCGGGTGGTAAGAATTGGTTTGAATGTAGATGCCGAAGGTTGGCGACCCGACAAAGGCAAAAACGATAAAGACGGAAATGAAGTTGAAGACCGTGTGTATAATCGCAAGGACTTTGACCGCAGTTTAGTTATTGAAGAACGAACAGAATTGGTTGCCAAAAAACTAACCGAGTTTTTAAAAGGTTACGACCGCTTTGCAAAAACGATTGTGTTTTGTGTGGACATTGACCACGCTGAACGTATGAGGACTGCATTAGCAAGGCAAAATGCGGACCTGGTGGCGGAGAATTATAAATACATTATTCAGATTACAGGCGACAATGACGAAGGCAAAAGAGAATTAGACAACTTCATCAATCCAGAGGAGAAATATCCTGTTATTGCAACCACTTCTGAACTAATGACCACAGGCGTTGATGCACAAACCTGTAAAGTAATTGTGTTGGATGCCAACATCAATTCAATGACCAAGTTCAAACAAATTATTGGTAGAGGAACCCGTATAAATGAAGAATACGGTAAACTCTATTTTACGATTCTTGATTTTAGAAATGCAACGGATTTGTTTGCCGACAAAGATTTTGATGGCGACCCAATTCGGGTAAAGCCAGTTACGCAAGACGAAGATTTATCATTGATAGTAATTGAAGAAGAAGAAAACACCGTTACCGTTTTGGATGAAGTTACAGGAGAAGAAATCAAATTTGAAAAGGCAATAATTCGCTATCCTGATGGTACAACATTGGGAGGTAATTGGTTTGCAAGAGAAGCTGATGCCAAAAGAGAAAAGGTATATGTAAACGGTGTAGACGTTTCTATTTTGGTGAGTCGTGAAATGTATTTTGACCACCACGGAAAACCAATCACCACCAGTTTAAAAGACCACACAAAAAAAATCATCAAAGAAAACTTTGCTTCGCTGGATGACTTTTTAAATAAATGGAATACCACCGACCGCAAAGAAGCCATTATTGCCGAATTACAAGAACAAGGCGTAATGGTAGAAGCCTTGTATGAAGCAGTAGATAAGCAGGTAGATTTGTTCGATTTAATTTGTCACGTAGCATTTGACCAGCCACCGTTAACACGGAAAGAAAGGGCCAACAATGTAAAGAAGCGGAACTACTTTACAAAGTATGGCGACCAGGCCAAAAAAGTATTGGAAGCATTGTTAGACAAATATGCTGATGAAGGCATTGCTAATATTGAAAGCATTGAAGTATTACGAGTAAATCCGTTTGATGCATTTGGTTCACCGCTTGAAATCATCAACGAGTTTGGCAGCAAAGCAAAATATCTGCAAGCCGTAAAAGAATTAGAAATCGAGTTGTATAAAACAGCATAAATAAATAACAGTCAGGTAAGTTTTGTAGATATTATTGTCCTACAAGTCACTAAAGTCCCAAAAAAATGAAAGAAGAAAATAATAATAACAAAGGCTTTATTCCATTACACGGTGGTTATAAGAATCTGATAACTTATCAGAAGTCTGAAATCATTTATGATGGAACTATTTACTTTACCAAACGATTCTTTCAAAAATACGACCGCACCATTGATCAAATGGTGCAAGCTGCCCGAAGTGGCAAACAAAATATTGTAGAAGCCAGCATGGCGTCTGGTACTTCAAAAGAAATGGAAATTAAATTAACCAATGTTGCCAGGGCATCTTTAGAAGAACTAAAAATTGATTACCAGGATTTTTTAAGAACGAACAAACTACCCATTTGGGACAAGGAACATAAGTTAACAACCAGATTCAGGGAAATTAATAAAACACCTAATGCTATTTATGAAACTTACCAAAAAGCAATTGAACACGAACAACCTGAAATTTGTGCCAACTCAATGATTTGCTTAATTTCTATAGTGAGTTATTTGCTAAATCAGCAAATAAAATCATTAGAAAAAGCATTTATAAATGAAGGTGGTTTAAGAGAGCGAATGACAAAAGCCAGGTTAAATCTTAGAAATAGCAAAAATACTTAACCGTTTTTGGGACTTTATGCGACACCGGTGACTCGGCGCAGAAAGTCACACAAGTCTCAAAAGTCCCAAGAAAGAAAAATACAACAAAACCAACCAATGAGCAATATACCAGGCATAATAAAAAGCATACAAAACATCATGTGGCAAGACACAGGCCTCAATGGCGATGCACAGCGCATTGAGCAATTGGGCTGGATGCTTTTTTTAAAAATATTTTCGGATAAAGACAAAGAACTGGAATTACTGGATGATACATACAAATCTCCCATTCCCGACAAATTTCATTGGGTAAAAGAAAATGGGAATTGGGCTGGCGATGATGAAGGCATGACGGGCGATGAATTGTTGGAATTTGTGGACAGGCAATTGTTTCCTGCATTACGCAACCTCGATTTAAGCACCGGCAACCAACGGGCAGTAATTGTAAGGGAGGTATTTGAAGGCAATAACAACTACATGAAAAGCGGCATCAACATCCGCAAGGTGTTGAACAAGCTGAATGAAATTGATTTTAATATTGCCAAAGACCGCCATGCTTTTGGCGAGTTGTACGAAACCATTTTAAAGGAACTGCAAAGCGCCGGCAAAAGCGGTGAGTTTTATTCTCCCCGGGCTTTAACGGGCTTTATTACCGAAATGCTTGACCCACAGTTGGGCGAAAAAATGCTGGACCCTGCCAATGGAACCGGTGGTTTTGTTACGGCTGTTGTTGAATACCTGAAAAAGAAAGCTACGAATGTAGCTGACAGAAAAAGTATAGAACAAAATGTTGCTGGCTGGGAGTATAAGCCATTGCCTTATTTGCTATCAATTACAAATTTGATATTGCATGATATTGAAGTGCCCAATATTACTTTTAGGGATTCTTTAGATAAACCATTAAGTGCCTATACCGAAAAAGACAGGGTAGATATTATTGAGGCCAACCCGCCATTTGGTGGCATTGTTGCCAATGGCAACGAAAGCAATTTCCCCCAAACCTACCGTACCAAAGAAAGTGCCGACTTGTTTTTGATTTTAATAATACACCTGTTAAAGCAAGGTGGCCGGGCAGGCATTGTATTGCCCGATGGCAGCCTAACCGGCGATGGTGTAAAGCAACGGGTAAGAGAAAAATTGTTACGGGATTGCAACCTGCATACCATAATAAGATTGCCTAACAGTGTTTTTCAGCCTTATGCAACGGTAGCCACAAATCTCCTGTTCTTTGATAAGCCAAAGAGTCCCAACAGTCCCACAAGTCCCTACGCTACCAAAGACGTTTGGTACTACGAACACCGCATGCCCGAAGGCTACAAAGCCTATAACAAAACAAGACCCATACAAGCCAAAGAGTTTGACCCGATAAAAAAATGGTGGACCAAAAGGAAGGAAAGTGATATAGCCTGGAAAGTAAATATCAACACCATTATAGAAAGAGGCTACGATTTGGATATAAAAAACCCAACCAAAAAGGAAGAAGAACAGGAACATAATAGTGCGGAATTAATGGAAATGTTACATGCTTCTTTTGAGAAGAGTAATGGGTTGTTGGAGCAATTAAAACAAGCGGTGAAATGAGTTGGAAAAATGTAAAGTTGGGTGAAGTTTGTATTATTGAAAAAGGAAGTACAGGAATACTAAAGGCTATTCCAGGGGAATACCCAATGGTTGTAACCAGTGAAGAAAGAAAGAGCCACAACGAATTTCAGTTTGATGATGAGGCGGTAATAATTCCATTAGTTTCAGGAACCGGCCACGGCCATGCAAGCATAAAAAGGATACATTTTCAACAAGGCAAATTTGCATTGGGTTCTATTCTTTGTGCAGTAATTCCCAAAGAAAAAAAGAAACTAAGTGCCGAATACCTTTATCGTTTTCTTCATTTAAATAAAGAAAATGAATTGGTAGCACGGATGAAAGGCATGGCAAATGTTACATTGCCAATGAAGGAAATTGCTCAGATTGAAATACCATTGCCAACAATAAAAGAGCAATTTGAGCTTGTAGAAATGTACAAGGATTTGGAAACTAAAAGTGATTTACTATCTACCGAACTTACCCACCAACTCTCTTTAATAAAAAAACTCCGTCAACAATTATTGCAAGATGCCGTGCAAGGCAAATTGGTTAACCAAAATAAAAAAGATGAGCCTGCAAGTGAATTGCTAAAAAAAATAAAAGCAGAAAAGGAACAACTGATAAGAGTAAAGATTTTAAAGGAAGGGAAAGAGATTCCCATAATTAAGTCTGTAGATATTCCTTTTCAAATACCTCAAAATTGGGTATGGTGTAGATTAGGGGAAATAGCATATATAACAAGTGGCAGCACACCTTCTCAATCTGCTTTTGTTGAAACTGGAATTCCTTATTTAAAAATGTATAACCTAAGAAATCAGAAAATCGATTTTTTTCATAAGCCTCAATACATAAAAGAAGAGATTCATAATGGTCAATTGAAAAGATGCAGGTCATATCCTGGTGACGTATTAATGAATATTGTTGGCCCTCCTTTGGGGAAGATTGCTATTATTCCAGATGATTTGCCAGAATGTAATTTTAATCAGGCAGCAGTTTTAATTAGACTAATTTTTAAGTCAATGAATCTTTTTATTTTCTGGTATTTAAATGAAATGTCTGAGATTAACTCAATTGATACAAAAGGTGTTGCAGGGCAGGATAATATTTCCGTTACACAAGCACAAAATATGCGAATTCCTTTACCTCCTATAAATGAGCAACATAAGATTGTAATAAAATTGGATGCGCTAATGCAATACTGTGACGAATTAGAAGAAAGCATAAAACAAAGTGCAATACAAAATGAAAAATTACTGCAACAGGTTTTAAGAGAGGCGTTGAATAAATGATATTAATCTAAAACTGAATTAGGTTAAACAAAGTGTAATTCTTAAACTAATTAAAATAAGTTAAAAATTAAGCTATGGATTATAAATTAAGTGAGGTTAAAGAAAAATTGCGTTATATACAAACGAAAGAAAGAGAACCATTTTTATTTCCTTATCTGCAACATTTATTTATCAAAATGGGATATAAAGATGTATTAATTACTCATGGAGCAAATGAATATGGAAGAGACTTAGTTTATTCTGAATATGATGATAAGCTAAATATTTTAAAATACACTTCTGTAGTAGTTAAAAATAAGGATGCAGATGTAAAAGATTTTGAAACTTCTGGTGAGATTCAAAGACAAATTGACCTTTGCTTCAAATACCCTTTTTTAACTGATAATGGAAAAAAAATATATAGTAATTCAGTTTTAGTTGTCGTAAATGGTAGCATTACATATAATGCAAAACAAGTATTAAGCGAAAATTTTCATCCTTCTCAATCTGTAAATATTCAAAATTGGAACTATCAAATGTTAGCACAACAAATATTTGATAAAATACCAAATATTTTTTTATCGAGTCTTTCAGTCACAGTAAATAAATATTTGGAAAGTCAACAACAATCTCTTGTTAAATTTAATGGGTCAACAGATTTATATAATGGCCTTAGCATAAAAGACATTAATGATATTTATATAAATGTAAGAACTACATTAAAAAAATTAGACGCTGAAAAAAAGGCATACACAGATTATGAGGATAATACGAGAAAACGTCAAGAAGAAAATATTGATGACTCTATAGCAATTATAGAATCAGGCAAATCTTATTTAATTCATGGTATTCCAACTTCAGGTAAAAGTCTTCTATTAAAAAGAATCGGATATAATTCATTACGCCATTTCAAAGGTAAACCTGTAAGCTCCCCCAAAAATAGTACGTTTTACAAGTAGACAGAATTGTTAACTTTAAAAAACGTAAAAGATGAAAAAAAGCACATTCAGTCCTGCCCAGATTGCAGGCATTCTCAAAGAATTTGATAATGGTAAGTCAGCCG
>JANYCA010000012.1 GCA_025360525.1 Chitinophagaceae bacterium | reverse complement strand
AAATAACCTGCAGGTGTTGTAAATACATTAATATCTTTTATGCCCGCAAGTATTGGGCTTAGAGCTTGTAATTCATCTTGTATGTTATCATTCATTTCCATTACACTTATTCAGACACTCTTTATGGCCGCTGGTTTAATTATTCAATATATAATTTTCAATTTTTTTAACTGCATGATGGTAGCTTGCTTTTAATGCGCCTTCGCTGGTTTCGAGCACAATGCTCATTTCCTGATAGGGCATTTCATCGTAGTAGCGCAGGTTAAATACCACCCGTTGCTTTTCAGGCAGTTCCTGCATTGCCAGTTGTAATTTCCATTCTGCCTTTTGACCATCAAAATTTTTTTCTGCCTTCAGCTTATTACTCAAACCATTTTCTACATCACCCAGCGATACTGTACTTCTTCTTTTTTGTTGTTCCAAAAAAGTGAGGCTTTCGTTGGTAGCAATCCGGTACATCCAGGTATACAGCTGGCTGTCTTCCCGGAAATTGTCCAATGCATTCCAAACCTTTATAAACATGTTCTGCAATACATCATCAGCGTCTTCATGCACTACCACCATCCGGCGAATATGCCAATACAATTTTTCCTGGTATTTTTTGATGATACCGGTAAAGCCTTTTTCTTTTGTTTCTACATTTTTAAAAAGAAATAAGAGTTCTTTGTCGTCTAAATGTTGTTGCGCCATAGATTTTAAACAGGTATAAAAATATAAAAACCAATCGTTAGATTGGCTTTTTAAGTAAAAGTTTAATTCTTTATTTAATTCTTTTTTTGATCGGGTAAAGAATCCCAGAATTCTTTTTTTGAATACAGCTTCATTTTCCCCGATTCAAAATATTCCCATCTTTTATCAAGGGCTTTCATCCATTAATGATCTTCTTTTGCACGAGTAATATTTCCCCATCAAATGCTCCAAAGTTTTTTGCCAATACCCTTTTTTCTTAATCAGGCAAGGCAAGTAGTTGTTCGGTAGAATAAGACATAATTTTTAATTTTAAAATTATCCATTTTTTCTTCCCAATACTTTCTCCGCAGCTATTACAATATTGGGTGTATCCAACCCATATTTAGTTAACAATTCTGTCGGTTTGCCACTTTCGCCAAAAGTGTCATTGGTGCCAATATATTCAATTGGTATGGGAAGATGTTTTGCTGCCACCTGTGCAATGCTGTCACCTAATCCTCCAATAATATTGTGCTCTTCGCAGGTAACTGCACACTTGGTTTTTGCAATAGAGGCCAATATAGCCTCAGTATCCAATGGCTTAATGGTATGGATATTTATTACTTCAACGCTAATACCTTTTTCTTCCAGAATTCTGCCAGCTTCAATGGCCTTCCACACCAAATGGCCACAGGTAAAAATGCTAACATCTTTACCATCTGAAAGCTTATGGGCTTTACCAATTACAAAATCGGCTACATTGGTAAAAATTGGCCATACCGGGCGCCCAAAGCGCAAGTAAACCGGACCTTCATATGCTGCAATTGCAATGGTAGCGGCTTTTGTTTGATTGTAATCGCATGGCACAATTACCGTCATGCCGGGGAGCATTTTCATGAGGCCAATATCTTCTAAAATCTGGTGAGTGGCGCCATCTTCACCAAGGGTAAGGCCGGCATGGCTGGCACATATTTTTACATTCTTATTGCTATAGGCAACCGATTGGCGAATTTGATCGTACACACGTCCTGTAGAAAAATTAGCGAATGTGGTGGTATAAGGAATTTTTCCGCCGATAGTAAGCCCTGCAGCGATGCCGATCATATTGGCTTCCGCAATACCACATTGTATAAATCGCTCCGGAAATTCTTTTACAAAAGCATTTAATTTTAAAGAACCCAATAAATCGGCAGTAAGTGCTACAATATTTTCGTTGGTTCTTGCTGCTTCTAAAATACCATCACCAAAGCCGCTACGGGTATCTTTATTGCCCGTTACTTCTATTGCTTTTAACATGTAATTTTTTTCTTTTTATCATTGATGAATATAAACACAAGATAAGGGATGCAGTAAAAATATCAGTTACTTTTTTTACCCGTTTACCTGTTGTTCATTTTTAAGTTTTAGTTCCCACTGCCAGGCAGTGGCCATCATATCTTCGAGGGTATATTTTGGTATCCATCCCAGCTCGGTAGTAGCCTTGTTATTGTTGGCATATATTGCTACTACATCGCCCGCCCGCCTTGGGCCAAGTGAATAATTTAATTTTATGCCGCTCACTTTTTCAAAAGCTGCAATTACTTCCAGTACGGTGTATCCATCGCCGGTACCAAGGTTAAAAATTTCCGTTTGCGTTTTATTCTTTTGGTCAATTAAATAATTTAAAGCCAATGTGTGCGCATGGGCAATATCACTTACATGGATATAATCACGAACACAACTTCCATCTTTGGTATTGTAATCGTGGCCATGAACGATCATTGCAGGCAATTTACCAATAGCGGTTTGTGTGATGGCTGGTACTAAATTGGCAGGCCTTCCCAACGGAATTTCACCCAGCAAAATGGAGGGATGGGCACCAACCGGATTAAAATAACGTAATAAAATAGCCTGTATACTATTGCTTTTTACTGTTTCGTTTACGATCACTTCACCCATTTGTTTAGTAGCGCCATAAGGGGACTCAGCAGGTTTTTGCGGCGTTTCTTCTGTTACCGGTATGCTGTCGGGATTGCCATAAACGGTACAGGAAGAAGAGAATACAAAATGGGGTACATTAAATTCTTCTGCACATTTTAATATATTAATTAAAGAGCCAAGATTATTTGCAAAATACAATAATGGTTTTTCAACCGATTCCCCTACTGCTTTATAAGCCGCAAAATGAATAATACCGTCTATTCCCTCGTTTTTAATAAATATGTTTCGGGTACTTTCCAGATCGCACAAATCAACTACATAATTAGATGTTTTTTTGCCAGTTATTTTTTCCGCATTTAATAGAATATCACTGTTACTTCTGGAGTTGTTATCTACAGATATAACGTCAAATCCATTTACCAATAAATCAGCTATTGTATGCACTCCAATATAGCCGCACCCGCCGGTAACAAGTATTTTTTTCATAGTTTTATTAATTGAAGTGGAACAATAAAATTTGTATGGGCATGATGACTCAATAATAAAAAAAGTTCTTTGTTTTGAAAATATACTAAAGAATTGTAGTCATTATTTAACACCAGCGCTGCAAATTTAAAGTAAGTTATCTACCAAAATAAAAAATCACCCAATGTAGGATGATTCTGAAAGGTAATTGGTATTTATTTATTTTATAAATAAAGAAGTAATGTAGTAAACAATGCCAGCCAGTATAGCGCTTACCGGTATGGTTAAAATCCATGCCCACAAAAGGCTTACTGTAACACCCCAGCGAACAGCGCTTAATCTTTTTGTAGCGCCAACGCCAATAATAGATCCTGTAATGGTATGGGTTGTACTAACAGGTATGCCCATTTGTTCAGTCATAAAAAGGGTAAGGGCCCCGGACGTTTCGGCTGCTACACCTTCTAATGGGGTTACCTTGGTAATTTTGGTGCCCATCGTTTTTACAATTTTCCAACCACCACTCATGGTACCAAGGCCAATAGCGGTGTAACAAGCAAGCGGTACCCAGTTAAGATCTTTTAACGCAGCACTTACATCAGGGTATTTAGTAGAATTATAAGCAACAAAAGCAGCACCAATAATCCCCATTACTTTTTGTGCATCGTTGCCACCATGCCCAATACTAAAGGCTCCGGACGAAAGTAACTGAAGCTTCTTAAACATTTTTGCTGTACGGAAAGCGTTGGGTGATTTTACCTGCTCAGAATAAATATATGCAATAACGAAAATTAACATCATTGAAAGAATGCCGTAAATAATAATGCTGTTATCTGATTTAGCGAGCACTTTTGACAAAGCCTGAACATCAACGGAAGCATCCTTTTCTGCCTTTATTTGCTCTGCCAATTGGGTTGCACCTAGTTTTTTATAGTTTGAAAGTAATGGTGCAGCAGCGGCAACTTTCGCCACCGCATTTTGATAAGCCACCAGTTTGGTAGCATCTTTAGCAGCTTCTTTTTTCAGGTTTTCTACTTTATAATATTTGCCAAGATTTTCACTCAGTTTAGTTTGTTCAAAATGGGCAAATAAAAACCAGGTAAATACGCCAACTAAAACAATAATTCCTACTTTAATCCAGGTATTTCTCATAATAGTAACCAGGGTTATAAAAATAGAAATAAACATGCCTATTAAAGGTGCTAGAAAAATAAATAGAATAATCTCTGTAATCTTTTTTACTTCAACAATATTGCTGATGGCTGTAACCCCCTTTGTAATAAACGCATGAGAAATAGCGGCACCTGCAAAACCTCCAATTAAAGTATGAGAAGACGAAGAAGGGATACCGTACCACCATGTAAGCAGATTCCAGAAAATGGCCGCAATTAGACCGGCTAATATTACCGGCAAGGTAATGTAATCACTATGAACAGTTTTTCCGATAGTATTGGCCACAGCATGATCTTTGAAAATAAAGTAGGCAACAAAATTAAAAAAAGCAGCCCACACCACTGCTTGAAAGGGTGTTAAAACTTTTGTAGAAACGATGGTCGCAATTGAATTGGCAGCGTCATGAAAGCCATTTATATAGTCGAAAATGAGGGCTAAAACGATGATAACGATAAGCAATGTCATAAAATAAATTTATCCCCTTAGAGGATGGAGTTAAGCGTATTTCACTATTATACTTTCAATAACATTTGCAGCATCTTCACATTTATCCGTCACAATTTCCATCACCTGATAAATCTCCCTTTTTTTAATCACTTCTTTTGCATCTGGCTCTGTTGCAAACAAGCGCTCAATACTCATATCAAACACATCGTCTGCCTGGTTTTCTATACTGTTGATGGCTACAAGGGCGTCGGTTATTTTACGCATATTTTTCATATTGCGTAATTCGGTTACTGCTTTATGTACCTGATGGCATCCATTATCTATTAAATCAGCCATTTTTTTTATGCCGATATCATTAGGATTTACCCTGTAAAAATTTATCTTTTTTGCAGATGCATAGATGTAATCAGCAATATCATCTAGTGCAGATGCCAGGTAGTGGATGTCTTCCCTGTCAAAAGGGGTGATAAAGTTTTTTCCTAATTCTGTGAAAATATTATGGGTGTAATCATCGTTCACATGCTCCATATCCTCAATTTCCTGAATTAACTGGGCCCTTTTGTCAAAATCGGGTTCGTTTACAACTTCCTTTAACTTTTCGCCCATTTTTACAAGTTCTTCAGCTACACTTTCAAAAAGTTGAAAGAAAACTCTGTCTTTTGGTAAAAATATTTTTAGAATTGAATTGAATCCCATTGTTTTTTTTTGCAAAACTAGTTTTATTACTTTTATTATATCTTCAATTTCATTTGTTAATATTAACTTAACATTGAGTTAATGTTAATTTCATATAATCTTGCCAAAATTTTAAAATTGATAAAAAGGTTATTACTACTGGTGTTGTCTATTGCATTTTTCCAAACGGGGAATTCACAGTTTTTAATGGATATGGTAGACACCACCAAAGACATGGGTAAAGGCATGTTGTCGATGTACAACAGGTTTAATCATATTAGAATAGGGGGCTATCTGCAGCCGCAATTTCAGGTTGCCGGCTCAAAAGGTGCCAAAACCTATGAGGGAGGAGACTTTTTGCCTAATGCAGGAAATAGATTTATGTTGAGGCGAGGAAGAATCCGTTTTGAGTTTATACATTTTGATGATCAAAAAGGGCCTTCTGTACAAGTAGTGTTTCAATTTGACGGAACTGAAAGGGGCGTTTTTATCCGGGACTTTTGGGGTAGAATTTTTGAAAATAAATATAAAAATTTTGCACTCACAGCAGGGGTGTTTGCAAGACCATTTGGATACGAAACCAATTTGTCTTCGAGCGACAGGGAAAGCCCGGAACGTGGCAGGATGAACCAGATTTTAATGAAAACGGAAAGAGACATGGGAGCCATGCTATCTTTTGATTCAAGGGTTAAAACAAATAAGTTAAAATATTTAAAAGTTGATGCAGGGTTTTTTAATGGACAAGGACTTACAAGCCCGGTAGAAAATGATAGGCATAAAGACTTTATTGCACGAGTTGCTCTTAAGCCCTATGCCTTTAATAAAAAGATAACTTTCAGTGCTGCTGCATCCTGGTTAAATGGTGGACTGTTGCAAAATAACAAATACCGTTATGAAATTAATACAGCCGTTGCCGGGAAATCCTTTGTGGTAGACTCATCCAGCAATAATATAGGAACAATTTTGCCAAGAAAATATTACGGAGCCGATGCTCAATTAAAAATTAAAACTGCAGCAGGCTTCACAGAATTTAGGGCAGAATATATTTGGGGTATCCAAACTGCTTCATTGGTAAGCTCTGAAACACCACCGTTGTTATTGGCTGGCAGGGATGGCGCTTACATCAGGGAGTTTAAAGGTGCATACTTCTACCTATTGCACAACATTTTCAATGTTCATCATCAAATAGCTGTTAAACTTGATTTTTACGATCCTAATACCAAAGTTAATGCGTTGGATATTGGTAAACCCAACAATGTGTTAAGCGCTACCGATATAAAATATACCACCCTTGGTTTTGGCTACATAAATTATATAAATGAAAATCTCAAATTGGTACTATGGTATGCCAAAGTTTTTAATGAAAAAACAAATCTCGCCGGTTTTACTTCGGATGTTGCCGATGATGTTTTTACCTGCCGGATGCAGTATAGATTTTGATACTTTGCTACGCCACTTTTTCCTTTTTATTACGCTGTAACATATATAAATAAAGAAATTATTCATATTTATGCAGCATCTAATATTAAATATTTGTCTTTTTTTTTGTGAATTGTATGTTAATTTCATACTTTCAGTTTATTATTGATAACCAAACAACATTTATGAGAAAAATTGCAGTAATACTAGCTGTGCTGTTATGCAGCACAGCAGCCGTTTTTGCCCAGATAACCATCAAGGGTAAAGTAACGGATTCTAAAGATGGCTCCCCAATTGGAGGGGCAACAATTAAGGTGAAGGGTGAAAACTCATTTGCCACATCGGCCAGCGATGGCACCTTCACTATTGTAGCTAAATCAAATAAAACTATCGACATCAGCGATGTAGGGTACGTTTCACAAACACTCAGAACAGACGGCCTAGCCACGGTGCAGGTAAATTTGGTACAGGATAGTAAATCCTTATCAGAAATTGTTGTAACGGGTGTAGGTGTTGCAACCAGTAAAAGAAAACTTGGTATTTCAGTTGAATCTATTTCTGCGGATAAATTACCTCAGACGCCTACAGCTTCTATCGATCAGGCATTAGTAGGTAAAATACCCGGTGCCCAGATATCTTCCGTAAGTGGTAACCCCGGCGATCCGGTTAATATTGTATTGAGAGGTATTAATTCGTTGGGTGGAACAAAACCTTTGATTTTGGTAGATGGAGTACAAGTAAGTGGAGTTGACCTTAATTCACTTGACTTAAATAATATAGAGAGAGTAGAGGTTGTACAAGGCGCAGCGTCATCTTCTTTATATGGAGCGCAAGGTGCAAATGGCGTTATTCAAATATTTACCAAAAAAGGTAAAAGAGGTACAACCCGCATTGATTTTTCATCCGGCTATTCTTCTAACGAATTTTTGAATGTAGGAAATGTACAAAAATCAAAACTTCACCCATATTTAACAGACGCCAGTGGAAATATTCTTGAAAAAGCAAGTGGGTTACCGGTTGTACTCAATGACGATGGTACCATGCCCCGAATTGCCTACCGTTTTGGTCGTGCTATTGATGGTACAGGTAATAACTCTACCCGTATGGCAATACTTGGCCCCAAAAACATCAATGATCAGCCCTATACAGGCAACCTGAAGTTTTATGATCACTTTAAACAGGTGTTTCAAACAGGATATACTTTAAACAACAGTATTTCAATTTCGGGAGCAGGGGATAAATCTGACTTTAATCTTGCGCTTGGAAATAGTATCACTGAAAGTCCAATTATTAAAAACGGAAAATTAGACAGAACCAATCTCTCTATAAATATTGGTACTGAATTATTTAAAGGGCTTAAATTGAGGAGTACCACGCAGGTGATTTATACAAAAAATAATATGACGCCTTTATTGGGTGGACCCGGTGGAGTAGGTTACGGCAGAGGCGACCAAACATCCACTTTAGCCGCAGGCTACACTAATGGGGTATATGGTTTTTTAAATACTTCTCCGTTCTTTGATCTTGCCTATAAGCAACCCGAAGGTGACTATTCCAATTATTTAAATGCCGGTTTTTTAAGTGTAAATTCTTCTAATCCCTACTACTACAAACAGTACGGAACCAATGCAGATAACAGAGTGGAAATTGTGCAAGGATTAAATTTAAACTATCAGGTAAATAAATTTGTGGAATTAGATGCAAAATACGGATTGAGTTACAGAAATGAAAATGCCAAATGGGCTATTGGAAACCAGACTAAAAATGTTAGTACAGCAAATAATGACTCCTGGCTTGCTGTATATGCTCCGGATGCAGCGGGTGAATTGGTTAATTTCCAATACAATAATACTTATCAAAACTTCCTCGGCTCTGCAACGTTTCGTTTCGACCTACAAAGGGATTTTCACGTAAACTTCCCCCTAAAGTCATCCACTTTAGTAGCCTATGACTATAGAAAGAATGTTTATCGTGAATACAGCACTTATGCTGTTGGCTTACCTTTAAATCCTCCCATCAATTCACTTTCTGCAAGTTCTGTAGCAGTAGCGCAGGATATTTATGAGCCATTTACTACATATGGTTATTTAGTTGATCAAAAATTTGAATTTGGCGATTATGGTGGAATTACAGGTGGTTTTAGAACAGACTATTCTTCTAATTTTGGAGATGGTTTGTCGTTTACCTTCCCTCACGCTAATGCATATGTAGCCCTTTCAGGATTTAATTTCTGGAAAAACTCAAATATCAGCAAAACGATCTCTTACGTTAAATTAAGAGGTGCATTCGGAGAAGCTGGTATTCAGCCAGGCTTTGGAACCCGTTATCCTGGTATTAACCCAGGTAATATTGGAAGCTCCCTGGCTTATTCATTTCAGGGAACTGCATTAAGTTCAACTATAAAGGTGGAAAGAACGAAAGAAACTGAATTTGGTCTTGATTTTGGAATTAATACAGGGTCAACCAAATGGTTTAGTGCCATCAATGGTTCCGTTACTTACTGGAAACGAAATAGTGTTGATGTAATAACAAAGGTAAGTGTTGCACCATCAAGAGGTTTTACAAATGCTGTCGGTAATTCAATTGATCTTTCATCCAATGGCATACAGGCTCAGTTAAATATTCCAATACTTAAATCCAAAAATTTAAACTGGGATTTCACTACCAATTTTGGTAAAGCAAGGTCTAAAATTGATGCAATAGCAGGTGATGTTGCATCTTTTACTGCTGGTGCAGGTAGTACGCAGTTGAAATTGATAGCAGGCCAGCCAATTGGCCAGATATTCGGTTACAAAGCACTTACCAGTATTAACCAGTTAAGGGCTGATGGAAAAACACCGTTCCTGGCTGAAGCAAATCAACAATTTTACACAATTGTAGAAGGTCGTGTTGTTGACAAAAGAACAAAGGCTATTTATTTTTCTGACGAAGCAGGCTTTATAGGAGATCCAAATCCCAAGTTTAATATGTCTTTTATCAATGGATTTACTTACAAAGATTTTTTAACTTTTGGATTTCAATTTGATTGGATATATGGTAGTCATTTGTACAACCAAACAAAAGAGTGGATGTACAGGGATGGTATTCACGGCGATTTCGATAAGCCAGTTACCATAGATGGGGTAACCGCTGCTTACACTGCTTACCACGGAAGTGCTTATTATGGATTAGGCAACGCTGCTAATGGTCCGGGTAATAATGCAACCAAAGATTATTTTTATGAAGATGCTTCTTTTTTAAGACTCAGAAACGTGTCTGTTGGATTTGACATTGCCAAGGTTGCTAAACTAAAAATATTTAAAAGATTGCAGCTTGTATTTACAGGGCGTAATGTTTGGACAAAAACCAAATACACAGGTTTTGATCCGGAAATTAATTCAGGCCCGGCCAACTCTTCTTTCGAAAGAGGTATAGATCACAGTACATTACCCAATATCAGATCTTACCAGGTTAGTTTGAATGTTGGATTTTAAAATATTAACTACTAAAAATTTTTTATGAAAATAAATAAGAAAATAATGTTGTTAGCGCTGCTTCCTTCCTTTGCGGTGCTATCATGCAAAAAAGAGCTGAATGTTGGAAATCCCAACCAGCCCACGATTGATCAAAATGTAACAACTGAAACAGGTTTAATTGCGCTAACACTTGGTGGTGTTTATAGCAACGGCATTGGAAATGGCAATTTGGGTTGGCTGGGTAACAGCTATACTTCGTTACCCTACGGTTATAGTGAATTGTTAGGTGATATGCTGTCAGCCGAAGCAGCTAACCAAATTGTTAATATCATTAATATTCCAGACTCTTACAAACTCACTCCCGGCGGTGCATCCGAAGTTAATGATGCTCCCATGCGGGCAGTAATTCGTACCAACAACAGCAGGCCATCCACGGCCCAGGGCATTAATGCTTTTTATTACCATTGGGTAGCCAATTATTCGCTCAACAATGCATGTAACACTGTATTAAGTTTAGTTGATGCCGTTAGCTACACTGGTAATGCAGCAGTTAAAAAGAATACCATCAGGGCATTTTGCTATTTTTGGAAAGGTTGGGCCTATGCCAATTTAGGTTCTCAATACTATGCAGCGTTAATTTCAGATGCACCTTCTGCAACAAACGGTGATTATAAATTGCATGATGATATCATTGTTGAGTCAAATGCTAATTTTAAAAAAGCATCCGATATCTTAACGGCTATACCAGCGGGTGATGCTGACTATACAAGCGTATTAGGTCAATTAATTCCTTCTTTTACCCAGGTTGGTAACGGCGGCATTCTCACTACCGATATGTGGAAAAGAAATATTAATACCATGTTGGCGAGGAATATACTTGTTAACAGGTTAAGCCCTTTTGTAAACAACAATCCATCAGCATCTATTACAGGCTCATCAATGACAGCTATTTCTGCTGGTGATTGGACAAACATTTTAACATTAGCGTCAGATGGAATTAGAAAGGGTGATAAAGTATTTACGGCACGTAGTGCAAGTGTAAATGGCTTCATGTCAGCAGGTTCTGGTTCAGTTTCGGCTCAATCTACCGGTCCGTCTTCACCGGCTACTTTTAAAATTGGAGAGCGTTTTATCCAGAATTTTAAAACAGGTGACAAAAGGTTTGCAAATAACTTTGCTGTTGGGCCCTATGCAATGATAGCCACCTTCAGTACCCGTTACAATCAAATTGACGGTGGTAATGGATTGCCAGGAGTATATGTATATGGTAACAAAAGCGTGGGTGAATACGAAGCATATTTAGCCGGCAGTTACGAGGAAAATGCATTGATGTTAGCCGAAGCAAACATACGCACCGGTAATATTGAAACAGGTTTAGGTTTTGTTGATGATGTGAGGAATTATATGGGGGCAGGTATTGCAGCTGTAAAAGGCACAGGACTTGATTTGCCAAAAGCATTAAGTGAATTGGTAAGAGAAAGAAGGGTTGCCCTGGTATATCGTGGTCTATCTTATTTTGATTCAAGAAGATGGGGTTGGATATATGATGTTTCAAAAGGAGGAGGCGCTTACGGTCAGACAGTTGTGGATGGTGCCACCGTGTACACAAATGCTACTATTAACTATAATTTCTTAGACTACTGGGATGTACCTGCAGATGAATTTGATTTCAATCCTGCAACTGGTGCTGTGGCGATAAAAAATCCAAACTAGTTTAGGTTTAATAATTTAAAAGACAGGCTTATTCGGGAGAATAAGCCTGTTTTTTATTGGTTGCTCATTTCAAGCTCAAAAAATGCTTTTTTAGGTAGTTTCATAATAAATCGTCCTTAAAATAATACCAGAATCCTTAACAAAAAAATAACGAAACAGACTTAAAGTTAGAAATTATTAAAAAATTAACTTTTTATTATAAAAATGCAGTAAATCTATTCAACTTAAGGTCTTCTTATTAAATTATTGTTAAATTCGCTTTCTTTATTATTCATATTAGACTAAAACTAAAATTTATTTACACATGAGAAAATTTATGACTATAATGATAGTATTCATACTATCGATTGGAGTCGTTACAGCGCAAACCCGCTTAATTTCGGGTAAAGTAACTGATTCCAAAGGTAATCCTGTTCCTGGAGCAACCGTTAAAGCCAAAAGTGGCGCAGCAGTAGCTGCAGATGGAAACGGAAATTTTCAGATTAATGCACAAACTGGTGATGTGCTAACTATTACTTCCATTGATTTTGGATTAACTACTGCTAAAGTGGGTGCAGGATCGTCTATCAACGTTGCACTTTTTTCAAAAGAAAATAAACTGGAAGAAGTAGTTGTAACTGCACAGGGAATCCGTAAAAAATCAAGAGATATCGGGTATTCTTATGCTAAAATTTCCAATGAAGATGTAAACGTAGGACGTTCACCTCAATTGGCACAGGCATTATCTGGTAAAGTATCAGGTTTAGCAGTTTACAATGTAAATAACAGCGTTGACCCTCAGGTTAAGGTTGTATTACGTGGATACCGTTCATTAACAGGTAATAACGAAGCACTGGTAGTACTGGATGGTATGCAAACCACTCAAACCGTGTTGTCTATTATCAACCCAAATGATATTGAAAATGTTACCATTTTAAAAGGCGGACAGGCTGCAACATTGTATGGATCTGCTGGTATTAATGGTGCAATTGTAATTACTACAAAAAAAGGTGCAAAGGGTAGGTTAAAAGTGGCTTATGCATTGTCAACCAATTTTGATCAAATTAGTTTTCTTCCTAAGTTTCAGGATAAATATGGTAACGGTTCGCACTATGCTACTTCATTTGGCCAATCTGGATACAAGACAGATTATTTAGAAAGAATGAAAGACAACTGGCGTCCTTTTGAGAACCAGCAATATGGCGACGCTTTTAATGGAGAAGATAGAATTATTGGCCGTGTATTGGAAGATGGCAGCAAAAATATTTTACCATATGCTGCAATAGAAAATACAAGAAGCAAAGCTTTTGATATAGGCAATACACTTAACAACCAGGTAAGTTTCCAGGGTGGAGACGCTACCAGTTCTTATTATATGTCTTTAGAAAATAACAGAATAAGTGGTATTGTTCCATTAGATAAAAGTGATCGCAATAGTGTAAGGATTGCTTCTACAAAAGAATACAATAAACTAAATGTTGGTTTTACAGCTTCCTATGTACAGGCAAGCTATGACAGAACAACTTTTGATTTTTACAATGACCTTATTAACCAGGCTGCGAACATTCCGTTGGCAAGTATGAGAGATTGGCAAACCAATAAATTTGCTAATCCAAATGGTTATTACAACGATTATTATAATAACCCCTATTTCAATAAAGACAATAATCGCACAAAATATACTGATGCCAACCTTCAGGGTAATTTTGATTTAAATTACAAAGCCACAAAATGGTTAGCGCTTTATAATCGTTTAGGTGTAATGAATAATTCCCGCACACAGAAAAGCACCACAGGTAAATTTCTTTATTCAGATTGGGCCAAAAACTCTGCTTTTGTTCCAGCTCCCTGGGAATTTGCAAATGATTACGACGGTATTGATCGTGCCGGCACTGATAATTTGGGTGCTGTTAGTGATTATTCAAAAACAGAAAATGTTATCAACAATGAATTTCAATTACGTTTCGATAAAGACTTTGGTGTTTTCTCCAATAAATTAACATTGGGTTCAAGTATTTACCAAAGGAGTACCAAAGAATTAGCCGTAAACTCCAACTCAATTGTAGTTCCTGGTGTTTACAATGTTTCTAACAGGCAGGGAGAATTAACCGGTGGAGAAGCAAATACATTGGAGCGTAAATATGGTTATTATGCTGATCTTACTACAAGTTATAAAAATTGGTTGATCATAAACGGAACATTCCGTTATGATGTTACATCAAGATTTTATAAATCTACAAGGCCAACAAGTGCTTACTCATATCCGTATTATGGTGTAGCACTTTCATTTATTCCAACTGATGCATTCCCTGCATTAAAAAGCAATACATTGAACTATGCTAAATTAAGAGTGAACTACAATAAGAATGGTAATGATAATATTCCTTTATATGGATTAGATCTTACTTATCCGAATGGTAATGGATTTCCTTATGGCAACACTGTTGGTCTATCTGTTGGAAATACACTGCCGGATGCAAATCTAAAACCTGAGTTTGTTACTTCTTTTGAGGTAGGTGGCGAATTTCAAATGTTTAAAAGCAGGGTTAGCCTGGATGTATCTGCATACACACAAACTTCAAAAGGACAGGTACTTACTGTAAAGGTTCCGAATACCACCGGTTTCTCTAACTTGTTAATAAATGTAGGTGAGGCTAAAAACTGGGGTTACGAAGCAGATTTAAAAGTGCAGGTTATTCAAAAAACTAAATTGAAATGGGAACTGGGTGTTCGTTATTCTTATAACGATAATAAAGTGGTTGATTTGTATCCTGGTATTACTCAGTTTCAATTGGGTGGCTACAGCTACGCCAACACCAATGTAATAAAAGACCTACGTTTCCCTATCTTAAAAACAGATGGCTACAAGTATGCACCGGATGGTTCTGGTTTAAGGTTAGTTGATCCTGTTACTGGGTATCCATTAAGAGATGTGGCATTAACCAACAGGGGTGGTACTTTGCCACGTCATATAGTTGGTGCAACTTCACGTTTATCGTATGGTGATTTTAGCCTTGCATTTAACTTTGAATACCGCGGTGGAAATGTTATTTTCAGTGATCTTGGTCGCCAAATGACATTTACAGGGTCTGGAAAATGGACTGAAGAAAGAACTCCACACGTATTTCCTAATTCTGCTTATTTAGATGGTAGCGGTAAAGTAATACCAAATACTTCTTTACAGGCGCAGGAATCTGAATATGAACTGTGGGTTTCTCATTACCGTAGAATTTCTGAGAATTTTACCACTCCGGGCTGGTTTATTAAAATGAGGGATGTAAATCTTTCTTATAACCTACCTGCAAGTTTAATCAGTAGAACAAAGATTTTCTCTGGTGCCAGTATTTCTTTATATGGTAGAAATTTATTTACAATAGTAGATAAATCAAACTTCTATACAGATCCAGAGTTTAGCTTTACAACGGGTAATGGAATTGGTATTAATAATACCTTGCAAACCCCGCCTACACGTCAATACGGTTTTAATTTAAACCTAACATTCTAAGACCTTTTTAACATGAATAAAAAATCATTCAATATGAAATATAAATCAATCTACTTTATTGCATTTTTGGCAGTGATTGGTACGGGCTGTTCAAAAAGCTGGATAGACGTTAATACAAATCCAAACAGTTTGCCAACCGCAACACCGTCGTTTGTGTTGACCAACGCAATGAATACAACCACAACCAACATTATCAATGCAAATGAAACTGGCTCTTATTGGGCTGGTCATTGGACACAATCAAGTTCTTACATTTTAAGTCCTGAGAATTTTTCCTATAATTTTACCGATGGTAATTTCAATTACTGGGATGGATTGTATGATAACTTACAGGACTACCAGTACGTGATTGATAACGCTGATGCAAGCGAACAGAAATATTTTAAAGGTCCGGCAAAAATTATGAAGGCCTATGTGTACAGTGCTTTGGTTGATATGTATGGCAACGTACCTTACTCAGATGCATTAAAAGGAGTTGGTTCGCTCGCCCCAAAATTTGATGATCAAAAAGCTATTTATGAAGATCTCGTTAAATTATTGGATGAAGCCATTGCGGATGTAAAAGCAACTGCATTTGCAAGTGCTTTCACCGGATCTGACATCATCTTTAAAGGCAATGCAACCAGTTGGGCACAGTTTGCCAATTCTCTTAAATTAAGATTATTGGTTCACCAGTCTCGTGTTACAGGTAAAGAGGCGTATATCACTACTGAAATAAATAAGATTGTAACAGAAGGGTCTGGCTTTATTTCTAACAAAGAAGTAGCAGTCGGCGGCCCCACATTCTATATTGCTACTGCAGGCAAAACAAACCCAATGTATGATCGTTGGGCGTACGATGCTAACGGTGCCACAAGAGGGTTGGCTCGTTACCCCCGTCCTACAAAATATTTGTTCGATGTATTAATTGCATCAGACGATACCTTACGTTTAAAACGTCTAGCATATGCAAAAGGTGGAGAAAAAGGATCAACACCAGGTGTTAGTTCTAACCCAGAAATTATTGCCAACTATGTAGGTGTACCCTTTGGTGTAGCTTCTGGTTATACCGCTCCAGCTAGTTCTTATATAGGTCCAAGTTTATTTGTAAAAGGTGAATTTGGAAGACCATTTATTTTAATGACTGCTGCTGAAATCCAACTTTCATTGGCTGAAATTAGACAACGCTTTCCGGCAGTTACTTTGCCAGGAACAGCTCAGTCGTATTATGAGGAAGGGGTTCGCCAATCTTTCCGTGCATTGGGTGTTGCAAATGCCGTTAGCAATGCTAATCTATTGTTAGCCTCAGGTAAGGTAGATGCCGATTGGGTTGGTTCAACAGATAAATTACATGCAATTGCAACCCAAAAATGGTTGGCTTTAGCCAACTTCAGCGGATTGGAAGCCTGGAGCGAATACAGAAGAACCAATTTGCCCAATACACCACAAGCCGCTACTGTTTCTGATACAAAAAGACCATTACGCCTCTTTTATCCAAATACAGAAGCTGGTAGTAACCCTGAAAATGTAAAGGCACAAGGTGCAGTGGATGTTTTCACTACCAAAATATTTTGGGATGTTGACTAATATTTAAATTAGGTTGTAAAAAAGGCTGTCCCAAAAGGATAGCCTTTTTTAATTATACATTTTCAATAATTATTAAGATATGTTGTTTTTCATTGTAATAATCAAAACCAGAAAGCAAGAGTATTAGATATTTTTAAATATTTCGTCTTTATCGCAAGTAAAGCAGCAAATTCAATTAAAAAATGCTCTTATTATTGAATGATTGTTAATTTTGCAATCCATATTTCATGAATATTAAAAAACGAAAATTCAATTACAAATGAGAAAAATTATGACTATCCTGATAGTATCCTTACTATCAATTGGAGTCGTTTCAGCACAAACCCGCACTTTAACGGGTAAAGTAACTGACTCCAAAGGCGCATCTGTACCAGGTGCAACTATTACCGAAAAGGGAACCAAAAATGCCGTTAGCGCTAATAGCGAAGGCAATTACACATTAAGTGTAAGTTCTTCCAATGCTATTGTTGTAATTTCTGCTGCTGGTTATCTAACACAGGAATTACAAGCCGGAAAAGCATCAAAGGTTCAATTGTACGCAGATTTGAAAAATCTAAACGAGGTAGTTGTTACGGCTTATGGTGTTAGTCGCCAAACAAAAGAACTTGGTTATTCAACTGCTAAAGTAAAAGCAAGTGAATTAACCCAGGCAAAAGTGGTTAACCTGCAAAATGGTTTAACTGGTAAAGTATCGGGTTTAAATGTTAGCACTACAAACAGTGGTGTATTTGCAAATACCCGTATTACACTCCGTGGTATCAGGTCATTAACCGGTAACAACCAGCCAATGCTTGTATTAGATGGTGTGCCCGTTGCACTTAGCTTTTTAAACTCAATCAATCCAAATGACATTGCAGATGTATCCATTATGAAATCTTCGACTGGTACAGCTGTTTATGGACCAGATGGAGTAAATGGTGCCATCATTATTACTTCCAAAAAAGGCACAAAAGGACGTCCGGTGGTTACTTTAAGTAATACTACTCAAATAGAAAATATTGCTTACTTGCCTAAGTTTCAAACACAATATGGTGGTGGGTACGCTGCCGATGCATACGGTAGTGGTACATTTGAGCCAATTGAACAACAAAGTTGGGGACCTGCATTTGATGGTTCAATCCGCCAGTTTGGACAAACCGGCCCTAATGGAGAAAAATTGGAAATGCCTTATGCTTATAATAAAAACGGTAGAAAAAATTTCTTTCAAACCGGTGTTACCAGTCAAACAGATGTGTCTTTTTCTACAGGAGATTTTTACGTGAGTGCACAGAATGTTGCTATCAACGGTACTATACCGGACGATAAAAATAATAGGCGCTCAGTTAATATACGAGCAGAAAAAGAATACAACCGTTTTAAAGCGGGTTTCAGTTTACGGTACACACAAACAGAATATGATATTACCAGTAACAACCAATTGGTGTATTATGGTGTTACAAGTGCACCGGGCAATTATGATCTAAGTCGTTTTAAAAATTGGAGAACTGATTACTTTTCCAGTCCGGATGGTTACTACACACCTTACCTGGATAACAATGGTAAAACACCCTATTTTGCAAAAGACAACAACAGGGAAAAAGGTATAAACGATGAGTTTTTCGGAAATACACAGTTTGATTTTAAAGCAACTGACTGGCTTACTTTAACCTACCGTGTTGGCCTTACCGTGTCAAATGCAGATGCAAAAACAACAAGGGGTGCATTTAACTATTCAGCCTACCATCTTACATTACGGGATCATGGCGTTCAAAACATTACAGCAGCGGTTAACAATTCTTCCTACATGGAAAGACGATTGACTTCTGAGGTTTTTGCAAATCTGAATAAAACTTTTGGAAAATTTGGTACAAACCTTCTTATTGGTCAATCCTTTCGTGAAATCACAGGCCGTTCACTTAGCATAGGTAGCAATAACCTGGGTAATGCCACACTGTATTCAGTAGCACTTCGCAAAGGTGAACCAAATGTAGGTGTGGGAAACTCTAAACAAAGATTGGAAAGGTACTTTGGTAAGCTCTCAATAGATTATAACAAATGGGCGTTTTTGGAAGCAACCGGAAGTTATGATTATGATAGCAGGCTTGTTAAACCAGGTTCGTACAGTAATAAATCAGACATCGGCTTTTTCTATCCAGGTGCAAGTGCTTCCATTATTCTAAGTGAGGCGATTCCAATGGTTAAAGCAAGTAGTTTTATCAGTTATTTGAAAGTACGTGGAGCAGCTTCTAAAACTGGTAATGTTAATCTTAGTCCTTATGGCTTTGAGAATATTTTCACAGCTTCTACCTTCTTCCCATACGGCGATTTACTTGGTTTCCAAGCCACTTCAACAACCGTTGCAAGTTCATATAAACCTGAATTTGTTGTAAATAAAGAAGTTGGTCTTGAAATTGGATTTCTTCGCAACAGAATCAACTTTGAAGCTACCTACTACAATCAGAATAATACCGACCAGGTAATAAATGCACAGCAATCAAATACTTCAGGTTATACCACCTCAATACTTAATGCCGCTTCATTTGTTAACAAAGGGCTTGAGCTTGATTTGAAATTAACACCATTGGTTAAATTAGGCCAGGTAAATATTGACTTTAAAATCAATTATACCCATCAGGAAAACAAGGTTACTTCTTTAGTGGGTGACATTAAAGAATTAGGTCTTGGTAACTACAACTATGTTATTGTAGGTCAATCTGCCTATAAGTTTAAATTAACGGATTATATAAGGGACGAACAGGGTCATGTGATTGTTGATAAAACAACGGGAATGCCCACACAGAATCCAAATTTAACTACGTTTGGTAAAACAACGCCTGATAATTTGGTAGGTTTAAGCATCAATGCAACATGGAAAGGGTTTAGTTTTAGCGTAGTAGCCGACTACCGCGGTGGAAGCCAGATAGTAGCCGATCAATTAGGTGGTTTTATGGATGACAACGGTATCTCTCAACGTAGTGCTCAAAATGGTCGCCGTGCATTTGTATTTCCTAACTCAGTATACGATGACGGGTCTGGTAAATTGGTACCTAATACAGATGTATATACACAATCTTATGGAAGGTTATTTTGGAACACTGATTTAAATACTTCAGTTATTTCCAATTACCTGGCTAGCGGTGACTTCTGGAAATTAAGGGAAGTTGCCCTCAACTATGAAATTCCTGTAGCTAAGTTTGGTTCTAAATTCAGTAATGTAGTTAAAGGTGCATCTATCGGTATCAGCGGAAGAAACCTGTTTATGTGGTTACCAAAATCAAATCAATGGACAGATCCTGAATTCCAGGGAGGTAACCCTTCAAACGGTAATTCGGCTTATACAGGTAATGCTTCAGGTAGAAGTACAGCCTATAACTTACCGCCAACCAGGATATTTGGTGCCAATCTAACAGTTAGATTTTAATTTTTAAAAACATTACAAAATGAATAGCAGAAACATAATAAAAACAGCCTTGCTAACCTGCCTGATTGTAGCGGGTACAGCCTGTAGTAAAGAACAATTCAATATCAATTCTAATCCCGATAGTGTAACGGATGTATCGGTAACACCATCGGTTTTGTTACCGGGAGCGGAGCAGGCCACCAGTTCCATTATTGCTTCAGAATATTGGTTCCTCGATTGGTGGATGGGCCATGGTGCAAGATCTGGCTCCTATCAAAGTTTTACCGAGGAAGAAACATATGCATTTACCAACGATTTTCATTCGGGAATATGGTACGGTCTGTATGCAAATGCCAATAATTACAATATAATGATTAATAAGGCAAAGGAAAGTGGTGCAGGTACATACGAAGCAATTGGCCGTATTATGAAATCGCATAACTTTCAAATGCTTACAGATATTTACGGAAATATTCCTTATACCGAGGCTTTCCAGGGTACGGCTAATGCTACCCCAAAATATGATAAAGCAGTTGACATTTATAAAGGGATATTTGCAGACCTCGATGCTGCTATTGGATTATTGAATAATCCAGCGGCAAATGAAATTGCAAAAAATCCGGACATTGCCGTTGCTGACCTTATTTTTAAAGGAAATACGGTGAAATGGAAAAAGTTTGCAAACACACTTAGACTTCGTATGATAGTGCACTTGCACAACGGAGTAACCAGCACCACAGTTGCACCGGGTATTAGTGTTGCAGAGCAGGTAGCGAAAATTACTTCCGACGGATTTTTGGGTGAAGGCGAAGATGCAATTTTAAACCCAAATTTTAATGGTAGCAAGCCAAGTCCTTATTTCAGGTTTTGGGATACAAATGAATCCGGTGTAGGTAGCCAAAGAGATTGGGGTAGAGCCAGTGATTATGCCATAAAATATTACAAAGCTGATGGCGATCCTAGGATAGATGCGTTTTATGTTTCTCCAAGCGGTACAACGGCAGGGCAAAAAGGAATTGTATTTGGTACCCCAGCCGGAGGTGGAGCACCAATTGGTAGTGCACTTTCAACGGTGAGGGGCCCTGGCTTATCGCCCAATGGCGCATCTTCACGTGCGTGGATTTTAACTAGTGCAGAGAGTTTCTTTTTGCAGGCAGAGGCTAGAATAAGAGGTGTAATCACCACAGGACCTGCTGCAGATTCTTTACTTAAGATCGGTATTTATGAATCATTTGGTTTTCTTGGGTTAAAAACTCCAGGGCTGCCAAATAAAAATCAAAATGCCGATGACTATATAGCCTATAACGCTGGCTATCCCGATGTTGATATTGCAGCTCCCTCAATTGTTGCAGGCCAACCCGGTGGAGGCTTGTATACCATTCTTTCACAAAAATGGTTTGCATTAAATTCTATTGATCCTTTAGAAGTTTGGAGTGATTACAGAAGAACTGGTATTACTTACGGTGTTGCAGCCGGGGGTGCACCTGGTCCTACTTTATCTGCAGATCCAGCTAGAACCGCTACTTCAATTCCGGTAAGGTTGTTTTATCCGCAAAATGAATACAATTATAATGCTACGAATGTAGGTGCAGAAGGAACCATCAATGTTTTTACCGGTAAGCTATTTTGGGATTTAAATTAATTTAAATAAACTTTTTAAAATTTTTCATTATGAAAAAAATATCAATATTTTTTGGCCTTTTTGCACTAATATTTGTTATTGCAGGCTGTCTTAAAGATAAAGGCTTTGAAGACCAGCAGTATGGAATTCAAATTGCCGGGAATAAAGCAGTTGCTTTTCCGCAGACAGCCAAAAGCCCTGTAGTGGTTGGCATTACAGGCCAATCAGTTCCGGTAGAGGTAGCTGGTCCACTACTCACAATTGAAGATGCAACTGCACCTGCCGCTAACGTTACTGTAAAGCTGGCGTACGATCAGGACCTGGTAACAGCTGAAGGATTGGTCCCCCTTCCTGCAGGTACTTTTAGTCTTAACACACTTGATGCAATTATACCAGCTGGTAGTAAAACATTGGGCGATTTAAAATTGACGATAACTAATTCTGATGTCCTTAACCCTAATCTTAAATATGGTGTAGGTTTTAAAATTGTAAGCGTTGATCAGGGATATAAAATTGCCAGCAACCAAAGCGCAATGATAATTGGTTTTGCAATTAAGAATAGATATGATGGGGTTTATAATTTAAAAGGTCACCATAATCGTGTTCCCTATAATTTCCCATACGATACAGAAATTCATTTGATAACAACTGGCCCTTCTACTGTAATTTTTTACTGGCCAGAAGTGGAATCAAATGGTCATCCTATCGGCGTAGGTGCAGATAACTCTCTAAGTTGGTATGGTGCAAGTATTTCCCCTGTAATTGAATTTAATTCAACTACAAACCTTGTTACTAAGGTGTTTAACAATCCACCTAATCCAACCCCAATTACCATGTTTACAGGCGCACTTAGCAGAATTAGTAAATTTGATCCTGCTACAAAGTCTATAACTGTCGATTGGAATTACAATAACAATCCACTTCGTGTGTTTTTTGACGATCTAACTTACATTAAGCCAAGACCGTAATAAAATAAATTCAAAAGTAAAAGGCTTGCTCACATTGTAGGGCAAGCTTTTTTTATGTAGTGCAATGCCTCCTTTAAAATCTAACTGCATTCTCCGTCTACGTGAAATATATTCTTCCCTTTGTTTACTTCCACAAACACCCATAACATTCCCGTAACATTTGCGTAACATTTGCGTAACATTGAGTTTACATTGCCATAACATAGAAGCTGTCTCTTTGCAGAAATTATTACTGCATGAAGTATTTACAGTTTACAATGTTGATTTTGCTCTTCTCTTTAGCATCATTGGCACAAAAAGGTAAGATAGAAGGAAAGGTTACCGATTCAAAAACAGGCAATAAATTATCGGGTGTTTCCATATCAATAAATGGGGAAAAAACGCTGGCTGCATCCAATACAGATGGATATTTTGTTATTACAGTTACGGCGGGTAAAAAACATACCATCAGCCTAAGCTCTGTGGGATACAGTACGAAAGAAGTCGCTGATGTAGAAGTTGCCGAAAACCAGGTTTTTAATATGGAGGTTCAGTTAGAAAGCGCTTCCAAAACAGAAACGGATATTATAATAAAAACAACCTCCAGAAAGGAGAGCATTGCTGCATTAATATCATATCAAAAAAACACGCCCGTGGTAGCACAGGTTATCAGTGCAGAGGCTATTAGAAGATCGCCTGATAAAAATACCGGTGAAGTATTAAAAAGGGTACCAGGCACATCTGTGCAAGACGGTAAATATTTAGTAGTACGTGGTTTGGCTGATCGTTACAACCAGGCAATGTTGAATGGTGTACTGCTAAGCAGTACCGAGCCTGACCGTAAAACTTTTAGTTTTGATATAATACCATCAGCCATCATCGATAATATTATTGTAAACAAATCTTTTATTCCTGAATTGCCGGGAGAATGGGCTGGTGGCCTGATACAGGTGAATACCAAAGACGTACCGGCAAGAAACTTTCTTTCTGTTCAGGTAGGAACCGGTTTTAATACACAAACCATTGGAAAAGATTTTTACACTTACAAAGGAGGCAAAACAGACTTTTTAGGATTTGATGATGGTACAAGAGCTTTGCCGGCAAGCATACCGGTAAAAGCAACCTTTGAGGCTTTAAGCCAGCAAGAAAAAACTGCTTATGCAAAGGATTTCAAAAATATCTGGAGTGCAGATAAGAAAACTGCCAACGTTTTACCCCTCTTAAACCAAAGCTTTCAGATTAACGGCGGTTTTAATACCCGACTGAGTAATAAAGTAAAGTTGGCGGCAATACTTGCTGTAAATTATAACAGATCCAATAAAAGAACCCAATACGAAAACCAGATTAACTCGTTTCAAAACAATACGCCCGATTTAAGTTTTGACTTCTTCAATAATAAATACAGCCAAGATGTGTTGGCAGGCGCTTTGGCGAATTTTACTTTACAAATAGGTAACAACAATAAAATTGCTATAAAGAATTTGCTTAACGTAAATACTACGAACTATGCAACCTTGAGAACCGGAAAAGATTTTGAAAATGCCAACTCTTTGGCAGGTGATAATATACGGGCTACCGAATTGGCTTTTAAAGCAAATACTTTCTTTAATACACAAATTTCAGGCGATCATAACCTGCAGAAGTACGATGCAAAACTACATTGGTTTGGCAGCTTCAACATCCTGGATCAATACATTCCTGACCAAAGAAGATTACAATATACACAGGATATAACGTTGCCAGGTGCTCCCTACCTTGCGTCATTTGGAAGTTCTAATACATCGCAAAAAAGCGGTAGCCGTTATTTTGGCACTTTGAATGACTATATCTACACAACCGGTGGTGATGTAAGTAAATCGTTTAAATTAAACAGTCGTTCACAAACCGTGAAGGCTGGTTATTTTTTGCAGATAAAGGACAGATTATTTGATTCCAGACCTTTTGCATTTTGGTTGCCCAGAGATAACCAGAATTTAAGAAACTTACCAGCTGATCAAATATTTGCAGCCGAAAATTTTGGTAACGGTTCCGATAACAAATTTGCGTTAAACGAGTTACCAGGCAATACCTATCGCTATATGGCTAACTCCATTTTAAATGCAGGCTTCCTTCAATTCGATAATCAAATTAGCAATCAGTTAAGGGCGGTTTGGGGTTTAAGAGTAGAAGATTTCGACCAGTTGATTGGTAGTGTTAGAAAAACCGATCCACGTTTTGTAAATTCTAAAGTAACAGATTTTTTACCAGGTGTAAATATCACGTACAAAGTAAATAACAGCACCAATGTGAGGATATCCGGTTCGCAAACTGTTGTGCGCCCAGAGTTTAGGGAACTAAGTACGTTCCAGTTTTACGACTTCGATTTGGGTGCTACTGTAGCAGGAAATACCGGCTTAAAAAGAACCAAAGTTTCCAATTTTGATCTTCGCTACGAGCTATACCCAAAAGCAGGGGAATTATTTACTATAGGTATTTTTTATAAGTATTTTAAAACACCTATTGAAGTATATTTCAACGCAAGTTCAGGCGCATCCAGCAGCACCTACAATTTTATCAATGCTGATGAAGCCAACAGTTTTGGAGCAGAACTCGAGTTTAGAAAAAAACTGGATTTCAACGAAGCATTAAAAAACTTTACAGTACAAGGCAACGTGTCATATATATATAACAGGGTTAGTGGTATTGGTGTAAATGAATCTCGGCCAATGCAGGGTCAAAGCCCTTATCTTTTAAATGCTTCTGTACAATATGACGTAGAAAAGTACGGCTTAAGTACTACTGTATTATTTAATATGATAGGAAGAAGGATTGCTTACGTAGGCGGGTTAGATCAACCACCCATTTGGGAAAACCCAAGGCCTGTAATGGATTTGCAGATAGGTAAAAAAATATTGAATACAAAAGGGGAGCTAAGGTTAAGCGTTTCTGACTTATTTAATACGAAGGCTATTTTTTATAATGATTTGGATGGTAATAAAAAATACAATGAAGGCAAGGATGCTTTTGCAATCAAAAGAAAATATGGTACTAATGTTAGTTTAACATTCGGTTATAATTTTTAATAATTAATAAAAAAAAGAAAAAAATACAAGCATGAAAAAGTTATTTATTTACAGTGCATTATTCCTGGCTTTGTTTACCAGTTGCAGAAAAATTGTTGTTGACAGTAATACACCCACTACAACAATACCGCAGCCACCTACTCCAACCGAAAATACGATACTGGAAGGACGTATAGCCGCTAATCTTACATTAAAAACGGGGCTTACTTATAAATTACGGGGTTTGGTTTATGTAACAAACGGAGCTATTTTAACAATAGAACCAGGGACCAAAATAGTAGGTGAAAATGGTAAAAACGGCGGTTTAATTATTACAAGAAGCTGTAAGATTATTGCTGATGGTACTCCGGAAAAACCAATTGTATTTACATCAGAAGCAGCAACACCACAGCGTGGTGACTGGGCAGGCCTGGTAATACTAGGAAATGCACCAGCCAACTCATCATTTAATGGTGTACAAGGTGTGGGCGAAATTGAAGGTGGTATTAATAACAGTGATGGACTGGGTTTATATGGCACACCTGCTACACAAGCGCAAAACCCTGCCGATAACAGCGGTATATTAAGATACGTTCGTATTGAATATGCAGGCTTTGCCTTTTTACCTGATAAAGAAATTAACGG
Organism: Chitinophagaceae bacterium; assembly: GCA_025360525.1. GTDB lineage: Bacteria > Bacteroidota > Bacteroidia > Chitinophagales > Chitinophagaceae > Ferruginibacter. Next base: position 74,256 of record JANYCA010000012.1, on the reverse strand, counting down.
TTTAACTTTCGGCGGTGTAGGTAACTCAACCATTGTTGATTATGTACAGGTATCTTACGCAAACGACGATTCATTTGAATGGTTTGGGGGTACTGTAAATTGTAAGCATCTTATTTCTTTCCGCACATTGGATGATGACTTTGATACTGATAACGGTTATAGTGGTAAAGTTCAGTTTGGTATTTCGTTAAGAGATTCATCCGTTGCCGATATTTCGAAAAGCGAAGCTTTTGAAAGTGATAATGATGCCAACGGTAGCGCCTTGTTACCACAAACTGCTGCCATCTTTTCAAATATGACAGTAATGGGTCCTAAACAAACATTGGCAAATACTGGAAATAATTTATTTGTTTGGGGTGCACAAATCAGGAGAAATTCAAGTCTGTCTATTTTTAACTCTATCATAATGGGTTATCCAAATGGATTGTACATTGATGCCACCAAAGGTGTTCCGACAGATAACAATATTGCGGGTTCATTATTTGTACAGAATACCATAATTGCTGGTTGTCCTAAACCAGTGTTATATAGTTTAGGTACAAATACCAATGTGCCATTGATGGCCAATACAACAGCTACTATTACAGATTGGTTTAATACCGCGGCTTATGGTAACAGTATTTTAGCTACTAACGATCTGGTTGGTTTAACTGCACCCTTTAGTTATACTGCACCAGATTTTAACCCAACTGCAGGTTCAGCAGCAGTAACCGGTGCAGTATTTACACATCCAAAACTTACTACTGGCTTTAATTCGGTTACCTATAAAGGTGCCTGCGCTGTAGGCGATACCTGGTGGAAAAACTGGACTAAGTTCAACTAATACCTTTTATAATTTTTTTGAAAAAGAGCAGCTGTTATAGCTGCTTTTTTTATGCTTCACATAAATTTATGTTACTGGAAAAATGTTATCGCTGCCTGCAAGGTTATAAAAATGTTTAACCATTTTGTTGCTTAATGATATGGTAACCTCTGCTTAATGTTGAAATAACAATGCCACAATACCTTGCATCTATTAATTACAGCCGCCTTCTCATAAAAAAACATAGCAATCTAAACAAGTTCCTTAAGCGAATAGCAATTTCCAACTGCTTGTACCACCCGTTAATCTTAACGGGTGGTTTGTTTTTGGTTTATACCTAAAGGGGCTTTGTACTATATTTACGACATGAAAAAAATAATCACATTTTTTATATTAAGTCTCCTGTTTATCTCTTGCAATAATGCCGGTAAACAATTAAAGGAACGTATAGTAGATGCTGATAGTGTTGCCATAAATTATTTTAAGGGAGATGGTACTATGGATACAGTTGAAGTCGTAAAAATCATCCGGGATAAACAAACACTCGATCAATTGACAAACCTGATAACCACTGCTGGCGCAACATATACAACCAATTGCGGTGTAGATGGCTCCATTCATTATTTTAAAAAAAATCGGGTAGTGCAGGATATTGAGTTTAGAATGAATAAAGCCGATTGCACCCAATTTTCTTTTTTACTGAATGGAAAAACGGTGGCAACAGCTTTATCAGCAGAAGCAAAAAAATTGCTGGAGGCAGTAAAAAAATAGTGCTGATAAGGTAGTATAATAGGCGTAGGTAAATAATTTTTTTTATCCAATAATTCTATAAAATGCAGGAAGATATCATCATTCAAATAAGCAAACGCCTTAAAGATATCCGTAAGGAAAAGGACATCACATTGCAGCAATTGGCAGATGTAGCAGGTGTATCCAAAGGAATGTTAAGCCAGGTAGAAAACAGTCGTACTATCCCATCATTGAATGTATTGCTAAACCTGATAAAATCACTACAGGTAGATTTTAATGAATTTTTTAAAGACATCAACCTGCATCCGAAAGAAAGTAATGTAATATTTAAAAAGAAAGAGCAATACCAGGCATTTGAAAAGGAAAATGCAAAGGGTTTTTATTACCAACGCCTGCTATCTACCACTATTCATAATTATCATGCAGATTTTGTACTGCTGCGCCTGGAAAAAGGTGCTAAAAGAGAAATGGTAAGTACCGATGCTTTTGAATTTAAGTACCTTTTAAATGGTAGCGTAGATTATATTATAGCAGATGAAACCTACAGTATGGAAGAAGGTGATTCACTGTTTTTTGATGGGGCAGAATTGCACAATCCTTGCAACAGGGGCGAAGAAGATGCCCTGATGCTGGTTATTTATATCTTTAAGCAAAAGGCTGAATAAAACAACGGCAATAATCTCCAATTTTTTATTTGTTTAACCTTGGTTAACATTTCTCGCTATTAAGCCCAATTTGTTTACAATTACTTTACATTTCGTTAATATTAGCACAATTATTCCGTAACATAGGGAGGGTAGATTTGCAGTCTCAAAACTAAATTTTTGATTTATGAAGCAAATTATCTCCCATGTACGAAAGCTATTGCTACTTACTGTAGTAATACTATGCTCCTCCCAAATTATTAATGCCCAATCCATCCTCATTAAAGGAAAGGTGGTAGATGCAAGCAATGGTTCGCCGGTAGAAAGTGCAACCATTACTGCACAACGTTCTAACAAAACTACCGTAACCAAACAAGACGGATCGTTCGAAATTTCAGCCGCTAAAGGTGAAAAACTGATGATCAGTTTTATAGGCTATGAAAGCCAGCAGGTAACTGCCAACGGCGATGAAATTTCCGTTCGGTTAAATGCAGAAAATAAACAGCTGAGCGAAGTGGTTGTAACTGGTATCGGTATTAAAAGAGAGCAAAAGAAATTAGGATATGCTGTGCAGGAAGTAAAAGGCGCAGATTTGATTAAAGCAAGAGAACCAAATCCTATCAACGGATTGGCTGGTAAAGTAGCTGGTTTGGATGTTGCTATCAATCAGGAGTTATTGGCTGCTCCTGCCGTTTCTTTTCGTGGTCAAAATATCAACTTGTATGTAGTAGATGGTATTCCCATTACTTCCGACACCTGGAATATCAGCCCCGATGATATTGAAACTTATACCATATTAAAAGGTCTTGCTGCTACTGCTATTTATGGTGGGCGTGCACAAAACGGTGCCATTTTAATTACTACCAAAAAAGGTAAGCAAAATGCAAAAGGGTATACTATCGAATTTAACTCTAGCAACCAGGTTAACAAAGGCTTTATTGCATTACCTAAAACACAGGTTTTATACGGCGGCGGAGACTATTCTCAATACAAATTTGGTGATGGTAAAGGAGGTGGAATTGGTGATGGTGATTATGATGTTTGGGGCCCTGCATTAAATGGTCAGTTGCTTCCGCAATATAATAGTCCTATTGATCCTGTTACTGGAATAAGAACAAGTACACCCTACAATGCCGTTGGTGTGGATAATCTCAAAAGATTTATTCAGGCTGGATTGTTAACAACCAATAACCTGAGTTTTTCTGCTGCCAACGATAAAGGCAGTATCAGATTGTCACTTTCAAATAGCTATCAAAGAGGTATCATACCCAATACAAAATTAAATACCTACAATTTCAACATTAATACCAGTTATAAACTGAGCAGTAAATTTAAAGTAGAAGGTAACTTAAACTATAACAGACAAGCTACTCCAAATATTCCCGATGTGTCTTATGGCCCAAACAGTGTAATTTATAGTGTAACTGTATGGACGGGTGCCGATTGGAATATTGACGATATGAAAAATTACTGGCAGCCTGGTAAAGAAGGTGTTCAGTCAATTTTTGCAGAATACCAGCGTTACCATAATCCTTACTTTATGAGTTATGAATGGTTACGTGGTCATTATAAAACGGATGTATATGGTAGTGCAGCTTTAACTTACACTCCCAACACGCATTTTGAAGCTGTTGTAAGAGCAAACGTAAGTACCAACGATGTATTAAGGAATGAAAAATTGCCTTATTCTGCTCACCCTTACGGCAGAGAAGGAAACCGTGGTGATTATAGGGAAGACAGGCGTTCTTTATTTGATAACAACGTAGAAGGTCTGATAAAATACAATGGTAAAATAAAAGATGGATTTGCAATTGATGCTGTTGCAGGTGTAAATGCACGTAGCTTCTCTTATAATTCAAGTTTTACAACTACAGATTATTTGAATGTGCCGGGCTTATATTCATTTGCCAATTCATTGAATGCAATCAAAGCATACAGTTACAATTCAAATATGTTGGTATTAAGTGCTTATTACTCACTTAGTCTTGATTACAAAAAATATTTATCAATTACTACCACTGGCAGGGTTGACAAAAACTCTACTTTATTGTTTAATAATAATACTTATTTCTATCCTTCTGTTTCTGTAGCTACTGCGGTGTCAGATTATATTTATTTGCCAAAAGCAATCAGTTTCCTAAAGTTAAGAGCCAGTTATGCAACAGCAAAAGCAGCCAATACAGATTCGTATGTTGGGCCGGCATTTTATCCAATTGGATATGGCAATCCTTATATAACTGCATATGGCGGCCCATCTGTAGGTGGTGCATTATCTACACCTGCTTATACAATTGGTACGGTTTACAATAACCAAACAGGTGCTTATGCGCCGGGTAATGTAATTGATCCAAATATCAAATCTTCTGTATTAAGCAGTAAAGAAATTGGTATGGATATTAAATTTTTGCAAAACAGGTTGGGTTTAAGCGCAACGTATTACAGCAATTTAAGAGGCCCCGGCATTGTAAATTCTCCGGTATCTCAAACTACCGGTATTACAGGTTTAACAACTAATGCCATCAAAACGCAATTAACGGGTGCTGAGGTTTCTCTTGTTGGTACACCTATTCAACAAAAAACGGGATTTAGATGGGATGTAATGGTTAACTGGTCCACATTTAAAGAAGTTTTTAAAGAATTGCCATCCAACTTTGAAAACTATCAGTTTCGCCAGGGAGATAGGGTTGATAAATTATTTGCCGGTGTAACAGCTAAAACAGCCGAAGGACAGGTAATTAACAATAGTGATGGATATCCTGTTTATTTACCGAAAGCACAGTACGTAGGTAATTCCGATGTAAGATGGAGCTGGTCAGTAGGTAATAAGTTTACTTATAAAACCTTCAGTATATCCTTTCAGTTTGATGGTAAGGTAGGTGGAATTATTCAGGATCGTGTGATGAGAAAAGGTATTGAAGGTGGAAGTAATATTTTTACCGTACAAGGTGCAGTTGGTGCAGCTAGAGCTATTGAAGCCCAAAACATAGTGTACAACCAAAGCCTTGGTAAGTTTGAAACAGCTCCCAATTTTGTTGGAACTTATGTAGGGGAGGGAGTTCAGATTTCTAATGGAACTGCTATTACGTATGATCCTGTTACTGGTGTTATTACAAATTTAAGTGCCCTTAAATTTAATCCAAACGCCTCTAAAATTCAATCTATTCAGGACTACGTAAGTAGTTTCTTCAACGATTTTGAACATACTTCAGTAGCTAAAACCTATGCCAAATTAAGAGAGGTAGTTTTAACCTACTCAGTACCACAAAGATATCTTGGCAAGGGTTCGTTTATTTCTAAAATAGATGTTTCGTTAGTAGGTCGCAACCTCTTGTATTTTTTCCCATCACGCTTTAAGGATATGGATGTAGATCAATATTCTGGTCGTAGTATATATAGTGGAAACAGCAGGGAATATAACCTGCAAACGCCCACTACCCGTAGCTATGGTTTCAACGTAAATTTTGTTTTTTAAACTAACAAAAAAACCCACTTAAATTATTAAATACATCAAATGAAAAAGAATATATTATTTCCAATACTTGCGCTGACTGTACTAGTTTTAGCGGCCGGTTGCAACAAAAAATTTGAGGACTATTCAGTAGATCCTAACAAGCCTATCTCAGTTCCGGCTTACCTTTTATTAAGGCAGATTGAGAATGACATTGTTGTTTTTCCTGCCGGAGATGAAGATAAGTTCGGTCAATTTACATTATCGTCTTACACCTACTACGGTACAAATGAGTATTGGACTGGTGCTGCAAACCTTGAGTACGGTACATTACGCAATGTAGTTGCCATGGAAAAAGAAGCCGAAAAAGCATCTGGCCCCAACAATCCTTATGCAGCTTTAGGCAAATTTTTTAAGGCGTATATTTTTGTTGGAATGAGCTTGAAAGTAGGCGATTTACCAATGAGTGAAGCAATGAAAGGGTTGGATAATCCAACTCCAAAATATGATACGCAGAAGGATGTTTTTAAGCAGTCATTGCAATTGTTGGAAGAATCCAATACGCAATTAGCTGCTTTAATTGCTGCATCAAACAGTTCAATATTGGGAGATTTTTATTTCAAAGAAAGAATTAGTGGAGGTAAAGATCCTTTGCAAACACTAAAGCAATGGCAAAAGGTTGTAAACACTTTTAAGCTCCGGGTTTTAATTGAATTAAGTAAGAAAGAAGCTGATGCGGATTTAGGTGTTAAGCAAAAATTTAGTGAAGTTATCGGCAATCCTACCAAGTATCCTATTATGACAGATTTGTCAGATAACCTGGAGTATGTGTACAATGCTGCTTACAATTTTTATCCAAACAATAAGAATAATTATGGTAACGATGCATTGCGTCTTTGTGTAGCAGCTACCTGGTTAAATACATTGTCTGGTTTAAATGATTTACGGGCTATGAAGGTTGCTGATCCTGCACGTGGCCTGGGTTTCTCCGATACATCATTTAAATCTTTTGTTGGTGGCCCTAATGGAGAAAATATGAGTTCATTAGGTGTTAATGTTACCGCTTTAAAATATTCAACTATTGGTCGTAAGCGTTATTATGATGGTTATACCGGAGAGAATACTTTTTTAGTTGGTTATCCTGAAATGTGCCTGAATATATCAGAAGCAATTAACCGTGGTTGGGTTACTGGAAATGCTGGTGATTGGTATCAAAAAGGCATCAAAACTATGTTTGCTTTTTATGGTGTAAATGATGGGGCTAATACAGTTAGTTTTCTTAAAACATTAGCACCTGGTGACTATATCAGCTACAATGTTACTTTTAATTACAACGATTATTTTGCTCAGCCTGCTGTTGCTTATGCAGGAAATAATGCTGCAGGATTAAATCAGATTTTAACGCAGCGCTATTTAACTTTGGCCCGTAATTCTGGTTTAGAGGCTTATTATCAATGGCGCAGAACGGGAGTTCCTGCTTTCTTAGCAGGTTCAGGAACAGGCAACAGTGGTATCATTCCATTGCGTTACCAGTATCCATCAAATGAGTTAGCAACAAATGGTGTAAATGCCAAAGCTGCTATACAAAGCCAGTATGCTGGTAATGATGATATCAATGCAAAAATGTGGATCATCAAATAATTTTTAAGAACTATCAATCAGGTTTATGACTGAAAAAAGTATTATTCCGGTAGTGGAAGAAATAGTTGAGCTCTATCAAAAACATGGCAGCAAGGAATACGCAGGTGAAAAAGTTTCTCAGCTGGAGCACATGGTGCAGGCTGCACAGTTGGCAAAAGCAGGTGGCTATGATGATGAAATAGTGCTGGCTGCTTTTCTTCACGATATTGGGCATATCTGTGCAGCCTCTTACATTACAACAGATATGAATGGCTTCGGTGTAATGAATCATGAAAAGATTGGCGCTAACTTTTTACGTAAAAGAGGGTTTAGTGAAAGGATTGCACGGCTGGTGGAAAATCATGTATCAGCAAAGCGTTACCTCACTTTTAAATATCATGAATATTACCAAGGGCTTTCGGAAGCCAGTAAAAAGACACTGGAGTTCCAGGGCGGAAAAATGAATTACGACGAAGCGATGCTTTTTGAACAGGACAATTTGTTCGAAGAGTTTATAGCAATGCGCCGTTGGGATGAGCTGGCCAAAGAAGAAAATTTGCCGCTGCAGCCAATTAGTTATTTCAAAGACTTAATGATAAACTATCTGCAAAAACAATAACCATTTAACCAGGTATAAATAACGATATGCAACCAACCTTTCAGTTAGTAGTGTTTGATATGGCCGGTACCACCATCCAGGACAAATCGAATGTGGCCGAAGCTTTTATGTATGCGATGCAAAAGCATGGCTACCCGATTAATAAGGACCAGGCGAATAAAGTAATGGGCTATAAAAAAATGATAGCCATTAATGATTTGCTGCAGTCCAATTATCCCGGCAGTATCATAGAAAGTGAAAATCTCATTAATGAAATTCACGACACATTCATTGAAACCATGATTGATTTTTATGAGCATTCCAAAGAGATACTGCCAATGGAAAGTGCAGAATCAATTTTTAAATGGCTGCAGGATAATGATATTAAAGTGGCATTGAACACTGGTTTTTCAAAACTGATAACAGACACCATACTCGAAAGAGTTGGGTGGCATGATAACACGCTGATAGATTTTATTATCAGCAGCGATGAAGTGGAAAATGGCCGTCCATCTGCAGATATGATAAAAGCTATTATGAAAGCGACTGGTATTGCAGATGCAGCTACCATTGTAAAAGTGGGTGATACAGAAGTGGATATTGCCGAAGGCAGAAGAGCAGGTTGTGGGCTAGTGGTGTCCGTTACTACCGGTTCATTTACAAGAAAAGAATTGGAGTTTTATGGTCCGGATGCAATCATCGATGATTTGAGTGAACTGCCATCACAGATAAAAAATGTTGTTGTTGCAAACTAACGCTACCATCAGCAAAACATTTTTTAATCACCCAACGGTTGTGGCTGTATTTGCAGCCATTGCAGTGTTCTTAACGTACGGAACGGTGTATGCTTTCCGTAAGCCGTTTACTGTTGCCACTTTTGATGGCCTTAGTTATTGGGGTATCAGTTATAAAATATGTTTGGTAATCACCCAGCTTGCAGGTTATGTATGCAGTAAGTTTTATGGAATAAAATTTATTTCGGAATTAAAAAAAATTGGCAGGTGGAAGTTGATCCTCATTTTAGTTGGCATCTCCTGGATTTCATTATTCTTTTTTGCAGTAGTTCCTCCACCTTTTAATATTGCTTTTCTTTTCTTTAACGGTTTTCCTTTAGGTATCATTTGGGGTATCATATTTTCTTATATCGAAGGAAGGCGGGCAACTGATTTTATTGGAGCTGCTTTGGCAGTGAGTTTTATTTTTTCTTCGGGGTTTGTAAAATCAGTTGCAAAGTACCTGCAGCTTCACTGGCAGGTTACAGAGTTTTGGATACCATTTGTTACTGGTCTGGTATTTATTCTGCCACTGTTGCTCTTTGTTTATTTACTGGAAAAAATTCCACCTCCTACTGATGCAGATATACAGCTCAGGCATGTGAGAAATCCAATGACGAAACCCGAAAGAAAAAAACTAATCGGAGATTTTTTACCGGGAATATTTATGCTCGTCGCCATCTATGTTTCTCTTACCATCTTCAGGGATATGAGAGATAATTTTGCGGCAGATATCTGGAACGAATTGGGCTTTGCTAACCAGTCTGCGATATTTACCGAAACTGAAATTCCTGTTACCATCATTGTTTTGATACTGATAGCCAGTTTGGTATTTGTCAAAAAAAACTTCAATGCATTTATTATTGCTCACGGGTTAATCATACTGGGCTTTATATTGAGCGGCGTATCTACCTGGCTTTTTTTAAACAAGGCCATTCATCCGGCTACCTGGATGATTTTAGTGGGTATTGGGTTGTATACCGCTTACATACCTTTTAACTGTATGCTGTTTGAAAGGATGATAGCTGCATTTCGTATTAATGGCAATGTTGGCTTCTTAATGTATTGCGCAGATTCCTTCGGTTACCTGGGAAGCATGCTTGTTTTATTGGGGAAAGAAGTATTTCAAATAAGGCTGCAGTGGGTAAATTTTTTTTCGAATGCAGTGATGGGAGTTTCAATTTTTGGTGTAATAGCCACTATTTTTTCGGTGGTATATTTTTTAAAAAAGTATAAAAAGGGTTTTACAATATGGAACAACGTACAGCCATCGTTATCGGCGCCGGCATTGTAGGCCTGGCAACTGCAAGGGCATTGAGCAATAAAGGTTTTAAAGTAAAAGTTTTTGAACGCAGCCATAAAGCGGTGGGTGCAACCATCAGAAATTTTGGAATGATATGGCCCATCGGCCAGCCATCGGGTAAATTATATGAACGTGCTTTGCAAAGCCGGAGCATCTGGAAACAGATTTGCACAGAAGCCAATATCTGGCACAGTGAAGCAGGCAGCATTCATGTGGCGCACCACCCGGATGAGATGCAGGTGTTGCATGAATTGTACGATTGTTACAACAAGGAAAGAACCATTACGTTGTTTAATAAAGACCAGGTAACAGATTTTTCACCGGCTGTGGAATCAAATAATTTGCTGGGAGGGTTATACAGTAAGGATGAACTGTTGGTAGATGCAAGGCATGCCATAGAACTGATGCCAACTTATTTGAATGAAAAATATGGGGTGGAATTTTACTGGGGTAAATGCATTACCTACATCGCAGATAATACCGTGTATATTGGCAATGATGAAGAACATGAAGCAGACGTGATTTTTGTTTGCAGCGGTGCCGATTTTGAAACGCTGTACCCGGAAGTATATTTAAAATTGCCCATCACTAAATGTAAACTGCAAATGATGCGTTTACAATCACAGCCGGATGAATGGAGGATTGGCCCGGCACTTTGCGGAGGCTTATCATTAATTCATTACAAAAGTTTTGCAGCAGCTCCATCGTTGGAAAAATTAAAAGACAGATACAACGAAGAAATGAGTGAATACATCAACCGGGGCATACATGTAATGGTGGCACAAAATGAGGTGGGTGAGTTAACCATTGGCGATTCTCATGAGTATGGATTAACGCATGATCCTTTTGATAAAGCGGAGATAAATGATTTAATTCTTTCTTACTTAAAGAAAATAGCCAGGTTTAAAAACTGGACAATCAAAGAAAGCTGGAATGGTATTTACCCAAAGCTTACCAACGGAGATACAGAGATTTTTATTTCACCAGAACCCGGGGTTTATATTATCAATGGATTGGGCGGTGCAGGTATGACGCTTAGTTTTGGCTTTGCAGAAGAATGTGTGGAGCAGATGAAAATATAGTGCAAGAGGCATCCCAACATATTTATAAAACAGGTGTTTTTGTAAATAATAAAACTGATTTTTTAAAGAAGAAGATTTACGCTGAATAATTTTTGTAGAATTTCAAGCTCGCCGATGTTGTCCAGCAAGATTAAACAACTTGTGTCAGAGATGATAGCTTTTTGAATTGAGTATGTCTTGTTCTAAGTGAGGTTTTTTCACTACAAAGAAGCGAGTTAGCAGAGTTTTTGCTATTCACCGCAGAGAAGAGAGGTAGCAGAGTTCACGCTTTTTCACGGCAGAGAAGTGAGGTAGCAGAGTTTACGCAGAGAGTTTAAGAGAAACTCTGTGTAAACTCCATTTTCTCCTGTTCTCTGCGGTGCACAAAATCATACCATCCAGTCTGCACAGTCCACTTTCTTTTTCACGGCAGAGAAGTGAGGTAGCGCAGTTTTCTCAGAGAGTGTAAGAGAAACTCTGCGTTAACTCCATTTTCTCCTGTTCTCTGCGGTGCACAAAATCATACCATCCAGTCTGCACAGTCCACTTTCTTTTTCACAGCAGAGAAGTGAGGTAGCAGAGTTTACGCAGAGAGTGTAAGAGAAACTCTGCGTAAACTCCATTTTCTCCTGTTCTCTGCGGTGAACCCAAACCGTAAAAAAATCTATACCCACCTGGCCGAAACCAGTTCAGGGATAACCATTTTACTTTTAATGGGCGCTTCTAATTTATGGGTGATAGCCATAGATAAAACCTGGTCGATAATTTTATTGGTTTCATCTTTAAAATCCACTTTAATTTTTTGATCATTGCTCAGCCAGGTATCCACTTTATGAATGTGTTTCTTCTTTAAACTTTTAATTACAGGCACACCCAATTCTGCTGCGCCTGCTGCATTGCAATGTTGTTCGTATTGCGCCTTCATTGGTATCACCAGCACTTTTTTGCCCATATACAAGGCTTCTGCAGGTGTCTCAAAACCAGCACCACAAAGGATTCCTTCGCAGCTAATAAAACTCTCAGTAAAATCAGCTGCGCTTACCGGCCGTATCCGGCAATTTTTTTCACGGTATGATTTTTTGCTGTGTTTAGAAAAAACTTCCCATTCAATTTCTTTAAAATTTGAGCAGAAGGAAATTATCTTTTTGTCATCATAAGCAGGCAGGTAAACGGTGTAGTGTCCTTTATTTGTTGGGGCTGCATTCCTGATTTCTTTTCTTATTACCGGTGTAAAAATATTTTCACCATATTTTTTAAAATGAAAACCTACACCCGTTTTGCAGGGAGCATAATAACGCAATACCATCAGTGCAAAGGGATCAAACTTTGCCGGCCTTGGTGCATTTTTATGTAATACAGCAAACTGGTGGCTCATGGCTACACAGGGAACATTTTTTATTTTACACGCCCAGGCACTGATGGGTTCAAAATCATTAATCACCAGGTCATACTCCTCAACCGGCAGCTTCTTTATTTCACTTAAAAATTTCTTCGACTGCAGCTGCTTAAAAGTTTTGTAAAAGTCTACCCCACCTTTTTTACCAAAAACAAAACTCAATCCTTTCAGCTTGTATTTAACTGGATAGTTAACGCCAACATCTGCCTGCGTGCCGCTCAGCAAAATATCCAACTCACATTTTTGCTGAAGTATTGGAATGATTTCATTAGCCCGGCTCACATGCCCATTCCCGGTTCCCTGTATGGCGTATAATATTTTCATTGATGCAATGTTTAAGATGCTTTTACAAAATCTTCCATCATCATTTTAAATAGGTCGGTAGTGCGCAGGTAAGCCGCTTCATCTACATAATAGGAGTTGTGTAGTTCTGTTACCAATTCATCTTGCTGGAAATGATAAACAGCCCATTCATCATCACTGTATTCCAACGCAGTGAGGTTCTCTATCCAGTCGCCGGAATTAAGGTAATTTACCTGCCCGTTTGCATTGGAAATAATGCGGTTGGAGGGCTGATGAATATGGCCGCACAGCACATAATCATATCCTTTTTCGATAGCAATGCTGGCAGCAGTTTCTTCAAAACTGTTGATGTATTTTACGGCACTCTTTACTGAGTTCTTTATCTTTTTTGATAACGAAATTTTACCCTTGCCCATTTTTTTGCTGAGGTAATTAATAAAGGCATTGATGTAAATCAGCATGTCGTATCCTACAGCTCCCAGTTTGGCCAGCCACTTGCTATACTGCATGGTTACATCAAATACATCACCATGAAAAATCCAGCTGCGTTTGTTGTTGCCATGATGGATCACCATTTTATTTACGATGTGAAAATCGCCAATGGAAAAGTTTTCGAACCGACGGAGCATTTCATCGTGGTTACCGGTAATGTAATACACTTTTACACCACGGCTAAGCATGCTGGTAATTTGCTTGATTACCTGCATATGCCCCGATGGCCAATACTTTTTACTAAACTGCCAGATATCAATGATATCTCCGTTTAAAACTAAAATTGCGGGGTCGATGGTTGACAGATAGCGGGAGAGTTCGTTGGCACGGCATCCATAAGTTCCAAGGTGAGCATCAGAGATGACGACAACCTCTAATTTTCGTTTTTCCAAATGGTTAATTTTTGTACAAAGTTCACATTGGCATGTTTAGCAATTGTAAACATTGTGTTACCAAAATATAAACAAACGCCTGTTTTAAAATCACTAAGAACAGTTACGAATATATTGGTATCAGCAGTTTTGTTACTTTTGGAAGATTAATTTGGATATGGACAATACAAGCTTCAGCATTAAGCAGCACCAGTTTTTCTTTTACAGCTACCTCCTGTTATTGATAGCGGCTGTATTCTTTTTAGTAAGTAATGGTAAGGTCAACAGTTTTATTTTGCTGAACGGCTACCACCGTAACTGGCTGGATAATTTTTTTATTGTTTACACCAATTTTGGTGATGGTATTTTTGCAATTTTATTAGTGCTGATTTATTTTTTTGTATTAAAGAAAAGAAAGGCCGGCGTTGTGTTATTACTGGCCTTTGCATCTACAGGTATTCTTGCCCAAATAATAAAACCACTATTGCAGTCACCGAGGCCACTGGTATATTTTAGGCCACAACATTTTCCTTTTTTTATTGATAGCATTATACATGCAGGCAATAACAGTTTTCCTTCCGGACATACAGTTACAGCCTTTGCCATTGCCACGGTTTTGGCTTTTTATACCACCAGCACCATGCAATATCTATTACTTTTGCTGGCAGCTGCACTGGTTGCTTTTTCAAGGGTTTATTTATCGCAGCATTTTTTATTAGATGTGTTGGCCGGTTCTTTCATCGGCGTATTGGGAGGCATAGCCTGCGTATATTTTACCCGGAATTTAAATGAGGATAAATTGGTTTTAAAAAAGAAACCTAAGGTTGGTTGATATTGAATTAAGGCGGTTGATTTGAAATGATTCGCCACCATGCCCATTGGTCTAACAACTCACCATCACTACCCACCATTCACAACTCACCATTCACAATTCACAATTCACTTTTTCATCCACCACTCACCTCACCTCAAACATTTCATCCCATCTTGTGGTGTAGCGGGGGCTCCGCATTTCGTGCCGCATCTTCCAGTTCCTGGTGGTGCCGGATGCAGCAAATTTTAAAATATCATCTCTCATAGAAAAATTTATATTATCAATCATATCCATCAGGCAGTTTTTATTGTTGGTTTTTTTTTGATCAAACAAGTTGCCCTGTATGGAAGTGATAGGCACAAGTCCACTTAATATAACGCCGGCCTTTTTATAAATTTTACCTTTTTCGAATAAGCCATCTACCAATTGCACCGCCGCCTTTATTAATTCATTGCTGGCAGCAGTTGCTACCGGCAATGTAAAATAACTGCCAACTGCAGGTCCGTGCCTGAAACGAGTTTGGTTATTATTGGTTTCTTTTGATACTACAAATACATTGATGATGGTAGCAGCACTTTGCTGTCGTCTCAGTTTTTCTGCAGCACGGGAAGTGTAGGTAGCCACGGCTTCTTTAATATCCTTGATATTTTTTACGGGAATGCCAAACATCCTGGTAGTAGCAATCATTTTTTTTACCGTTAATTGTTTTTCCATTTCATTTGCCGGCTCGCCCTTTAATTCCTTTACCAGGCGAATACCCACCACACCACCTAAGTTTTTTTGAGCCCAGGCTTCTGATTTTTTTGTTAAATCAAAAGCAGTAAATACAGCATTCATTTCTTTAAGTTTTTCTGCGTATTGCCTGCCCACACCCCATACTTCGCCAATGGGAGTATCCTGTAAAGCTTTTGTAATTTTTTCTTCGGTATCCAGCACTACCACACATTGCGTAGCTACTTTATTTTTTTTGGCAAGATGATTGGCTACTTTAGATAATACCTTGGTAGGCGCAACGCCAACAGAAACTTTTATACCAGTCCATAGCTCCACTGTTTCTTTAATTTTGATGCTCATTATCTGTAAATCGGCCAGGGCAAATTTTTCCAGGTTTAAAAAGGCTTCATCAACAGAATACACTTCTACATTTTCTTTTCCTACCAGCACCCGCAGTGTTTCCATCACCCGCCAGCTAAGGTCGCCATACAAATTGTAGTTAGATGAGAAGGTGGCAACCTGGTGTTTTTCTATCAACGGCTTTGCCAAAAAATAAGGGCCGGCCATCTGTACCCCAAATGCTTTTGCCTCATCGGTACGGCTGATAATACAGCCATCATTGTTGCTGAGTACAACAACAGGCTTGTTATCCAAATGCGGTTGAAACAAGCGTTCGCAGCTGCAATAAAAACTATTACAATCTACAATGGCAATCATATACTTCTGATAAGGTGCATCACCACACCCCAAATTTTAAAATCACTAAACTCACTCACTTCAATCGGCGACAGTTTGGGTGTTTCAGGAATCAGCCTAAGTTTGTTGATTGTTCTTTCATAGCGGCGTATCAGCATTTCGCCATCAATTACAGCAATTACAATTTTGCCATTTACCGGTTTAACACTCCTGTCTACAATCAAAATATCGCCATCAAAAATGCCTGCATTGATCATGCTGCTACCATTCATCTTCATAAAAAATGTAGCCGGCTTGTTGCGGATTAGTTGTTCATTTAAATCAATGCCCCGTTCCATGTAGTCATCTGCTGCGGCGCCAAAGCCGGAGGCATTGGCCGTATTCACATTGTGCTGACCATAATTTTTGCTGCCGGTATAGCTGCTGCTTAAAAAGTTTTCCACGTCCATATAAATTATTTGATTTTTAGCTAAAATAGTTAGTAAATTTATGCTAATATAATTTGCATTTCCAAATAAAAAAATACACATTCAATGAAAACTATAGCACAAAAAGCTACGCAGTCAGCTCGACTTACCAGAAAAAAGATAATGCTACTTCAACAAATTTGACAGAAGTAAAGAATTGGAGCGCAAGAACCTTGCTGCATTTTGTAAAAGTGTAAATCAACAAAAAAAATAGTATGGACAATCGATCCGGGCCCACGGGTAAAAGCAAATTGCAACAACAGCAGCACAATGTATCTGCAAATCTGCAGGAAGAAGCAGTACAATATTTAACCGGCCGTGGTGCTCAATTCAACACAAAAAATCGTTTCTTAAAAGATGAAAAAGTAAAGGAACACCCGGAGGGTATCGACGACTGGAGTGAGGAAAACAGCCCCACACAATACCTGGTTCAGCAAAGCAAAACCATTGTAAACAAAGTAACAAGTGAAGATGTGGGTATGCAGTACAGCATGAACCCCTATGCAGGCTGTGAGCATGGTTGCATTTATTGCTATGCCCGTAATGTGCATGAATACTGGGGTTACAGCGCAGGGCTGGATTTTGAGCAAAAAATCATCATCAAAAAAAATGCGCCACAATTGCTGCGTAAATTTTTGATGCACCCCAAATGGGAATGTACCCCCATCATGCTAAGCGGTAATACGGATTGTTACCAGCCTGCCGAGCAACAGTATCGTTTAACAAGAGCGCTGCTGGAAGTATGCAATGAGTTCAACCAGCCGGTAGGTATACTCACTAAAAATTCCCGGATATTAAAAGACAAAGATCTGTTGCAGGAGATGGCGAAAAAACAACTGGTTTCTGCCATGGTATCCATCACATCTTTGGATGAAGATTTAAGAAGGGTGATGGAACCAAGAACCACCACTGCCAAACAAAAATTGAAAGTAATTAATGAACTCAGCAATGCCGGAGTAAGAATGGGCGTTATGATGGGACCTATGATTCCCGGACTAAACGAACATGAAATGCAACGCATTATGAAAGCAGCGGCAGATAATGGTGCCACTTTTACTGCTTACACTTTTATCCGCCTCAATGGTGCTGTTCAATTTTTATTCCACGACTGGTTGTACAAAAATTTTCCAGACCGGGCAGATAAAGTATGGCATTTAATAGAACAAAGTCATGGTGGTAAAGTGAATGATTCCCGCCCGGGTGTGCGTATGCGTGGCGAAGGTAACATTGCACAAATGGTAGCACAACAGTATAAAAAATACGGGAAGCTGTATAACATGAATGTAGAAGAGTGGCGCCTCAACACCAGCATTTTTAAAAGACCGGGGGCTCAAGGTTCATTATTTTAATTTTAAAAAAACAGCATGCAATCCATTACGAAAACTTATTTGACAGGGATTATTTTTAGAACGATCAATCAAACAATACAGGTTCGGCGGGCTTCACAAAAAAATTATTTGCATTATCTTAACTATCCTACTGCCAGGCAGGAGGAGATATTGGATTTTATTCAATCGATGCCCTATTTTGATGAGCAACTTAAAAAGTTTTTGATGGGTAAATTAAATGAAACTACCATTATCATCAGCCAAAACTGGGAAACCGCTTTTATAGTAAAATGCAAACTATGGGCACATAGCCATGATTGGTTGCATAAGGATACAATTTTCTCCATCGGGTTTTACCCGGAGTATATCAGCAGGCGAAAAGAATCTCTTACATTACCTTACTAGAAAGCGGGGCTTAAAGAAAAAGTAGTATGGGATTTATTTTGGGATGAAGTAGGTTGAAACTGGAGAAGTTCAATGAATGATTAATTGAGGCGGCGAAAGCTCAACCTGATTAGATAAACTTCATTTACTTCTTTGCCTTAATGCAAAGAAGTAACAAGAAAAATCAAGGCTCCATAAAAAAGACTAAAAATTTGAATATTTGGCTAAAATGAAATTAGCTACAGCTTTAGTAGTAGACCAGGCTTTAGTGCAACTTACAGGCAGATTGCAATGCCTGTAAGTTGTAACAACAATTTCATTTTTTTAACGCCAAACTTTCAAATTTTATTAACGTCTTTTTTATAAGGCCGACAAAAATTATGAGCCCTTTGTATATTCTTAAATAAGTTTCCTTTCAATTCCACCAACAAACTTTTTCTTAACCATATCAAGGTAATATTTCACTATCGGCTCCTTTAGTTGCAAGCAATTCTTTGACTATTGCTTCCAGCTCTGCAATTCTTTTTTCCAGGTCGGGTAATTTCCGGGAAACGGCCTGGCTGCGTAAGGCCGATGTGTATTCGTACGCTGGTGATCCTGTAACAACCGTATTGGGTTTTTTAATAGATTTACTTACACCGCTCTGGGCATTTATTTTACTGCCATCAGCAATATGCAAATGTCCTACAACACCTGCCTGTCCGCCAATCATTACGCTGTTACCAATTTTTGTGCTGCCGCTAATGCCGGCCTGTGCTGCAATAATGGTATGATGGCCTACTTCTGCATTGTGGCCTATTTGCAAAAGGTTATCGAGCTTGGCACCAGATTTAATTATAGTGCTGCCAAGGGTTGCCCTGTCAATAGTGGTGTTGGCGCCAATCTCTACATCGTCTTCAATTATTACATTGCCCAGTTGTGGAATTTTTTTGTAAGATCCGTCTTCCAAGGGTGCAAATCCAAAACCATCACTGCCAATTACAGTTCCTGCATGAATGGTAACATTGTTGCCTATCCTGCAGTTGTGATAAATTTTTACGCCCGGATGTATTACGGTGTTTTCTCCAATTATTACATCATTGCCAATATAGGCGGAGGCGTAAATTTTAGCACCGTTTGCAATAATTGCATTGGAGCCGATGTAGGCAAATGCACCAATAAAAACCTGGTCGCCCATTTTTGCCGTTGCATCAATATAAACCGGTTGTTGTATGCCAACAAGCTGTTGTGATTTTATTTGCTGATAAGCATCTAACAAAACTGCAAAAGCAGAATAGGCATCTTTAACTTTAATAAGTGTTGCTGCAATAGGTTCCTTCAGTTCCAGCCCTTCATTTACAATAATAATGGAGGCACCGGTGCTATACAGGTATTCTTCGTATTTGGGATTTGATAAAAATGCCAGTTGCCCGGGGAGTGCTTCTTCAATTTTTCCAAAAGAAGATACAACAGTTGCTTCATCGCCTTCTATTTTACCGCCAATGATAGCAGCTATTTGTACCGCTGTAAATTGCATAATGGAATGAGTTTACTTTTTTGGAAAAGATGATTACAACTCCATGTTTTTGAAATTGAAATTATCTAAGATAACAAATGTAATATTTTTTAGTGCTGCCACTATGATTTTCATTTATGAGCGGATCATCCACCGCTGTAATATTTTTTACTGTACCATCTTTAAATAATATTAAAATGCGTTCTTCCGTAAAATTATAGGTGTTGGTGCTGGCTTCACCGGCAAAAACTAACCAGCCGGCTTCTTCGGTTGTAAGCTCCAGTTTTGTTGCTGCCTCCGCTACTTTTTCTGCTAATAATTCTGTAGCAACGGCAGATGGGTAATACTTAACCTTCAACAAATCCCTGTTTAAAATTCCTTTACATAAAAAGGATAAAACCTTGTCGGGATGTTTACTCCATTCTTTGATGGCGGTAAGTACATCATTGTCGTCAATTTCGCAAAATTCCTGCAGGGTTACTGTTTCAATAGGTTGATTAATGAATTTATTTAACACTGTTTGTGTAGGTGCCTTTAGGTATTTTGCCCGCCGTATAATTCGCTGCAGCATTTGCTCTGCACAAAGAACAGTCTTGTGCAGGTAAACCTGCCAATACATAAGCCGGCGGGAAACTAAAAACTTTTCAATCGAATAGATTCCTTTTTCTTCTACCATCAGCTCGCCATCGTGTACCACCAGCATTTTAATAATCCGGTCGTAGGCAATCATCCCTTCTACTACGCCAGAGAAAAAACTATCCCTCGAAAGATAATCCATCCGGTCAACATCCAACTGGCCACTAATGAGCTGGTACAAAAACTTTTTTGGATAGTTATTGGTAAAAATGTCAATTGCCATTTGCAATTGCCCATTGTATTGCTGGTTTAGCTCTTTCATAATGAGCAATGAAATGGCTTCGTGGTGCATGCCTTCAATCAATATATTTTCCAGGGCATGACTAAAGGGGCCGTGGCCGATATCATGCAAAAGGATGGCAATTTTTGCAGCCTGTTCTTCCTCTGCAGTAATGTCTACGCCCTTGTTTTTTAATTCGTACAAGGCATTGCCCATAAGGTGGTAAGCCCCAAGCGCATGGTGCAGCCTTGTATGAACAGCACCAGGGTAAACGAGGTGCGCCATGGCCATTTGGTGTATGCGCCGCAGTCGTTGAAAATAAGGGTGGGCAATAATCTTAAATATTAAATCATCATTGATGGTGATAAAGCCGTAAACGGGATCGTTGATTATTTTTCTGACTGACATAATTAAATTATTGGTCGTTGCCTGATTTTGTGCTCGTCAATTACAGTGAGATTGTTGGTAAATATAATTGCGGCTTCTTTTATTAACTTAAGGAGCATCAGGCCTGGGGTAGAGGGTAAATATTTATCTATACGAAAAAGCACATCACCTTCGCAGCCTTGAACAATCGATTTAAAAATTAACTCGCCAAAATCTTTATCAAATGTGAGGAGGACTTCTTTATTTAAAATAGCTTCTTGTAAAAGGAAAATATCGGGCTTGCCCTGGTAAACCTTTGCAGCCTTTCTTACTTTAAAACCCTGAGTGATTAATAAGTTGATGCTTTCATAGGGAAAATGTTCATCGGCTAAAAATTCCATCAGGCTACAAGGTTTGTATTATAAAGTAAGCCATCTTTTGAGCAGTCATGGGCATAGGCAAAAACAGCTTTTATTGCTTCGTGAGTGAGTGTGGGGTAATTGTTGAGCAACATTTCTTCTGTCCATCCATCAGCAAGTCTTTGTAAAATAAATTCTACAGATAACCTTGTATGAAGAATGATAGGTTTGCCACCAAGTATGGCTGCGTCTGCTGTTATAAAATCTTTCCAGTTCATCTAGCAAAATTAATCATCTTCCCATAATATTTGTTAAAACAATTACAAAGTAAACCAATACAGCTTATGGCCGCAGTTTAAAATTAAATTTGTGCATATTCTGATGAAGCAGTTTTAATAAAACAGATTATCAAATTTGTTTGATAGATTGTGAGTAGAATTTACCCGGCTCGTTAAATGAGTTAAATAATAAAATCAACAACATGAACATAGCAAAAATACTTTGGGTAGATGATGAAATTGATACGCTAAACTCCCAGATAATGTTTTTGGAGAATAAGGGCTACGAGGTGGCCACCAAAACAAATGGATATGATGCCGTTGAATTTATAAAAGCAAATATTGTAGATGTGGTACTGATGGATGAAAGCATGCCCGGCATGACGGGTTTGCAAACATTGCAACAAATGAAGGAACACAACAGCAACCTGCCGGTGGTACTGATTACCAAAAATGAAGCTGAAAATTTAATGGATGAGGCCATTGGCT
The DNA here is from genome assembly GCA_025360525.1 of Chitinophagaceae bacterium. Classification (GTDB taxonomy): domain Bacteria; phylum Bacteroidota; class Bacteroidia; order Chitinophagales; family Chitinophagaceae; genus Ferruginibacter. The sequence goes on along the minus strand of JANYCA010000012.1, from coordinate 52,449 downwards.
CACAAATAAGCGACTACCTTATTAAACCCGTAAACCCCAACCAGGTGTGGCTTAGCCTCAAAAAAATTATCGACAATAAAAGACTCGTGGCAGAAAAAACCACATCAGCCTATCAGCAGGAATTCCGGAGCTTGTTTATGGCACTCAACGATAATCCAGGTTACGGCGAATGGATGGATATCTACAAGAAGCTTGTATATTGGGAGCTGGAGATGAAAAAGAGTGATAGCCCGGAAATGCAGGAAGTATTTCAATCTCAAAAGGCAGAGGCTAATACAGATTTTTTTAAATTCATCTCAAAAAATTATGCTTCCTGGGTGCGGGCAAAGAGTACAGATGGGCCTGTAATGAGCCACAATTTGCTAAAGATAAAAGTACTGCCTCATCTGGAAAAAGGTACTCCTTTATTTTTTGTATTGATTGATAACCTTCGCTTTGATCAGTGGAAAATAATTCAGCCCATTTTTGCAGAAAGCTTCCGCATACAGGAAGAGGAAACTTTTTATGCCATATTACCCACCGCAACACAATATGCCCGCAATGCAATTTTTGCTGGTATGTTGCCGATTGATATTGAAAAGCAATTTCCAATAGAATGGAAGAATGACGATGAAGATGGGGGCAAAAATATGAGTGAAGAAGTTTTTTTAAGAGCACAGTTAAAAAGACTGGGTAAGGGAGATTTAAAATGCTCATACACCAAAATTACTAATAACCACGATGGACAAAAACTGGTAGACAATATCCACAACATGCTGCAAAACGACATTAATGTGATCGTTTATAATTTTGTTGATATGTTAAGCCATGCCCGAACCGAAATGGAAGTGTTAAAAGAACTGGCAGGCGATGAAACCAGCTACAGAAGCATTACCCATAGCTGGTTCGAACATTCTCCCCTGCACCAGGCCCTTAAAAAAATTGCTGATAAAACAGTGACTTTGGTGGTAGGCACCGATCATGGAAGCGTACGGGTAAAAACACCCGCCAAGGTAATTGGCGATAAACAAACAACCGCCAATTTGCGCTACAAACATGGCCGAAACCTTAACTACGAACCAAAGGATGTTTTGGCATTTAAAGATCCAAGAGAAGGAGGGTTGCCGGTGCCCAATGTAAATTCATCCTACATTTTTGCCAAGGGCGATGTGTTCCTTTGCTATCCCAACAATTACAACCATTTTGTAAATTATTATAAAAATACTTTTCAGCATGGCGGTGTTAGTTTAGAAGAAATGATTGTACCTATTATTAGAATGACGAATAAGTAGCCGCCATCCCCTAAAGGGGAGTAAGGCAATACTATAAATTTTGAAAGACTTAATATTTTATTGAACGCCTCTTTTACTCCCCCCATTTAGGGGATGGGGGTAATCCACAAACTGTGGAGAAGCTTATTTTTTAAATCCTTGCTATTAAAGGAAGTTGCAGCTATAAGTAAAGATCGCAAAGCCGCTACAGGGATTCGACAAAATTAAGGGCATGAAATACACACAGAACGCACTCGATAAAATAGAAAGTATTGCAGAACAAAACGGTTATGTAATTCGCTTCGAAAGGGGAACTTTTCAAAGTGGCTATTGTATTTTGCAGGCTAAAAAAGTAATCGTTATAAATAAGTTTTTTCAAACAGAAGGCCGTATTAATGCCCTGATAGACCTGCTCCCACAGCTTGAAATTAATTTTGATGCACTCACGCACGAAAGTCAAAAAATGTATGAAGAAGTGATGAGTTTAGCTGCAGAAAAATAATCTATGCATCCGCCGTTATCACCTCCTTTCTTGTAATTACCTCTCTAAAATAACGGCATTTTTTATTTGGTTACACCTCATATCAACGGTTAACTTTATAGTTGCAAGATGCTGAAGCAACAAGCAGATGCCCTCACTAAAAATATTTTTATCGTACAAATTACAACCATTATGACCATTCAGCAGGCACAAACAGATGTAGACCAATGGATAAAAACTACCGGCGTTCGATATTTTAATGAACTCACCAACCTGGGCATATTGATGGAAGAAATAGGGGAGTTGTCCCGGTTAATGGTGCGTAAATATGGTGAACAATCTTATAAAAAAAGTGATGCCCTTCCCTCTTCGGAAGACGACGGGAGGAAGATGCTTGGGGATGAAATGGCCGATGTATTGTGGGTATTATTTTGCCTCGCCAATCAAACCGGTGTTGATTTAACCGACGCCCTACAAAAGAATTTTGAAAAGAAAAACAGCAGGGACGCCACGAGGCACCTTGAGAATGAAAAGCTGAAATAATAATATCTAAGAACAATTAAGTTAGACCGCAAAATCCTAATTAGATTAAATAGACTCCACTTACTTCTTTGCCTTAATGCAAAGAAGTAACAAGAAAAATCAAGGCTACATAAGAAAGACTAAAAATTTGAATCTATGGCTAAAATGAAATTAGCTCAATCTTCTGAACATGCCCCGACTTTTTTACAACCTACGGGCAAAAAGCAAAGCCCGGCATCTGTAGCATCAATTTCATTTCTTGACGCCACACATCCAAATTTTCTTAACGTCTTTCTTATGAGGCCGATCAAGATTAAGAGGCCTATGTTTATTATTCGATAAGATCAAATACCCCAAAATGAAATTAAAAATAATAGGTATCTGATATCTGCAAAGGAATAGTTTCAAATCTTGAGCAATTTTTTTTATATCCCATTATCTTTGCCGCTATGGCAAACGACACAAACATCTTCGCTGAGCTGATAGCTCATTGTAAAGAATACGGTTATATTTTTCAATCGAGTGAAATTTATGATGGCCTTAGTGCTGTATATGATTATGGCCAGAATGGTGCCCAGCTAAAAAAAAATATCCGGGATTACTGGTGGAAAAGCATGACGCAATTGCAGGATAATATCGTAGGTATTGATGCAGCTATTTTTATGCATCCCACCACATGGAAAGCCAGCGGCCATGTAGATAATTTCAGCGATCCGATGGTTGACAATAAGGACAGCAACAAACGCTACCGTGTTGATCATTTAATTGAAGGCTATGCAGAAGCCTTGCCCGAAATTGATGCAAAAGCTGTATTAGTCGCCATGGATGCGTTGCTGGCTAAAGATGATTATGCTGGTTTAAAAAAATTGATAGAAGATAATAAAATTAAATGTGCCATCAGCAAAACCTGCAATTGGACAGATGTTCGGCAGTTTAACCTGATGTTTAGTACTGCGTTTGGTGCTACAGCTGCAGAAAATGAAGGTGATAATATTGTTTACCTACGGCCCGAAACTGCTCAGGGTATTTTTGTAAACTTTTTAAATGTGCAAAAAACCGGCAGAATGAAAATTCCTTTCGGTATTGCACAAACCGGTAAAGCATTCCGCAACGAAATTGTAGCCCGCCAGTTTATTTTCAGGATGAGAGAATTTGAACAAATGGAAATGCAGTTTTTTATCCGCCCGGGGAGCCAGATGGAATGGTTTAATTACTGGAAAGCAGAAAGAAAAAGCTGGCACGAAAGCCTGGGTATTCCTGCTGAAAAATTGCGCTTTCACAACCACATAAAACTGGCGCATTATGCAGATGCGGCGCTTGATATCGAATTTGAATTTCCTTTTGGCTGGAAAGAACTGGAAGGTATTCACAGCCGCACCGATTTTGATTTAACCCAGCATCAAACCTACAGCAAAAAGAAATTACAATACTTCGATAATGATTTAAATGAACAGGGTAAACCCATTGGTAACTATGTACCCTATGTGGTAGAAACCTCTGTGGGCCTCGATCGTTTATTTTTAACCATAATGAGTCTTGCGTACAACCAAGAAAAATGGATTAAAGAAGATGGAACCGAAGACAGTCGGGTAGTATTAAAAATTCCTGCTAAAATAGCTCCTACCAAACTGGCTATTTTACCATTGATAAAAAAAGATGGGTTACCGGAAATAGCCCGGTCGCTGCTGGATGATTGTAAGGGTAGCTTTATGTGTTTTTACGAAGAAAAGGATGCCATTGGTAAACGTTACAGAAGGATGGACGCCATTGGTACACCCTTCTGCGTAACCATCGATCATCAAACAAAAGAAGATAATACCGTTACCATCCGTTACCGAGACACTATGTTGCAGGAGCGGATTGCGTTGGCTGACGTTAAGAAACTGGTGCTTGAAAAAACTACCTGGTAAATAAGGCATTGACTTTTACGGGTATCCTGGTCATTTAGTTTCAATTTACCGGCAACAAATTCTTAAGGTTAATATTTAATATTTTCGGGCATTTGTTCCATATTAATAAAAATAAATGCCTTGCATCATTGCAGCATAGCGCCTATTTTGTTTCTTTGCAGTCAACAGTTTTCAAATAATTAATAAACCTTCGTATTATGAGTTACATCGCATCCATCAATGCCCGTCAGATTCTAGACAGCCGTGGCAATCCAACAGTAGAAGTAGATATTTTAACTGAAAATGAACACCTTGGACGGGCCGCTGTGCCAAGTGGTGCAAGCACTGGTATACATGAAGCGATGGAATTAAGGGATGGAAAGAAAAATTACTATGGCGGTAAGAGTGTTTTAAAGGCGGTAAACAATGTTAATACCACCATTGCCGAGCATTTGTTAGGATGGGATGTAGCCGACCAAACCGGTATTGATGCCCAAATGATTCAATTGGATGGTACTGCAAATAAAAGTAAACTTGGCGCAAATGCAATGTTGGCGGTAAGTTTGGCTGTTGCCAAAGCAGCTGCACTGGAAGCTAATCTTCCACTATACCGGTACATCGGAGGTACCAATGCAAAAACGTTGCCCATGCCGATGATGAATATTTTAAACGGTGGTGCACATGCAGATAATAAAATCGACTTTCAGGAATTTATGGTAATGCCTATTGGTGCCAGTTCTTTTAGCGAAGGGCTTGCATGGGGTGTAGATATTTTTCATGCATTAAAAAGTGTATTAAAAAAGAAAGGGTTTAGCACCAACGTTGGAGATGAAGGTGGTTTTGCTCCTAACATACAAAGTAATGAAGAAGCCATTGAAACAGTGTTAACGGCTATACAGGTTGCTGGTTACAAAACAGGTAGTCAAATTATGATTGCCATGGATGCAGCCAATAGCGAGTTATGGAATGCTAAAAAGAAAAAATATGTTTTTCACAAAAGTGATGGAAAAGAAATGACCAGCGAGCAGTTGGTAGCCTATTGGACCAGTTGGGTAAAGCAATATCCTATTTGCTCTATTGAAGATGGTATGGCTGAAGACGATTGGAAGGGCTGGAAAATGCTAACTGAGGCTGTTGGCAGCAAATGCCAGTTAGTTGGAGATGATTTATTTGTAACCAACGTAACACGTTTGGAAAGGGGTATTAATGAAGGTATTGCAAATGCATTATTGGTAAAAGTTAACCAGATTGGAACATTAACCGAAACCATCAATGCAGTAACAATGGCACAAAGCAATGGCTACAATACCATTATGAGTCATCGTAGCGGAGAAACCGAAGACACTACCATTGCCGATTTAGCAGTTGCGCTTAATTGCGGCCAGATTAAGACAGGTTCGGCCAGCCGCACAGATCGTATTGCTAAATACAATCAATTAATTCGTATTGAAGAAACTTTGGGTGACAACGCTTTTTATCCAAAAGGAAAAATTAAATTTGGTAAATAGACTTACTTATCTAGCCTATTTTTTATAGTATTGAATGATAAACTATAGCATGCAGCAAACAGAAAATACAGTCGTTGATAGTAACCTGGTATCACCATCAGTAAAAAGAGGGGGTAAAGGCTTGTTAATACTCAAGAATAAGTTTCTGCTTGCAATAGTTGCTTTTTTGGTTTGGATGTTTTTCTTTGACCGGAATGATATACTTTCTCAGTTTGAAAGAGTAAGGCATGCAAATGCATTAAAGAAAATGGAAGAAACGAAAGGTCTGCAAATTCAAGACACCCGAAAGGAGCTTGATTTGTTAAAGACCAATGCGCAAACTATTGAAAAGTATGCCCGTGAAAAGTATTTGATGAAGAAAGATAACGAAGATTTGTTTATTGTTCCACCTGTCAGGAACACTAAATAATTGGGCTTATACAATATTCAAAATCAATAGCCGTTTATAGATACGGATAATTGATAATTAAATAATTTTTTTAACGCAACTTATTAGTCTATGCACAGTTTTATGCAGGAGGATCTTTTGGCATATATTTATGGCGAAACATCCAGAGAACAATCAAATGCCATCGAGGCAGCCTTAGAAACCGATTGGATCTTAAAGGAAAAGTATCAGGAATTAATCGCAGCTACAAACGAATTAACGGATTTAAAACTTTCTCCAAGGGAAGAAGCTGTAGATTTCATCTTGAATTATGCCAATAAAACAGTTGGTGTACTATATTCGCCTCAAGGCTAATAGTAACCCCCGTAATTAACCTAATTTCGTCCCTCGTCTAAAATCGGGGGATTTTTTGTTATGACCAAAAAGGAACGGTACACATTCTTAATTGACTATTTTTTAAAAAATAGTCCCGAAGCTGAGACCGAGCTTTTGTACGACAATCCCTTTCAATTGTTGGTGTCTGTAATCCTTTCTGCTCAGTGTACAGATAAACGGGTTAATCTTACAACGCCGGCTATCTTTAAAAAATACCCCGATCCAGCCTCTTTGAGTAAGGCAAGTTTTGATGAGTTGTTTCCAATTATCCGAAGCATATCTTACCCAAATAACAAGACAAAACACCTGATTGGTATGGCTGGTATGTTAATGGACACATTTAATGGTGTGGTGCCTATGACCGTTGACGAGTTAACGAAGCTTCCCGGCGTTGGCAGAAAAACCGCCAATGTAATTACTTCCGTGATAGACGAGCAGCCTAATATGGCGGTAGATACACATGTTTTTAGAGTTAGTGCAAGGATTGGGTTAACTACTAAGGCAACTACCCCGCTTGCTGCAGAAAAACAGCTAATTAAGCATATACCTAAAATGTATATTCATAAAGCACACCATTGGCTGATACTTCATGGAAGGTACACTTGTACTGCCCGAAGCCCTAAGTGCAGCATTTGTGGCATTAAGGATGTCTGTAAATTTTATAATAATAAAAGAAAGGAAGCCTGATTTTAAGGTTAGAATCGTTTAATTTGCAACTCACTGTGTGTTGTGGAAAGCAATAGTTTAAAAATAATTTGAAACAGTATTATATGAAAAGAGGGATAATGTTAACGGCCTTTATTTTGCTGTTAATTGGTACGGGCTTTAAAGCAACTGCTCAATACTATTTTTACGATAACAATTTTTACGATACACCCATAATGTTTGAATTAGGCGCATCGGTTGGTGTGATGAATTGTCTTACTGATGTTGGTGGAAGGCAGGGTTTTGGTAAGCCTTTTGTAAAGGACCTTAATATTGGGAATAACCAATTAAACGGAAGTATTTATTTATCTGCTATCTATAAAGAATCTTTTGGCTTGCGTTTAGAAGGAACTTTTGGAAGTATTAAAGCTTATGATAGTATTCTTAAAGATGTTAGAGCAACTACTTCGGGGCGGTATGAAAGAAATTTAAGTTTTAGAAGTAAAATTTCTGAAATAACCCTGCTCGGCGAAATTTATCCTTTTTTTATTTTTGGAAATTATTTAGGCAGAGATGTTGAGCCACCGTTATGGTCTCCTTATTTAATTGCGGGAATCGGGTACTTTTCATTTAATCCTCAAAGCAAAAACAGGAATGGTCAATACACAGATTTACAACCTTTAAGTACGGAAGGACAGGGATTTATTGAGTATCCAGACAGAAAACCTTATAAACTTTCCCAAATGAACTTTCCTTTTGGTGTAGGCGTAAAATATGAATTGTCATCTTCTCTTAATTTAAGGGCAGAATTCATTCACCGGGTTACAAACACAGATTATCTGGATGATGTTAGTACCCGATATATTAACAGCAATCTTTTTGCCAGTTATTTATCCGGCGCACAATTGCAGAATGCACTAGATTTAAGCAGAAACGATCGTTTTAATCCCGGGGGTCCAACAGGCGAATTTAGAAAGACTGAAGGGGGCATAAGGGGAAATCCAAAAGATAATGATGCTTATTTTACATTTAATATCAAACTGGGGCTAACGTTTGGGAGGCAAAAAATTCGTAGAAATTAATAATATTTTCAACGTGGTAATTTTAAAGGGTAATGCAATTTTGTATTGCCCTTTAAAATTACCTCAAATTGAATTTTAAAATCACTGCTCATTTTGGTTTTTCTTTTCAATGACAGAACCGGATTATTTTTTCTTTTAAATAGAAAACGTTGCTCAAATATTTCTTCGGCCTGTAATATTGCAAACTACTTCGTTGCTTAAATAAAAAAGCTGCCTTTATTAAAGACAGCTTTTCTACAGTAGCATGTAAATCTTATTTGTATTGCGGTATCAGGCCGTTGGCCAAGGTTACCATTTTCTTAATTCCTTCTTCTGGTAAAGCGCCTTTTTTGAAATCTGCCAATAAATCAGGCATTTTATTTTCCATTTCCAGCAAAAAATGTTCTTCAAATGCTTTTACGTTTTTTACCGCTACATCTTTTAATAAGCCTTGTGTACCAAGGTAGATAATAGCAACCTGCTTTTCTACACTAAAGGGAGAATATTGCGGCTGCTTTAAAATCTCCACATTTCTTGCACCCTTATCAATTACGTTTTTAGTAGCAGCATCTAAATCACCACCAAACTTACTAAAAGCTTCCAGTTCCCGGTAAAGAGCCTGATCTAGCTTTAATGTACCAGCCACTTTTTTCATGGATTTAATTTGCGCATTACCACCCACACGGCTTACACTAATACCTACGTTGATAGCCGGACGGATACCTGCGTTGAACAAGTTTCCTTCCAAAAATATCTGTCCGTCGGTGATAGAAATTACGTTTGTTGGAATATAAGCAGATACGTCACCGGCTTGTGTTTCAATAACCGGCAATGCTGTTAAACTACCACCACCTTTTACCAAATGTTTGATAGATGCAGGCAGATCATTCATTTGCTGTGCAATATCATCTCTTGCAATAACTTTTGCTGCCCTTTCTAATAAACGGCTATGCAGGTAGAACACGTCACCAGGATACGCCTCACGGCCTGGCGGACGACGCAATAACAAAGAAACCTCCCGGTAAGCCACCGCCTGCTTTGATAAATCATCATAGATAATCAAAGCTGGTCTGCCGGTATCACGGAAGAATTCGCCAATAGCAGCACCGGCAAATGGAGCGTAGAATTGTAATGGAGCAGGCTCTGATGCAGAAGCCGCAACAATGGTAGTGTAAGCCATAGCGCCATACTCTTCCAACGTCTTCATAATGCCCGCAATGGTACTTGCTTTTTGACCGATTGCTACGTATATACAGTATACAGGTTTACCTGCATCGTAAAATTCTTTTTGGTTGATAATGGTATCTACGCAAATGGCAGTTTTACCCGTTTGACGGTCACCAATTACCAGTTCTCTTTGGCCACGGCCAATTGGTATCATCGCATCGATAGCTTTAACACCCGTTTGCAATGGTTCTTTTACAGGCTCCCTGAAAATTACCCCAGGCGCTTTACGCTCTAATGGCATTTCATATAGTTCACCCTGTATTGGACCTTTACCATCAATTGGCTCGCCCAACGTGTTAATAACACGGCCACTCATACCTTCACCTACTTTAATGGAGGCAATTTGTCCGGTACGTTTTACGGTATCACCTTCTTTAATTGCACCACTGTCTCCCATCAATACCACACCTACATTGTCTTCTTCAAGGTTTAAGGCGATGGCTTTTACGCCATTTCCAAACTCCACCAGTTCGCCACTGCGTACATTGTTCAATCCATATATACGGGCAATACCATCACCTACCTGCAAAACGGTCCCAACCTCTTCCAAGCTGGCGCCGGCATTAAAGTTGCTCAGCTGCTGGCGGAGAATTGCCGAAATTTCATCTGGTTTAATTTCTACCATGATATTTATTTTTATACTTGTTTAATTATCTGATTTTATGAATGTAATCGTTGTTTAAAAAGTTTTTACTGATATCCTGCAAATCCCTGAGGATGCTGGCATCTACCAGGTTGCCTTCAGATTCCAGCACAAAACCGCCAATCAAAGATTCATTGACGGTCGTTTCCAGTTCCAGTTTTTTATCGATACCGCTTTTTTTAATGGAAGCAACAATTGTATTTTTCGTCTCCTCACTTATAGGGCTTGCAGTTGTGATTTTTACTTTAACAATACCATTTTTTAAATTGTACTGTGCTACAAATGCAGACGCCACTTCCGGCAAATAAGATTCCCGTCCTTTTTTTACCAGTAATTTATTAAATGCGGTGGTTAGTTGCCCAATTTGAAGGGTAAGCACCGCATCCATTATTTTATCTTTTTTATCACCCTTAATAATCGGGCTCTTGAGCATGGCTACAAAATCGGGATTGGTTTTGCAAATGCTGATAATGTGTTTCATATCGCCGTATACAGCATCCAGTTGATTTTGCTCGATGGCTAAATCAAGAATACTTTTTGCGTAACGGGTTGCTAAACGTGGGTTCTGCATAATTTGTTAATGTGCTGATGGGCTGATTGGTAAATAATGGTAATTGGTTTTTGCGAATAAAGTAACCTGCATCATCATTAGCCTATCAGTTAATTAAGTTTTGCCTCTTCTGCCAGTTGTTTAATAAATGTTTCCTGATCGGGCTTGTTATTGAGTTCTCTGCGCAATACTTTTTCACTCACTTCAATAACCAATTTTCCAACCTGGTTTTTAAGATCGGTAATTGCAGCCATTTTTTGTTGATGAATGCTTGCCTGTGCGTCTGCAACAATTTTTGATGCGGCTTCTTTAGCCTGCTCTTTGGCATCATTAATCATTTTTTCTTTAATATCCTTTGCTTCTTTTAGCATCAGCGATCTTTCTTCACGTGCTTTGGTTAGCAATGCTTCATGATCATTTTTTAACTGGGCCATTTCCAGCTTTATTTTTTCTGCTGTAGCAATGGAGCTATTAATATTATCCTCTCTGTCTTGCAGGCCTTTAATAATTGCCGGCCATGCAAACTTTTTTAATAAGAAGAAAACAATCAGGAAGGCTAATAAAGTCCAGATAAATAAACCTAAATCGGGTTTTAATAATTGCATTTTTTAAACTTAAAAATGAAAAATAATTATGATGAAATGTTCAATGCTGGTTAACAGTACAAGAGTGCGACGCCAATGAAGCAGCATTGTCGCACTAACGACCGGTTCAAAAAAAATTGTATTATTTCTGGTGTTCTTACACCCTGCGTGTGAAGTGTTAAAAACTACTGCATCCTCCGTCCTGTACTTTGGATGCAGTAATAATTTTGTGCACCGGTATTAAAGAACCATTGCAAGGAAACCAATGATAATGGCAAACAAAGCAGCACCCTCTACAAGGGCAGCAGCTAAAATCATGTTTGCACGGATGTCATTTGACGCTTCCGGCTGACGGGCAATTGCCTCAACAGCACCTTTACCAATTTGTCCGATACCGATACCTGCACCCATTGCTGCCAAACCGGCACCAACTGCTCCACCTGCATTTGCAAGAGGACCTGCAGCTAAAAACACAGTTAATAAACTCATACTTCTGTTTTTATATTGATTAAAAAATAAACTACTTAAATTATTATTGCATCATCATGTTCACCTTTGTGAGGCGCATGTTCACCTTCAAATGCCTGCCCTATAAATACAGCTGTTAGTACTGTAAAAATGAATGCCTGTAAAAAAGCTACCAATACCTCGATAAAATAAATGAATACGGTAAATGCAATTGATACCGGCGATGCGCCCCAGCCTGCCGCAGGTGCCATTTTTTCGGCGAAAATAAATATCAGTGAAATAAGACAAATGATAATAATATGGCCTGCCACCATGTTTGCAAAAAGCCTTATGATTAATGCAAAAGGTTTAATTAATACACTTAACACTTCTACTATTACTAAGATGGGCTTTACAAAACCAGGTACACCCGGCGGGTTAAAAATATGCCCCCAATAATGGCTGTTGGAGCTAGACATAATTACCACAAACGAAATAAGCCCGAGTACCAATGTAAATGCGATGTTACCGGTAACATTGGCTGTGCCTGGAATTAAGCCAAAAATATTGTTGATTAAAATAAAAAAGAAAACAGTTAATAAATAAGGCAGGTATTGGTTTGCTTTATGAGCAAGATTTGGTTTAGCAACCTCATCTCTAATAAAAGCTACTAATACTTCTACCAGGTTTTGTTTGCCTTTGGGTGCCGACGTTACACCTTCGCCTTTACTGTAGGTTTTTGCTACACTGATCATTAACCAAACCAGTATCGACAAGGCCAAAATCATTTGAACCACGTTACGGGTTAACGAGAAATCATACACTTTTACACCTGCTTCTGTCGGTTCTATTTTTCCTTCGGGGTTTAGTTTGTAACCATTTACTTCTTTATGCCCGTGCTCAAAAGCAGATGACATAAAAATTGACATTCCTTGTTGCGGAGAATAAAGTATAACAGGAAGCGGAATTGAGATAGGATGTTTTTGTCCGTCGCTGCCTTTATACTCTAAAAAATGGAACTCATGTGCATCCATAATATGACCAAAAATAACTTCTTTGGCATTAAAGCCCTCTGCTGCAGCTTCATGCTCTGCGGGTGCTTCGTGCCCTTGCTGCTGTGCAATGGAAACCTGGCATGCTAGTAATAAAACTGTGCTGAAAACCGCTACCAGTATAGATTTAATGCTCTTTGCTAACATAGCTTTTGTTGAAATTTGGCGCAAAGATAGGGGTTACGCAGTAAAAGTTAAAAGCAAATTATCAATTTCGCGGAAGGATTTTTTAATCTAAACCCATTTCTTTTCTCAACTGTAAAATTTTTTCTAATTCGGTTACATCAAGTTGGTTGATTTGAAGGAAAGAAATATTTACATTCTCAGTAGTTTACACCTTTGCTTTAAAAGGTTGATGTTTTACTGTGGCATTTTTAAGCATCATACGTATTTTGTAGAGCTTTGTTGCCATCAAAAATCTCTCGGTATAAGACCGCTTAAGTGCATCTATTAGTAAATTTGTTTCTGCTTGTTGGAAGCATGCATCAGGATCAGCTTGGAATAATTCCGCAGGAGTTAGGATGTATTCTTTATCATCATCAATCTTCATACCGGCAATTTACAAAAAATTGGTTCATTTTATCAGGCTATAACAGTTTGTTTTTCAAACTGCATTTTGTGTAATTGGTAGTAAGCGCCCTGGTGTTGTATCAACTCATCGTGCGTGCCGGTTTCTTTTATCTCGCCTTTATCTAATACCAAAATTTTATTGGCTTTGCGAATGGTACTAAGGCGGTGGGCTATTATAATGGAAGTGCGGCCGGCAATTAATTTTTCGATGGCATGTTGTATTAATTGTTCACTTTCGGTGTCAACGGAAGAGGTAGCTTCATCCAAAATCAAAATGGCAGGGTCATACAACAAGGCCCTTACAAATGATAGTAATTGCCGCTGGCCCAATGATAGGGTGGCGCCTCTTTCCATTACATTATAATCGTAATCACCTGGTAATTCCATAATGAAATCATGAATGCCAATCATTTTGGCGGCTTCAATTACCTGCTCTTTTTTAATATCCGGATTCCTCAGCGTTACATTATCGTACACGGAGCCGCTGAACAAAAAAACATCTTGCAACACAACGGCAATTTTACTACGCAGGTAATGCAGATCGTAGTGGTCGATAGCAACGCCATCTATTTGAATGCTGCCTTTTTGAATGTGATACAATCTGTTAATTAGGCTGATGATGGAGGTTTTACCGCTTCCGGTATTACCGACGATTGCAAGGGTTTGTCCCTCGCCAATTTGAAACGAAATGTCTTTTAATACGTAATTAACAGCATCATAAGAAAACCAAACCTTTTCAAATTGAATAGCTCCTTTTAGTTGAACAGGAATAAGCGTGCCTTCGTTGCTGGCGCTATCTTTATTGTCCAATACTTTAAAGACTCTTTCACTGGCAATCATACCCATCTGCAGCACATTAAATTTATCCGCCAAAAGTCTTAATGGACGAAACAATAAGTTGAGACAAAGTATAAAGGCAGTAATGTTTCCGGCTGCATCCGTTTGTTGCCTTCCGCCTGCCCACCACACAAGCAACCCGAGAGAAATAGCCAATACCAATTCCACCACCGGAAAAAAAACGGAGTAGGCAAATATAGATCGGATGTTGGCGTTACGGTGTTCTTTGTTAATATCATTGAATTTTTTAAACTCTCTTTTTTCTGCTGCAAATGCCTGTACTATTGCCATACCTGTAATATGTTCTTGTACAAAGGCATTGAGCGCTGCAACCGCATTGCGAACCCGGATAAAAGATTTATTTACTGTTTCTTTAAAATAAAAAGTTGCAACTATTAATACAGGAAAAGGTACCAGGCAAATGAGGGTGAGTTTCCAATCTACAAAAAACATGTAAACCAGCACCGCAACTATAGACAATAAATCTGCAACAATGGGAATAAGACCATCACTAAAAATATCATTGATAGATTCAATATCGTTAATGGTACGTGTGGTAAGAGTGCCGATGGGCGTTTTATCAAATTGGCTAAGGTTTAGGTTAATCACTTTTTTGTAGGTGGCAACCCTCATATCTTTTACAACACTCTGCCCAAGCGAAGCGGTAAAAAAGCTAAATACAAAGCGGCAAACAGATTCTATAATTAATAAGGATAATTGAATAACTGTAATACCAATAATAACCGATGCAGCCCCATGCAGCCACCAAAAACGGGCATTGGGTTGTAAGCCTGTATTAATAGTAATTTGAATGAGCCACGGCCTGAGTGGTGAAATAACTGCCAGGAAAAGGGTTAGAAATAAAGACCAGTAAAATTTATTTTTGTACGGCTTTGCAAAATGAAATACCCTTCGCAGTAATAAGAAATCAACTATATTTTTTGAAGTTCCTTTTTGAGTCATGAATGGTTTAGTTTGTAATTGC
This sequence comes from Chitinophagaceae bacterium, assembly GCA_025360525.1. Classification (GTDB taxonomy): domain Bacteria; phylum Bacteroidota; class Bacteroidia; order Chitinophagales; family Chitinophagaceae; genus Ferruginibacter. The sequence goes on along the minus strand of JANYCA010000012.1, from coordinate 37,435 downwards.
CGGGTATTTATTTTATCTATTTATTTTGCCTTTTTGTATTATTTGTAAATTCAAAAAAGCCCATCTGCTTTTTTGTTGTACGCCTTAATAAATATGGCGCCCAGGTTTTTATAAGGAGGAATATAATCGTCCCAGCTTTCTCTAATTGCTTTATTGGGGTCGGCATAAAAAGTTTTAGTGAGGGCCGCCCACATTTCTTTCCACACCAATTGCTTGCCAGATGTAAATGTTTGATTCAGGTAATTGATAATAGGCTTGTTAATATCTCCCTTTCCAATTTCTTTGGTAGATATAATATGTGCATCCGGACTAACTTCTAATATTTCACTTAAATTTTTGTAACCGCCGCAACTACCTAACAGAATTACTTTGGCATTTCCATTCATCCGGGAGATGGTACGTGGCAGCCAATAGCTATGTCCACGGTGTACGATCACTGCTGGACTTAAATCTTTTTTTCTTAAATAATTAATCAGATGAATTTGTGCAGTATCATCCAGGTTTTTATCATTATCCAATGGGAGATTGGCATAAATCCAAACCTTTTTTCCTTTAAGCGATTTTATTTCTATCCATTCTTTAAAAGTGGTAATTTTCCAGTCGTTTGGATTAAAAGAGTTTTTAAAAGCAGGAAAAAATTTTTTACCATCGTCATCTCCATAAAAAAATACCTGTTGAATAATGCGGCCGCTGTCATCACTCAAATACTTGTTATCCAGCGAATAAATAGACGGGATACCAATTTGGCTGGTAAGGTCAATGCTGTTGTCATCCGCCGATTTAAAAATGGTCTTTAATAAGCTATAAATTATTTTCCCTTTACCATTGTTCTGCTCCAGGCTGCGTTGCTCATTTTCTTCAACGTTTTGCAGCATATTCTGCAGCAATTGTTTGTTATTAATGCTGCTGTAGCTGTCAGCTACATCTACAGCGTCTTCCAGGTTGGCAGCCTGATCGAGGTTAGATACAAAGGCCTTCATCAATGTAGTGGCATTATCTTGCGGCATCATCTTTAGCAACGAATCCAACTGGTTGTAATTGGCCGACATTTTTACAAACTTTTTAAAGAAATCCATTTTAACATTCATCAGCAATTTATCTGCACGGGGCCCGGGACCCAGCAGTGTTACCAGCCTTGCAAAACTGTGTTTATAGCTGGAGGTATAAATATCATTTTCACCCAGCACAATCATGTAGTATAATTCTTCTGCCGAAAGGGGCTCAATCGCTTTCATCCTGATGGCGAGGTTATTTTGCTCATGCAATTCATTAATAGGGGTAATAAAATGCTTGATGGCTTTGTTCTGCAACATATCTCTTAGGCCGTTGATACCAAACATTGCAACAGGGGTATCCTTATTTACCAATCGTTCGAAATAACTTATTTCTGTTTTTACTAATTGTTTATAATAGCCAACACTGTCATAACCATTAGGGCGATCATCGACAAATTTTTTTAAGCTGTCAATTGATTGTTTACCTTTTAATATATCATCTAAAAATGGATAATAACGTAGTGCATTGGGTGTTTGGCTTAGTTTAGAAACAGCCATAACCATTGGGCTGGTATTACGCCGTATTAATTTTGCCTCTGGCGAAGAGGAGGAAGATGCATAATCATACAATTGCTTGGGATTATTGGTACAGGCTTCTAATACAAGACTGTCAGCAAAAGATTCGTTTGCAAAGGGCCTTATTGAAGATAATATTTTAGCTGGATTTAAAGCACAATATTTAAGATATAAAATTTTTTTGCTATCCTCGTAACCAGGATTGGTTGCAAAAATTTCACTCGTCACAAGTCCAACTTCGTAGGGAGATTCCCTTATAAATTGAACCATGCTCTGATTATTAATGTTGGCTTTTAAAATATTTTCAAAATTATCAATCAGCAGAGGTGCATATGCAGGATTAAGTTTTTTCGCCCTCCAGTTAATGCGGAAAACTCTTACTACTTCCTCTACATAATTTAACTGCCGTATTTTTTCGTTGTTGGAAGGTATAGAAGTGCTGGTTTCAATAAAGCAAAGAATGTCTTTTATTTTCCGATTAATGGCATCTGTTACCTGCAGGTTTATCTCCTCATTATTACCCACTTTTATAAGACTGTCAAGTTTGCCGTCTGCCTTATCACATTTTACCTGCTCTTCTTTTATCCTGTCATGAAAACGAACCCGGTTAACCGGTATTACTAGCTTTTCACATTGGGCATTTAATTCAGCACTAAAAAAAAAGAAATATATAAGTGGTAGAAATTTTTTCATATTAATTTACCTTGACGAAGGGCAAAATTATGTGTTGCTTTTTAATTGTGGTGATACCATTACTTGCTAAAGAGTATTTTTTAACAGTTTTTGGTTAACAATTTAATAATACTGAAGAACTATTAAAAGCAATGCTTTGACAAAGGGTTACACTATTTTTGCGGCGCAAACATCTTATGAGTATTGTTAAAAAAATTTTAATTGCTGATGATGAGCCGGATATTCTGGAGATAATTCAGTTTAATCTGCAGCAGGAAGGCTACGAAGTAATCACCGCCAAAAATGGCGATGAAGCTATTGAAATGGCAAAGAAGCACAGGCCCAGCCTGATTATATTGGATATAATGATGCCTGGTAAAAATGGTATTGATGTGTGCAATATTCTTAGGATGGATGCTACCTTTAAAGAAACACTTATTATTTTTCTTTCAGCTTTAAGTGATGAGGGTACAGAAATACGTGGCCTTGAAACGGGTGCAGATGATTATCTTACCAAGCCCATTAGCCCTAAAGTTTTAATGAGTAAAGTGAATGCACTTTTTAGAAGATTAAATAAAGAAGGGAAGGATGTTGTAAAATTAGGAGACCTTACCATCGACAGGGAAAAATATCTTATCAATTTTGAGGGCAAGGATATTACTTTAGCAAGAAAGGAGTTTGAATTGCTGGCATTACTTGCATCCAAGCCAAGTAAGGTTTTTTTACGAAACGAAATACTTAACCAGGTGTGGGGTACTGAGGTAATTGTTGGCGATCGCACCATCGATGTTCATATCAGAAAAATCAGGCAGAAACTAAACTTGGATTGTATTATTACTGTAAAAGGTGTAGGTTACAAGTTTGAAATATAGTAGCTGTTATTCCATTTGATAAATGATGAAGGCTGTACCTTAGTGTAAAATTAATTTATCATTTAACGGAATGTTTTCAGCGAAAAATCTATCTCCTCAACAATTGTCCGCAACTACTGCGTTAATTATTGCGTTGCCCATCAGTGTTGGCATATACTATTTTGAACCTGTTTTTTGGATAGCACTAATCTCTTTTTTCATTGTTTTTTTTGGGTCTTTCGGATTAATTTTATTTATGGTGCAACAGTTTGTTTATCGCAAAATTAAATTGATATACAAACTGATTTACCAAACAAAAGCCAGTAAACGGGAGGAATTTTATTACAAAAATATTTTGCCCCAAAAAAGTATCGACGAAGTAAGAGAAGATGTAGAAAAATGGGCCCGGCAAAAAGGGACAGAGATTGAAGTGCTACAGCAAAATGAAATTTATCGTAAAGAGTTTCTCCAAAATTTATCGCACGAATTAAAGACGCCCATTTTTGCTATACAGGGCTATGTTGATACCTTATTAAACGGGGCATTGGAAAATCCCACCGTTAATAAAAAATTTTTAAGCAGCACTTCCCGCAATGTTGACCGACTGGTAAACCTGGTGGATGATTTGGATGAAATTTCCCGATTAGAGGGAGGCGAGCAATTACTTTACACAGAAAACTTTGTAATACAGGACCTGGTAAAAGAGGTGTATGATTCTTTGACTCTAAAAGCAGAGGCAAAGCAAATACGACTTACCATTAAAAAAGGTTGCGAGGTACCGTTAACCGTAAATGCTGATAAGGAAAAAATAAGGCAGGTGTTAATTAACCTTGTTGATAACGCCATAAAATATGGTAAACAAAACGGGTTAATAGAAGCCAGCGCTTACAAAATAGACGGTAAAAAAATATTAATAGAAATTAGCGATGATGGTGCTGGTATTGCCGAAGAGCACCTGGGAAGAATTTTTGAGCGATTTTACAGAACTGATACAGCCCGAAGCAGGAAGGTAGGTGGTAGCGGATTAGGACTTGCAATCTGCAAACACATTATAGAGGCGCACAGGCAGGTAATTCATGTACGCAGTGCAATAGATGTTGGTACCACTTTTGGCTTTACATTAAGAAGTAAAAAGGATTAGTGCAAAAGATCTTGCAAATTATACTTGTCTTTTTTAAAACGGTATACATAAAATTTCCTGGCTTCTTTGCCGCCCCGGTTTTGTAGTATCGTATCAATATGCAGCGGCAGGCTTTTTTTTACAATACTGCTTTTCTGCAAATCAAAATAATAGTTGGAGGGAATAATTATGTATACTTCCGTGCTATCTGGCAATATACCACGCTGCTGGTTTAGCAAGTGATATTGATGTATATCTTCAATTGCACCCACCGCCACTGTTTGCAGCTTAAGGGGGCGGCCAACATAAAAATCAATATGTGCTGCCGGAAACCATTTGTTCGTTACAATAATTGTTTGATGGAGGGCTTCGGTATTACTATGGGTGCTACGATAAATGCTGTCGAATACCGGGGCAAATTTTCTCCATCCATGCATATCGAGGGTAAAATCATCTTCCCCTTTTTTTAACTCATCCTGTTTACCTAAAGTGCCCGGTAAAAAATTAATAATTACTATACCTGCCACAACAATTAACAGTAACAAACCATTTGCTATTGAAAAACTCAGGGGCAACAATCGTCTTTTAAACAATGGGATTCTGATTTTGGCAAAGTAAGCAGCAGAAAGCAAAAGAAGCGATGCAAATGCAGGCCCCGTGCAGTGTGGCAGCAAGTCTTTAAATAAAGAAATACCTGTGGCAATAAATATAAGGGGTAAAGACACCAATAATAATATCTTTTTCTGTGCTTGTTTTATGCCAAAGTGCCGGTGCCACAGCGCATATAAAATGGTGAAGAATACAATGGGGTTACAATAAAAAATTTGCCCTCCAATAAAGGTAAATAAGCTTCCAAAATGCAAGCCGCCTTCGGCAACATTAACTCTTTTGCCATGAAAGAAAAATGTGATAAAATCATTTTGAATGTTCCAGATAACGATGGGCAAAATAAACAGCACTGTAATGCCCGCTGCTGCGTACAAAACCCAATTTGTAAGCCAGCTTCGGTTATAGATAATAACATACAGCACTAGCCCAAACCATAAAAAAATAGTATGAACTTTACAGAGCATTCCTACGCCGGTAACTAACCCAAACCATAAAATGTCCTTACTGGTTTTTGTTGTAATTATTTTGGATTCTGTAATTTTTATCAATAAATAAAGTGCAGCAATCCAGCAAACCATTTGTGGCGAATCGGGTAAAATAAAAGTGCCTGCAATGATGCTGCCATAAATAGTAGCAGTATATAATGCCGCAGCTAAAAACCGGTGTAGGCACCCGACAAGCGCTTACCGCATACATACATAAGCCAGGTGGCCAATGCACCGCAAATAATGGCGCCAAGGCGGATGGTTAGTCCGTTATCAATCCATAAATTTAAAGTAGTGAGCCTTATAAGCCAGCCAACCATCGGCGGATGGTCAAAATAATTCCCTTGCGGCGGATCGGCATAGAGGCGGTAATACACTTCATCGTTACCCAATTCTGTGGTAAATGCAACTAACAATCGTATAATAGTTGCAGCCAATATCAACAATAAAGTGTTGCGGCGATGGTTCAAGCAAAAAATGGTTTCAAAAATGAATAATGGAAATTCACCTCAAAGAAAAACATTTCTGCCCATAAAATTTTTTGAAAATAAAACATAGGTAAGCCAGAAAAAATAATAAAGACCATAATAACTCACTGAATACTAAAGACAAGATATATTTTTGTCATTAATCATTTATTATAAAGCAAAGCTGATGCTGCTTTTTTTAATCTAACAATTTTTAAAATTGGATAATAATTTTAAGGACAATTATGAACACACTAGCGGAACGAGTATTTAATAAGTTTGGCGAATTATTTGGAACCAGCCCTGCCTTAATTGTGCGATCTCCGGGGAGAGTAAATATTATTGGCGAACATTTAGATTATAATGATGGGTTTGTGCTTCCTGCAGCCATCGACAAGGCCATTTATGTTTCAGTAAGTAAGAGTGCCGATACCAACATTCATCTTTACTCCGTTGATTTTAAAGAAGCGTATGAAGTGGCGGTTTCAGATATAAAACCCACCAGCTCCTGGAGTACTTATATACTGGGCGTTGCCGATCAATTAATAAAAGGCGGTTATCCCATTGGGGGCTTTAACCTGGTGCTGGATGGCGACATTCCTATTGGTGCAGGTCTTTCCTCTTCAGCAGCGGTAGAATGTGCCACTGTTTTTGCCCTAAATGAATTGTTTGAATTGGGTATTGATAGAATGGAAATGGTACGCATTGCTCAAAGAGCAGAACATGCGTTTTCGGGTGTAATGTGTGGTATCATGGATATGTTTGCCAGCATGTTTGGGAAAAAGAATCATGTGATACAATTAGATTGCAGAAACCTGGCATATGAGTATAAACCTTTTGTACTGGATGGATACAAGATTGTTTTATTAAATACCAATGTTAAACATTCTCTTTCATCTTCAGCTTATAATGAACGCAGACAGCAGTGTGAACAGGGGGTGGCTTGGGTAAAAGAACAACATCCAACTGTAAATGCCTTAAGGGATGTTACCATGGATATGCTGGATAAATATGTGGAGCCAAAAGATGCAGTGGTTTACAACCGTTGTAAATATGTGGTGGAAGAAATTCAAAGATTACTTAACGGCTGCAGCGACCTTGAAAATGGTGATATAGCAGGTTTGGGTAATAAAATGTATGCTACACATGAAGGCCTCAGCAAGCTATATGAAGTAAGTTGTAAGGAAGCAGACTTTTTAGTAGATGCTGTAAAAAGCAACCCGGCAGTTTTGGGTGCAAGAATGATGGGAGGTGGTTTTGGTGGCTGTACAATTAATATTGTAAAAGAAGAAGCCATAAATGAAATGGTAGAGATATTAGCTTCAAAATATAAAACCGCAACGGGGCTTGAATTATCGGTGTATATTTCAAATATTGAGAATGGAACGGAGATAATTAAGGTTGGGTAAACCTGTATTTAATAAAGCCTTACTTTTTATCAATGTGATATTTTCGTAAAAGCAATCAAATGAAGTCAAAGTTATTTTCTAACACTTAGTCGCATAAAAAAACCAGAAACCATTTGCGATTTCAGGTTTAAAATATTTTTTTGGCGGAGACGAAGGGATTCGAACCCTTGATACAGTTTCCCATATACACACTTTCCAGGCGTGCTCCTTCAACCACTCGGACACGTCTCCATTTTTACCGGACGGCAAAAATACAGGTTCAACATTTATAAGCCGAATATTTTTTGGGCATTGGCGGTTGTGATGGCAGCAACTTCCTCCTGCGAAATATTTTTTACTTCCGCAAGCTTTGCGGTTATGTAGGAAAGATAACTGCTTTCATTTCGCTTGCCTCTAAAAGGAACTGGGGTTAAATAAGGCGAATCGGTTTCTAAAACAAGGTGTGCCATGTCTATTTGCAGTAATACTTCTGCAAGTCCGGCTTTTTTGTAGGTTAATACTCCTCCGATACCAAGGTAAAAACCGGCTTTTATTATTTCTTTGGCAGTTTCGTAACTACCTCCAAAACAATGAAAAATCCCTCTTACGCCTTTAGATGTATATTCTTTTACGATGTTAATGGTTTCCTGCATGGCATTACGGGTATGAATTACAATCGGTAAATCGTATTGTATCGACCACTCTATCTGCATTCTAAATGCTTCCTGCTGTTCTTTTACAAAACTGGTATCCCAGTAATAGTCAAGGCCAATTTCTCCTATTGCTGCAAATTTTCTTTTGGTTAACCAATCGGCTGCCATTTCAAGTTCTATTTTAAAATTCTCTTTTACATGGCAAGGATGCAGGCCCATCATAGCCAGGCATTTGCCAGGGAATTTTTCTTCGAGCGATAACATAGCAGCCGTGGTAGTACTGTCGATGGCCGGCAGGTAAAACTTTTGAACACCAGCCGCAACTGCTCGTTCCATAACTGCTTCAATATCAGGAATCAATTGCTCGTCATAAAGATGGCAATGTGTGTCTATTAAATCCATTTTGGTAGTCAATCTTTTTCTAATTAATAATGGCACAAAACCGATAAAAGTAACCATTTACGCAGTTAAAGTGGCACTTAAATTTGTTTGCAAATAGAGGGTTTCTTCATCAGCACCAATTATTTGGTTTGTTTAAGCTGTAATATTTCGAAATAAAAAAATATCTAACAATTTATTTGGCAAGTTCAAAAATTAATGTACTTTGCAAACAGTTTTCATAGGGTACGGATTAAAAACGGGCCAGAGTTTCTACTCAGGCCCAATTTTTTGCACCTAACTTTCCAGTTTCCCTCTCCCCGAATTCTTTTCATTTTATTTTTATCGATTTAAATTGATATCCCTTTTCAGTAAAGTAAAGCAAGACTTGTGGTAAAACAAATTGTAGTTTTTTAAAAGCTTTCTCGCTATCATGAAATACAATAATTGATCCTTTGGTGCTTTTATTAAGTACATTTTTCAGGCATTTTTCTTTAGATAAACTGTTATCAAAATCTCCGCTTAACACCGTCCACATTATAGGCGACAATTGGTAAGGTAGTTCCGACAAGTTCTTTAATTGTGCCTTCGTAACTTTCCCATACGGGGGTCTGAATAAATCCGACCTGATTAATTTGCCTGCATCAGCAATATCTTGCAGGTAGTCATCTTTGGGGGTTTGCCATCCGTTTAAATGCTGGTGAGTATGGTTACCCACGGCATGCCCTTCATCCAAGATCCTTTCGTACAAAGTTGCATTTGACTCCACGTTTTTTCCGATGCAAAAAAAAGTACCCTTCGCCTCATATTTTTTTAACTCATCTAATGCAAACGAAGTTGCAGATGGGTGAGGGCCGTCATCAAAACTCAGATAGATTATTTTTTCTTTACCAGGCATTTGCCAGGTACATTCCGGGTAAAGTTTTTGTAACCACCAAGGTGTTTTTACCAGATACAACATACGGCAAATTACGAATTAGTTATTGTTGGGGAGGTGGCAGATGGCTTGTATCTTTACAATATGGTTAATAAAGTACGAGTAAGATTTGCCCCAAGCCCAACAGGAGGGCTGCACTTAGGCGGTGTACGAACCGTTTTGTTCAATTATTTATTTGCAAAAAAACATGGTGGTGATTTTATAGTAAGGGTGGAAGATACCGACCAGTCACGATTTGTGGAAGGAGCAGAAGATTATATTTTTAAATGTTTACACTGGTGCGGCCTAACACCCGATGAAAGTGTGCTGCATGGCGGTGAGTATGCACCGTACAGGCAAAGTGAAAGAAAAGAAATGTATCGGCAATATGGAGAGCAATTGGTAAAAGAGGGGCATGCCTACTATGCTTTTGATACTACAGATGACCTCGATGCTATGAGGGAAAAACTAAAAGCGAGTGGTAGCAGCAGTTTGCAATACGACCAAAACATACGCATGCAAATGAATAATTCGTTGCGGTTACTCCCTGATGAAACACAAGCGTTGTTGGCTAAAGGAACGCCGTACGTAATCAGGATAAAAATAAATGCAAATGAGGTAATTCCTTTTACGGATATGATAAGGGGCGATATTGAATTTGACAGCAACAATGTAGATGATAAGGTTTTATTAAAAGCTGATGGTATGCCAACTTATCATCTTGCTGTAGTGGTGGATGATTATTTAATGAAAATCAGCCATGCTTTCAGGGGGGAGGAATGGTTGCCGAGTGCACCGGTTCATATTTTATTATGGAAGCATTTGTTTGGTTTGCATGCAATGCCGCAATGGGCGCATCTTCCTTTAATATTAAAGCCTGACGGAAATGGCAAATTGAGTAAACGGGATGGAGACCGGCTCGGCTTTCCGGTGTATGCAATGGACTGGCAGGATCCGGCAACCAAAGAAAGTACCAAAGGTTTTAAAGAAATTGGTTTTTTACCAGAGGCTTTTATTAACCTGTTGGTGGTGCTTGGCTGGAATGACGGTACCGAGCAGGAAATTTTTTCGTTGGACGAATTAATAGAAAAGTTCAGTATAGAAAAAGTGCATAAAGGCGGAGCCAAATTCGATTTTGAAAAAGCTAAATGGTACAATCATGAGTGGATTCAAAAACTGGACGTTAGTAACTATGAGGACAGGGTAAAAGTGATTTTTGAATCAAAAGGTGTGTTGATAACGGATGCCGTTTATTTTACAAAAGTGTTAAACCTGGTAAAAGGGCGTTGTACATTATTGCCTGATTTCTATACGCAGGGATGCTTCTTTTTTCAGCCACCTGCCAGTATTGATGTTGCTGATATTAAGGCAAAATGGAATGAACCCAAAAACCTGTTTTTTGTGGAATTAATAAGAACTTATCAACTTACAAATAGTTGGGAGCATACAGAATTGGAAAAGGAATTTAAGGAGATTGCAGCTGTAAATCAATTAAAACCAGGCGAATTAATGGGGCCTCTAAGAATTATGTTGGTAGGGGGAAAATTTGGTCCGGGTGTATTTGAAATTGCCGCAATGATTGGAAAAGAAGAAACAATTAACCGGATTGAAAATGCTTTGTCATTATTGCAATAATACTTTTTGAAATAACCAATTTATGAGCAGACCTATCAGAGTACTAGTAGCAAAAGTGGGATTGGATGGCCACGACCGTGGTGCCAAAATAATAGCCACTGCATTACGGGATGCTGGTATGGAAGTTATCTATACCGGGCTGCGCCAAACACCCGAAATGGTTGTAAATGCTGCGTTGCAGGAAGATGTAGATGCCATTGGTATCAGTATTTTAAGCGGTGCTCATAATACGGTATTTCCCAAAGTAATAAAACTGATGAAGGAAAAAGAAATGAACGATGTGCTGCTAACAGGTGGAGGTATTATACCTGATGAAGATATGCAGGAACTTAATAAGATGGGGGTAGGTAAATTATTTCCCCCCGGTACCACCACTACCGATATTGCAGGTTATATTACCGAATGGGTAAAAGAAAACCGTGATTTTTAATTTTTTGTATGGAAGAAAAAAGAATTCAAATATTTAGGTCGTTTGAAGAACAGGAGCGGTTTTACACAAATAAGATGCTGAACAGTACAACTGTGGAACGGTTTAGAAATTTGCTCCGAATGCAAAAAATAAACCTGCTTTTACATCCCCCTGTCAACAATACAAGAAGAATAATTATTCAAAAAAATGGATATTCTAAATAATGAATTCTTGTTATTTCTACAATGTGCTCAGCAAAACAAGCTGAGGTATATGTTGATAGGTGGTTATGCAGTAAATTATTATGGATATAACAGAAACACAGATGATTTAGATGTATGGATTGCACCAACAAATGAGAATAAGCTTCTATTTATAAACACCCTGTTATGTATGAAATATTCCGAAAGAGAGGTAGCACCATTGTATGAAGAAGATTTCACACTTCCCTTTGTTGGCAGCTTGGGATCTGATGGAAGCGATATTGATGTCCTTACAGTTGTTCATCACACAATCTCCTTTGTTGAAGCGGAAAAAAACAAAAATATTTTTGAGATAACTCCCGGCTTGTTTATGAACCTGGTACCATACAATTTTTTAAAAGAAATGAAGCTGTTTGCAAGAAGACCTAAAGATTTATGGGATATCTCTCAACTGGAAAAATTACGTAACCGTCAATAAAATATATGACTTACTCTACTTTACTTACACAGCTTGAAAATGGTATACTAACCATCACCATCAACCGGCCCGACAAATTAAATGCATTGAATGCAGCCGTATTTACAGATATTAGCAATGCAGTTGATGAGGTAAATAATAATCCGGCAATTAAATCTGCCATCATCACCGGCTCCGGAGCAAAAGCATTTGTTGCGGGTGCGGATATTACCGAGTTTGCCGGACTTACAAAAGAATCGGCGATGGCACTCGCAAAAAGAGGTCAGGATATTTTCTTCAAAATTGAACATAGCAAAAAGCCAATTATTGCAGCTGTAAATGGGTTTGCATTGGGCGGCGGGTGCGAACTGGCAATGGCTTGTCACTTTCGTATTGCGAGCGACAATGCCAAATTTGGACAACCGGAAGTTAACCTTGGTTTGATACCTGGCTATGGCGGTACCCAAAGGCTTACCCAGTTAATTGGAAAGGGAAGAGCATTAGAATTACTTATCAGTGCCAGCATCATCGACGCTGCTGCTGCGTTAAGATACGGGTTGGTAAATTATGTAGTGCCGCCGGAAGAATTATTGGATAAGGCGAAATCATTATTGCAGGTAATAAATTCCAAAGCCCCAATAGCCGTTGCAAAATGTATTGAAACAACCAATGCAGTATTTGATGAAAATAAAAATGGATTTGAAGAGGAGATTAAGGCCTTCGGTGAATGCTTTGATACCGTGGATATGAAGGAGGGAACAAGTGCTTTTTTACAAAAGAGGAAACCGATTTTTGTTGCGAAATAAAAAAGCTTTGAGTGACAACAGGCCGTTGAGCTAAGAGCTGCGAGCAAGAGAAAATATTATATATCACGGCTTATAGCTTACAGCTCAAAGTTCAAAGCTCTCCAATCATACAAAATCTAAAACCAAAAATATGAACTACAGAATTGAAAAAGATACCATGGGAGAAGTAAAAGTACCTGTGGATGCCTATTATGGAGCACAAACCCAACGCAGCATCGATAATTTTAAAATAGCCCAGGACATAAACAAAATGCCCAAAGAAATCATCAAGGCGTTTGCTTATCTAAAAAAAGCAGCAGCACTTACCAACCTGGATGCAGGTATTTTATCGCAGGAAAAAAGTGACCTGATTGGTAAAGTGTGCGATGAAATAGTAGCAGATAAACTAAATGATTATTTTCCGTTGGTGGTGTGGCAAACAGGCAGCGGTACCCAAAGCAATATGAATGTGAATGAAGTGGTGGCTTATCGTGGCCATGTGTTACATGGTGGCACCCTGGCAGATAAAGAAAAGTTTTTGCATCCCAACGATGATGTAAACAAATCACAAAGCAGCAATGATACTTTTCCTACAGCCATGCACATTGCAGCTTACAAAATTTTGATGGAAACAACCATTCCCGGTATCGAAAAACTAAGAGATACTTTGCAGGAAAAAAGTACTGCTTTTATGAAAGTGGTTAAGATTGGCCGTACGCATTTTATGGATGCAACACCGTTAACCGTAGGGCAGGAGTTTAGCGGTTATGTAAGCCAGCTAAACCATGGATTAAAAGCAATTAAAAATACCCTCGCTCATTTAAGTGAACTGGCGTTAGGCGGCACTGCAGTTGGAACGGGTATTAACACACCACCCAACTATTCAGAAAATGTAGCACAGCACATTGCAATATTAACAGGCCTGCCTTTTATAACTGCTGAAAATAAATTTGAAGCATTGGCAGCACATGATGCCATCGTGGAAGCGCACGGCGCATTAAAAACTGTGGCAGTAAGTTTAATGAAAATTGCCAACGATATCCGCATGTTATCCAGTGGCCCACGGAGTGGTATTGGCGAAATATTTATACCTGATAATGAACCTGGATCTTCCATCATGCCGGGCAAAGTAAACCCTACACAATGCGAAGCACTCACCATGATTGCTGCACAGGTAATGGGCAATGATGTTGCCATTGGAATCGGCGGCAGTATGGGTCATTTTGAACTAAATGTGTTTAAACCTGTGATGATTTTTAATTTCTTACACAGTGCAAGATTAATCGGCGATGGGTGTGTAAGTTTCAATGATAAATGTGCTATAGGCCTGGCGCCCATTGAAGCCAATATTAAAAAGCATGTTGATAATAGTTTAATGCTGGTAACATCGCTCAATACAAAAATTGGCTATTACAAAGCTGCTGAAATTGCACAGAAAGCACATAAGGAAGGCACTACTTTAAAAGAGATGGCAGTAAAGTTGGGATTCGTAACTCCCGAGGATTTTGATGCCTGGGTAATTCCTGCAGAGATGGTGGGTAAACTTGATTAAGCACTTTTTTACAGCGTACAATTTATGCAGCACCCAACAGTAAGTCCGGGTGTTTTTTTAATTTAACGATAACACTTGGTTAAATATAAAAATTGTCTTTTTGACAGCCATTTACATTGGCTTATCATTTGTATATTCTTCAAAAAAATATATTTATGACAATGGGAATGATATTAATCTCTGTACTATTTATGGTGATTGGTATAATAGTGCAAAAACGATTGAAAAGTAAGTTTAAAGAATACAGTGAAGTGCCAACCTCATCTGGCTTAAGTGGCAAAGAAGTAGCCGAAAAAATGCTGAAAGACAGTGGTATTTATGATGTGCAGGTTACATCTGTACCGGGGTTTTTATCCGATCATTACAACCCTATTAATAAAACGGTCAATCTTAGTACAGAAGTGTACACAGGCATAAATGTTTCTGCTGCTGCAATAGCTTCCCACGAATGTGGCCATGCGGTGCAGCATGCAACGGCTTACTCCATGTTGATGCTGCGGAGCAGGCTGGTGCCGGTTGTTCAAATTAGTACAACGCTTTCGCAATGGGTAATTATTGCAGGGCTCGGCATTTTGGGATTTGGCGGTGGTAACCAAACGTTGCTGTTGTTTGGCATCGTTCTTTTTGCCATAACCACTTTATTTTCCCTGGTTACTTTACCGGTAGAATTTGATGCATCCAACAGGGCATTAAACTGGTTAAATACTTCCAATATTACCCGCAACAAAGAGCATGACCAGGCAGCGGATGCCTTAAAATGGGCGGCGTTAACTTACGTGGTGGCTGCCTTGGCTTCTGTTGCAATGCTGGCACAATACATAATGATTTACCTGGGAAGAAGCAGGAATTAAACTGTTTCTCATTAAACTTTATTTAAAAGTGCCTACAACAACGGGCACTTTTTATTTTTTAGTGGATTGATTTTTCCGCTGCCTCAAGTACAAATTGAAATCTGTCGATGGGATTATTGTAACCCTCGCCTGCCTCAGTAATGTAACCAACTGCCCCCTGTGGAAACTGCCGTGATTAAAAATATGAAGTAAAGTTTCTGCTATCGGTTGTTTGCACTGTTCTGTTTTGCTTCGCTGATAGGCAAATACATGCTGTAGTTGAAATTCATTTGCGGCTGCAACCCATTGCTCGTATTGTGCAGATTGTTGCAGTAAGGTTTTTTGTAACTCTTCAAAATTACCCGTAAAAGTTTCACTTGGCCTTTGTATATGTTCCTGCAGTTTTATTCGTTGCCACCAAATATTTTCAGCATCCAGCAAGTGTAAAACTGTTGTAAAAATCGACGGAAAACTACTCAATATTTCCTCCTTTATAATTTCTTCCGGCAGTTGTTTAACGGTATCTGTTATCAATAAATTTGCCCAGGCATTGTGCCCGGCAAATTGTTGTAAAAGTTCTTTCATTTTACGCTGTTGTTAGGTTTTGTAAAAACTATAATAATCGGTTTCGGTTGGTTTAATCGGTATAGATCAAGATCACAAATCTCAATTCACAAAATATTTTTACTGGATTGTTATTTAATTCGCAAAGTCAATCTGCTAAATAGGTAGTCTCTATTTTCTTTTTTTTCTTGATAAAAAAAAGAAACAAAAAAAATCAAGGCTGTATAAAAAAGGGTAAAATTTTAAATGGTTGTCTAAAATGAAATTAGCTCAAACTGAAAAATATTACCGGGCAGGTGTGCAACTTACCGGCTAAAAACAAATCCAGTCATTGGTAACACTAATTTCATTTCTAAACGACAATCATTTAAATTTTCTTAACGCCTTTTTTATAAGGCCGGTCCTACGCATGCGAACTAAATCATTAATCCTACATCTTTCTGCCTGCTTCCGCTGTATAAGTCATATTCCAGTAAGCGGCAGTCAATTTTGCTGGTATAAAATTCTATACGCCTGCTTGCTTTCAATCCTATTTTTTTAGCAAGTTCCAGGTTGCCTGTAAATATATACCCGGTGTAGCCCTTGCATTGTTGTTTCATAAAATCGCCCATGCGCTTGTAGGTAACCTGCAATGCAGTTTCTTCACCTAAACGATCTCCATATTCAGGATTAAAAAAAACAACACCTGCTTCATTTTCCGGTACTGTAGTTGTTTCAAAATCACCTACAGCAAAATCAATCAACTTTTCTACGCCAGCAGCTTCTGCATTTATTTTAGAAATATTGATGGCATCCTGGCTAATATCAGTAGCTATAATTTTTAACCCCGGAACTTCGGTAATCATGTTGTGCAACTGTTGCTTTTCTGTTTCATACATCAATTGATTGTAACCAACCAGGTGCATAAAGGCATAATTATTTCTATATAACCCAGGCTTTCTGTTGGTGGCCAATAACGCAGCTTCTATGGCAAGGGTAGATGATCCGCACATGGGGTTAATAAAGGGAGCTTTACGATCCCATTTAGTGGCCAGTAGAGTTGCTGCAGCAAGCGCTTCCAGCATGGGCGCTTTGCCAGGTATTTTCCGGTATCCATGTTTGGATAATGTTTCGCCGGAAGTATCAATGAATATTTCTGCAGCATCTTCTTTCCAATATAAATGAATAACTGTTTTATCTAAAGCAGATCCGGAATCTGGCCGCTTGCCTGTTTGATTCCTGAACCGGTCAACAATGGCATCTTTCAGTTTTACATTTGCAAACAAACTGTTGTTGATGCTATCATTATCCACATTGCTGGTGATGGAAAAAAACCCATCAGCAGGTATAATATTTTCCCATGCAAAATCAATCATTTCGTTGTACAAATCGTTGCCTGTTGGGGCTTGGCATTGATGCACTAAAAACAACACCTGGCTTGCACAAAGCAGATTCAGGTTAAGTTTTATACAATCCTTTAAAGTGCCTTGTAACTCCACGCCCGTTTTAAAAACTCTTACTGGCTTATACCCTAATTCTTCTGTTTCTTTTTGCAGGTAAGGCGCAATGCGGTTGCTGCAGGTAATAATTATTTTATTAATTACATTAAATGGATCCATATAAGGCAAAGCTATTGAAATTTTTTCCGGCAGTTCTTCAAATGGCAGACACAGCTACACCAATAAAATAGTTACTTTGTAATATGAACATACAAACTGATATTCGCCTGGCTGTATTGATAGATGCCGACAATGTGCCTTACAGCAACGTAAAGGGAATGATGGAAGAAATTGCAAAATATGGCACTCCCACCTTTAAAAGAATTTATGCAGACTGGACAAAGCCAACCGTAGGCGGCTGGAAAAAAGTGTTGCTCGAAAATGCCATCACCCCCATACAACAGTATAGTTATACATCCGGAAAAAACTCAAGCGACAGCGCTTTAATTATTGATGCAATGGACATACTGTATTCCGGTAAGGTAGATGGGTTCTGTATTATTTCGAGCGATAGTGATTTTACCAGGCTTGCCACAAGATTAAGAGAAGCCGGCATGAAAGTATTTGGCATTGGACAAAAAAAAACGCCCAATCCATTTATAGTTGCCTGCGATAAATTTATATACATCGAGGTAATTGCAACTGCAGCGGCAGATAGCGAAACTACAGATAGTACAGATTCCGCTGAAGTGCCCGATGCACCGGGAACACCCGTTAAAGTAAAGGCAGCTGCAAAAGCATCGATTGATAAAATCAATAAAAGTACCATTCACCTCATCTCTGCTTCTATCGATGACCTTGCCGATGAAAATGGCTGGGCATTTTTGGGCGAAGTAGGCGGCTTGTTAATGAAAAAGCAACCCAACTTTGATCCACGAAATTTTGGATTTCAAAAACTTACCTCCTTAATTAACTCTTTACCTCAATTTGAAATAGATAAGAGAGAAACAGAGAAGAAAAATATTAAGCTGGTGTATGTGAGGAATAAAGAGCAGGGCGTTGGTAATTAGAATACAATTCGATAGTAAAAAATTATTTTTTTTAATTGAAAATCAGCTTATTTTTTCGGGAATACTTTATCATAAATTTTGGAGAAAAATAGTATTACAGCTTATTTGTATTAGCCTAAAATTGCCATGCACTTTTGCAGGCTCTCTCTCCATTCCGGTATAACGATATTAAATGTTTCTTCAATTTTGGAGGTATCCATAACTGAGTAGCCCGGTCGCTTTGCCGGGGTGGGGTATTGAGAGGATGGTATTGGATTAACCACACAATTACTTCCACTAAATTCTTTGACGGCAACCGCAAACTGGTGCCAGTTGATAGCGCCCTTATTGGAGTAATGATAAATTGTTGAATGTGGTTGAAAATTGTTGTATGTGGTTGAAGGGTGTTCAATTATTTGCATGATGACACTTGCCAAATCTGCAGCATAGGTGGGGCAACCTACCTGGTCGGCCACTACATTCAGGCTGTACCTTTCTTTCATTAACCGAAGCATTGTTTTTACAAAGTTGTTGCCAAAGGAAGAATACACCCAGGAGGTTCGTATAATAACTGAGCCTGGGTTGTTTTTAAGTGCCATTTGTTCGCCCAATAATTTAGAAGCACCATAGGCATTTACCGGACTTACCGGATGATCCGTTTGATAGGGTGAAGTAGCGGTTCCATCAAATACATAATCGGTAGAGATGTGAATAAAAGCGGCGTTGTATTGTTTGCAAAGCGCAGCAAGGTTACCAACTGCAGTACCATTAACAGCATTGGCTTTTTCAATTTCAGTTTCTGCTTTATCAACAGCAGTATAGGCAGCACAGTTTACACAAATGGTAATGGGATGTATAGCGAAATAGGATTTTACCGCAGCAATATTATCAATTGGTAATGCTTCTCTGGTGACAAATAAAAAATTATATGCCGGAAATGTTGTTGCAATTACCTGCATTTCCCGGCCCAATTGGCCATTGGCCCCGGTTACTAAAATTGTTTTATTTGTCACGGATTTTACAAGTTTTTATTCCTTAAAATGATCTTATTATTATACAAAAAAATCAAAAAATCAAACCAACAATAAATTTTATTAAAGTGTAAAAATGAAATTATTGGTATGATTTTCTATCCCCGGAAGTCCCAAATCTTTTTCTGCTACAATAGCCTTACCAGCAGGTATTTGCCAGTCAATATTTAACGCCGGGTCGTTGAATGAAATGCCGCCCTCACTTTGCTTGTGATAAAATGCATCGCACTTATACAACACTTCTGCAGTATCGCTTAATACAGAATATCCATGCGCAAAACCTTTTGGAACCAGTAACTGCTTTTTGTTTTCGGCAGTCAATTCCAGTGAAAATACTTTGCCATAAGTAGGTGAACCATGCCTGATATCTACCACTACATCCAATATGCTCCCGGATAATGCTCTTATCAATTTAGTTTGTGCATGAGGGGCAAGTTGAAAATGTAAACCACGGATAACACCGTAGCAGGATTTTGCCTGGTTGTCCTGTACAAATTTTATTGCCACACCGCCGGCCAAAAAAGCATTTTCATTATAGCTTTCAAAAAAATAGCCTCGGCTGTCTTCAAAAACGTTGGGTTCATAAATCAATAATCCGGGGAATGCTGTTGTAGTAAAAGGCATGTTTTTAGTTGATGTTTTTAAATGGTAGACTCTATTTTTGGAAGCCTGAATACTAAGCGTAGGTAGCTTTAAAAAAGTTGATGGTTTCTTTTAATCCTTCCTCAAATTTTTTCGTTGGCTGATAACACAATAATTTTTGCGCCAATGAAATATCGGCCAATGAATTCCTGATGTCTCCTGCCCTTGGTTCCCGGTAGGTTGCTTCAAAGTCACTTTCAAGGGCTTTCCTTACCTGGTTGTATAAATAATTCACTGAAAAATTTTCGCCAATGGCTATATTGTACACTTGCTTTAAGGCCTCAGGATTATCTGTTAACATCCCTTTTATATTTACCTGCACAGCATTGTCTACAAAAGTAAAATCTCTTGTTTGTTCACCATCACCGTTAATATACACCGGCAATCTTTTCATAATTCCTTTTACAAAAAGTGGTATCACGGCTGCATAAGCCCCATCGGGATCCTGCCTTGGTCCAAAAATATTAAAGTATCGAAAGCCCATCAGTTTCATGCCATAAACGTCAGCAAATATTTGTGCGTATAACTCATTTGTTTTTTTTGTGGCTGCATAGGGGGATAAGCAATTACCAATTCTGCTTTCCACTTTAGGTAAAGTAGGATCATCGCCATAAACAGAGGAGGACGAAGCGTACACAAATTGTTTGATGTTATTATCAACAGAAGCTTTAAGCATGTTTACAAAGCCCCCCACGTTTACATCGCTAAAATAAACAGGCTCTTTAATAGAGCGTGGCACAGAACCCAGTGCAGCCTGGTGACTTACATAATCCATCTCATTGCAAGCCTGCTGACAGGTTTCGGCATTCCTGATATCGCCTTCAATAAATTCAAAATTGTTGTATTGCTGTAAAACATCCAGATTGCTTTGTTTGCCATTGGCCATATTATCCAGCACCCGAACTTTTTTTGCTTTGTTTTGGAGCAGGTATTCGGCAATATGGCTACCTATAAACCCGGCACCACCAGTAATTAAAAAATTACTGTTACTTAAATTTTTTGTGTGAAATTGGTTGCTCATGCTCTGTCTTCTTAATTATTTTTGCCGTTGAAATAAAATTCGGCTTTTTACATGCTCCAATCAATTAGGTCGGCCACCGTGTTATGGTTTTTCAGCACATACCTATTCAGATTTTACAAACTCCAATAATACCTGTTTTTAATTACGTTTCTGTAGGTACCTTTCAAGTCGGCAATTATTGCCATTTTTTTGGTGATACCTTCAAAATAATCCTCATCCAATAACATATAGGCCTTATGCGGTACCGTTATTATGACGGCTTCGTAATCGTTCCGGATTTCGTTAGTAAGTCCAAACCCATATTCATGCATCAATTCATCACTATCTGCATGGGGGTCTGTTACATGAACGTTTAGGGCAAAAGACTGTAACTCCTTCACAACATCAGCTACTTTACTGTTGCGGATGTCACTCACATTTTCTTTAAAAGTGGCGCCCATCACTAATACCCTGGCATCTTTTACATTACCATTGTTAACAATAATGTGCTGCAAAACTTTTTTTGCTATGTGGCCTGCCATGCCATCGTTAATAACCCTGCCAGCTAAAATTACCTGGCTATCATAACCCATTTGTTTTGATTTGTAGGTTAAATAATAAGGATCTACTCCAATACAATGGCCACCGACCAGGCCGGGTTTAAATTTAAGAAAGTTCCATTTGGTTCCGGCAGCTTCCAGCACTTCAAAGGTGTTAATGTTCATTTTATCGAAAATGATGGATAGTTCATTCATCAATGCAATATTGAGGTCACGCTGGGTGTTCTCAATAATTTTTGCCGCTTCCGCCACTTTAATACTGGATGCTCTATGTACACCTGCCGTTACTACCAGTTCATATACTTTGGCTATTACATCCAAAGATTCTGCATCGCAGCCACTTACTACTTTTATTATTTTAGCCAGGGTATGTTCTTTATCGCCCGGGTTAATTCTTTCGGGCGAATACCCGGTTTTAAAATCAATTATATTTTTTAAGCCTGATAATTTCTCAATAATTGGTAAGCAGTCCTCTTCGGTACAACCCGGGTAAACCGTGCTTTCAAAAACTACATAATCACCTTTCTTTATCACTTTTCCGATGGTTTCGCTGGCTCTTTGCACCGGAATTAAATCAGGCACATTGTGCTTATCTACCGGGGTAGGCACCGCTACAATAAAGAAGTTGGCTTGTTTTAAAACTTCCAGGTCGTTTGTAAATTCAATATCGCACCCATTAAATGCTTCTTTTTCAAGTTCCTGGCTTGGGTCAATGCTGTTCTGCATCATCTCCACCCTTTTTGCATTGATGTCAAAACCTATTACCTTGGTATGCTTTGCAAATTCGAGTGCTATTGGAAGTCCAACGTAACCCAACCCAATTACGGCGAGCTTATTTTTCTTTTCTATTAATTCCTGGTACATAAGGTTTATGTGGGTTTAAGCAGTTTTATGGAATTACGAGCTATATGGTAGTAAATATTTAAAAAAACGAGAGCCCTTACAAGGGGCTGCTGGTTTTTAATTCTTTATTTCTTGAAATAAATTCTATTGGTAATTTATGTAAATCTTTCTTGGGCAAAGCTTTAAAATATTCGTATGTTATTTTTAGCCCTTCTTCCCTACTAACTTTAGGTTCCCAACCTAATATTTCTTTTGCTTTTGTAATATCAGGTTGCCGTTGTTTAGGGTCATCAGTTGGCAGTGGTTTGTATACAATCTTTTGATTAGTTCCGGTAAGCTTAATAATTTCTTCTGCAAAATCTTTCAAAGAAATTTCATCCGGGTTACCAATATTAACTGGTTGTGCATAATCGCTTAATAGCAAACGATAAATACCTTCTACCAAATCATCTACATAACAGAAACTTCGGGTCTGACTGCCATCTCCAAAAACAGTAAGGTCTTCACCACGTAATGCCTGGCCAATGAAAGCAGGTAATGCTCTTCCATCATTTAGCCTCATTCTGGGGCCATAAGTATTAAATATTCTTACAATCCTTGTTTCTAAACCGTGAAACGTATGGTAGGCCATTGTCATTGCTTCCTGAAAACGTTTGGCCTCATCATAAACGCCCCTTGGTCCTACCGGATTTACGTTGCCCCAGTATTCTTCATTTTGCGGATGTACTGTAGGATCTCCATAGACTTCGCTAGTACTTGCAACCAATATCCTGGCTTTTTTTGCAAATGCCAGTCCCAGGCAATTATGCGTACCTAAGGATCCAACTTTTAAAGTTTGAATTGGTATTTTAAGATAATCAATCGGGCTTGCAGGTGAAGCAAAATTTAAAATATAATCCAGTTTACCAGCTACATGAATAAAAGTAGAAACGTTGTGATGGTAAAATTCAAATTCTTTTAATTTAAACAGGTGCTCAATATTTTTGAGATCGCCTGTAATGAGATTATCCATACCAACCACCTGGTAGCCTTCTTTAATAAAACGGTCGCAAAGATGCGAACCTAAAAAGCCAGCAGCTCCGGTAATTAATATGCGTTTTGTGGGCATTGTTACTTGTTGAAAAGTTACGAATTTTTGTGTTAGAATGATTTTGAGCCTTGTGCTTAACCTTTCAATAACTAAATTTATTAAAAAACTTAAGTTTGTTGTGTTACTACACGTCTTCCAATGCTAACGTAATGGTACCCTAAATCCTCCAGTTGTACCAGGTCAAATAAATTTCTGCCGTCAAAAATTGCTTTGTTTTTGAGCATGGAAGATATTTTTTGAAAATCCGGCGTTCTAAATTCACTCCATTCCGTTGCGATCACCAGCGCATCTGCATCCTTTAATGTATCATATTGACTGTCTGCAAAAGTGACTGCATCGCCAAGAAGTTTTTTTACATTCTTCATTGCTTCGGGGTCAAAGGTAGCTACAGTAGCACCAGCGGCTAATAATTCTTCAATCATGTATAAAGCAGGTGCTTCTCTTATGTCATCTGTATTTGGTTTAAATGCAAGGCCCCAGATAGCGATTTTTTTACCTTTAAGATCATTGTTGAAATACGATTTTATAAAGGGCATTAAATGTAATTTTTGTTTTTCATTCACATCCATTACGGCGTCCAGTATTTTAAATTCGTACTTAACCTCTGTTGATGATTTTGCAAGTGCCTGTACATCTTTCGGAAAGCAACTGCCGCCATAGCCAATGCCAGGAAATAAAAATCTTCTTCCAATTCTTTCATCTGTACCCATTCCTCTTCTTACCATATCCACATCTGCATCCAATAGTTCGCACAAATTGGCAATTTCATTCATGAAGGTGATTTTAGTTGCTAGGAAAGAGTTTGCAGCATATTTAGTAAGCTCAGCGCTTCTTTTATCCATGAAGATTAAGGGATTTCCCTGGCGAACAAAGGGCGCATACAAATCGTTCATTAATTTTTTTGCTCTTTCAGAAGTAGTACCAATTACAACCCTGTTAGGTTTCATGAAATCTTCTACAGCTACTCCTTCCCTTAAAAATTCGGGATTACTTACTACATCAAATTCTACCGTTGCATTTTTTGCAATGGCCGCTTGTACTTTATCGGCAGTGCCCACCGGAACGGTACTTTTATCTACAATTACTTTGTATTCTTTGATAATTTTCCCAAGATCTTCTGCTACACCCAAAATATATTTCAAATCTGCGCTGCCATCTTCACCGGGAGGTGTGGGCAAGGCAAGAAAAATTATTTCTGCTCCTTCAATACCTTCTTCCAATGAAGTTGTAAAGCGGAGACGGTCTTCTTTTTGATTGCGTAAAAACAGTTTCTCCAATCCGGGTTCAAATATGGTAATTTCTCCTGAACTTAATTTTTCAATCTTTTTTTTATCAATATCCACACAAGTTACCTGGTTGCCTGTTTCTGCAAAACAGGTTCCACTTACTAAGCCTACATATCCTGTTCCAATTACTGCAATTTTCATAATTTAAATTGTTGATAATTATTGAATGAATGATAAAACTTTCGACACTATAAATTCCAGCTGTTCGTCTTCCAGTTCTGTATGAATTGGCAACGAAATTACCCGCTCGGTAAGCCAATCTGTAACTGGCAAATGAAAGCTGTTGCCACCAAATGCATCAAACATTTTTTGTTTGTGGCAAGGCACCGGGTAATAAATCATTGACGGCACTCCTTCTTTGGCAAGAAAAGCGTTTAACCCATCTCTGTCTACTTCATTTAACACTAAAGTGTATTGATGAAAAACATGGCTGTTATAAGCAGCACTGAATGGAGTGGTAATTTTTGCCTGGTTGGCAAATGCATTATCATAATAAGCGGCGGCTTTTCTGCGTGCAATTATGTATTCGTCAAGATGCTTTAGTTTTATATTTAAAATAGCTGCCTGTATAGTATCTAACCTGGAGTTACAACCTACCACATCATGGTAATACCGCCTGCTTTGACCATGTGAGGCAATCATTTTTAACTTCTTAGCTAACGCTTCATCATTGGTGAATATTGCGCCACCATCACCATAGGCGCCCAAATTTTTTGAAGGGTAAAAAGAGGTACAACCAATGTCCCCGATAGTACCTGTTTTTTTTACCGTGCCATCACTAAAGGTATAATCGCAGCCAATACCTTGTGCATTATCTTCAATTACATATAAATTATGCGCCTTTGCAATGACCATAATTTTTTCCATATCGGCCGCATGGCCATATAGATGAACAGGAACTATCGCTTTTGTTTTAGGCGTAATAGCTTTTTCAATAGCGGCCACATCAATACAAAATGTTTTAGAGTCAACCTCTACAAATACCGGCTTAAGGTGCAATAACGCAGCCGTTTCCACAGTTGCTATATAAGTAAAAGATGGAGTGATAATTTCATCGCCTGGTTGCAAACCTAGGGCCATCATGGCAATTTGAAGTGCATCCGTACCGTTTGCGCAGGTAACTACATGGTTTATCTTGTGATAGGCTGCAAGATTTTCCGCAAATTCATTTACTGCTGGTCCCCCAATATACATAGCACTGTTTAATACCTCTATTACAGCATCATCAATGGCAGGCTTTATTTTAAGGTACTGAGATTTGGTATCAACCATTTGCAATGGCTTCATGTTCTTATTTTTAATGCGAGCAAAGATAGTAATTAGGAGGTTAGCAGCAACTTTCAGTTGGGCTAAGAGGATGATTGATAAATAGCCTGTAGATTTGTTCCATTAATTATGGCGGGCAATCTTTTATATCGGCTTTTTATTTATACTTATTCCATTGGGGTAAGGCTTGTGGCCTTCGGAAGCCCCAAGGCAAGGCAATGGATAGCTGGACGAAAAACTTTCCCCTTTTTGACCGATAATACCCAACCAACAATATGGATGCACTGCGCCAGCCTGGGCGAATTTGAGCAGGGAAGGCCGCTATTGGAAAATATTAAAATCCAATTTCCACGTTACAAAATTGTACTTACTTTTTTTTCTCCATCCGGGTACGAAATAATGAAAAATTATAAGGGTGCAGATTATGTTTTTTATCTGCCAACGGATAGTAAAACCAACGCAAAAAAAATGATAGCTGCTATAAACCCTTGCCTGGTTTTGTGGGTAAAATACGAGTTTTGGTTTTTTTATCTTACCCAACTTAAAAAGAAAAACATTCCGGTTTTAATGGTGTCGGGCTTATTTCGCCAAAGCCAGCCCTTTTTTAAATGGTATGGTGGAATATGGAGAAAAATGCTGCAAAGCTTTACTCATATTTTTGTGCAGAATAAAACTTCTAAAGAATTGTTGCTAACGGCAGGAATAAGGGATAAGGTAGAAATTAGTGGCGATACCAGGTTTGACAGGGTGATAGCCATCGCTTCGCATTTTAAACCCATGTTTGTAATAGAAAAATTCTGCGGCAACAGTAAGGTAATTGTTGCAGGAAGCACCTGGGAAGATGATGAAGCAGAACTGATACATTATGTAAGAAATCATCCGGAAATTAAATTTATTATTGCTCCGCATGAAGTAGATGCAGCCAATTTAAAAGATGTAAAGAAGGAATTTGCCGGAGCTGTTTTTTATTCAGAATTGGAGGGGCAGGAACAGACGATTGGTGGCCAAACTCCGACGACTGAAAAGGTAACTACCAATACCACTTACGCCTTTCCGGCTAACAGTCACGTTCTGATTATCGATAACATTGGCATGCTCTCTAAATTGTACCATTATGCCCATATAACCTATATCGGTGGTGGTTTTGGTGAAGATGGTATTCACAATGTACTGGAACCTGCGGTATATGGTAAACCGGTAATTTACGGTCCGGTTTATGAAAAATTTGCGGAGGCGGTAGAACTGGTGGATTGTGGTGCAGGTATTTCTATTAACAATGCGTTGGAATTAGAAAATGTATTAGATGAATTATGGGCAGATACGGTATTGTTACATGCAAAGAGCGAAGCAGCTAAAAAATATGTGTATTCAAATGCGGGTGCAACAAAAAAAGTGATGGCCTACATTCAGGAAAAACGTCTTTTAACCAATTGATCAAACTGCATTACGGTAGGTTCGGCATCTTTCCAACCCAATTTGGTTTTTAATTCTCTGCGTATCCAATATTCAGCTTCTGGCCAAATAGCAAAACTATTAATGGTTTTAATACTACGTTCATACATAGCTTCATCTCCCCGAAACAATTCGTTGATATATAAATAACGATCGTTGATACCAATGGCCTTTTTTAAATCTTTTACCGGCACATCTGTTAACCTATGGCTTAATTCTGTAACGGGAGTATTTAAATTGTCATTTACTGAAGTAGCTTCTATAGCAATTACATGGTTTATTTCGAGGGTTAATACGGGTGTTTGTTGAGCTAAAGTTGGTATATCTTCATCTGTAAGATCAAAAAGCAAGTGTGGCTTGCTATGAATATTCATTTTTTGCATGGCCGAAGCATTGCGCTTTATTTCTTCCAGTTCAGCTTCTACTTCAGCCTCATCAATTTGCAACAATTCTACTGTTTTTTCAGGTTCAGGAAGTGGAATCTCTTTAATGGATGAATTAAATGCTGGTATTATTTGATTGGGCATTGAAACTACAACGGCTTCTTTACCATTTACGGGCTGATTGCGCTGCAGGTGAGCCAATTCATGCTGCAACATTTGCGTTGTAACTACTAACTGACCAACAGTTGCGCCGTCTTTAAATTGTTGTTGTAGATTTTGCAAAAGCGTTTCCACTCTATCCATAAAAACACGATTGTTTTACTAATGAAATATATGGGTACAAAATTAGTTTTGATTGATGAAACCAAAACGCTAAACTTTGCAACCGTTACAATAAAGTTACAAACAGTATTTAAATTAGAAGTAGAAATGTTTATTGAGCCAAGTTTATCGGGTGAAAGGCGTGGGTGGATTGAAGTGATTTGCGGAAGTATGTTTAGTGGGAAAACAGAAGAACTTATCCGTAGATTGAAACGTGTAAAAATAGCCAACCTTAAAGCCGAAATATTTAAACCTGCAATAGACACCCGTTACGACGTGGAAAAAATTGTAAGTCATGACACCAATTTTATTCACAGCACACCGGTTGACTCCTCACAAAATATTTTGTTGCTGGCGCAGGATGTTGATGTGGTAGGCATTGATGAGGCACAGTTTTTCGACGCTGAAATTGCCAATGTATGTGAGCAACTGGCCTTGAGGGGCATAAGGGTAATTGTTGCCGGTTTGGATATGGATTATACAGGTAAACCTTTTGGCCAGATGCCCAACCTGCTGGCCGTTGCGGATTATATTACCAAGCTACATGCCATTTGTGTGAGGTGTGGAAATATTGCCAACATCAGCTATCGGAAAAGCTCCGCCGAAGGACAGATTTTGCTGGGCGAAAAAGATGTGTATGAACCAAGGTGCAGAATCTGTGCCCAGTTGAAAGATTAGCCCGTTTTTGTAATCAGCACGCCTTATTTTTTTCAATTCGAAATAACGCTCTGATAATATTTCATTTGCAGGTAATGAATCCGGCTACTTGACTGAACGTACGATTTGCAATGGTCGATCATTGTTAATGCTGGTTGCCGTATACTTTATTGAGTGCTTCGGTTTTATTTTGCACATGCAGTTTTTCATATATTTTACCAATATGTTGCTTTACTGTATGGAAACTGATGTTTAGCTGCGTGGCAATTTCCTTATATAACAATCCTTTCGATACCAGGGTTAGCACCTCTTTTTCACGGGGTGAAAGAATATCTGCAGCTTTGTTTTGAAACTGATTATTGTAGGTTTGGCTATTTTGCTGCATAAAAAACTGCACCAGTTTGTGGGCAATGCTTGCGCTCATGGGGCTGCCACCATTGTGTAAATCTTTGATAGATTCTATTATTTGCAGCGGGGCTGTCTTTTTTAGAAGATATCCGCTGGCACCAGCTTTCAGGGCTTCAAAAACGTCATCATTGTTTTCGTAAACAGTAAACATCATAAACTGTATTAAAGGTGCCACAGCTTTTACTTTACGTACGCATTCAATGCCATTAATGCCTGGCAGGTTTATATCCATTATTACAATATCGGGGTTAATAATGGGCAAATCAAATACAGCTGCTTCTGCCGTTCGATAGCTTGCAATATGCTCCAGCATGGCATCTTGCTGAATGAATGCAACAAGTCCTTCTGTTACTTCTTCCAGGTCTTCTACTATCGCAATTTTTATGGTATTCATTTCTACAAAAGTAATTTACCGGTGTAAACCGTCAATAGGGATTTATTCTTATAAAAAAATTATACAGTAATGGTTATGCATATCCCAGGTTGATGACTGATTGAAAAGGTGCCCCCAATTTCCAGCATTCTTTTTTTCATATTCGCAATGCCATTAGCAAAAGGCCTAACCTCACTTTCTGCAAATCCTTTGCCATTATCAGTGATAATCATGGTTAATAATTCAGTGCTTTGCATAGTAATACTAATCTCTGTTGCATCTGAATGTTTAATGATGTTGTGTAGGGCTTCTTTCATAACAAGAAATATATTCCTCCTTATTTCGCCCTTAATATTTTGGGGGCTATGTTCTGTAGCTGTAAAATGTAGCCTGATGTTTTTATCCTGCACCAATTCTGCAGCGTAAGATCGGCAAAAGCTTATCAGGTCTGCAATTGGATCGTACCGCTGATTTAAGGCCCATACTATTTCTCCCATTTTTTCTGCCATCTCATCGCTATAGTGGGAAATTTTTTCCAGCCCTTCTGCTAATTTTTGTTCGCTATTGTGTTGTAATTGTAATTTCTCACTTAAGAATTTAATTCGGCTGATGGAGGCTCCAAAGTCATCATGCATATCAGTGGCAATTCTGGTACGCTCTCTTTCAATGGCTTGCTGATTTTCTAAAATAGTCTTTTGTTTTTTTAGTTTTCTCTGATAGTAATTTCTTACAAAAGAAGTAATTATAAAAACGATTGCAGTGGCTAAAAGCAATCTAAACCACCAGCTATTGTACCACGGAGTACTTATAAAAATAAGTAGTTGGTATAATTGCTTTGCTTCATTGCCCTCGCTGTTTACAGCTTTTACATGCAGTGTATATTTCCCCGATGGGAGGTTGGCATAGCGAATAATGGCTTTGTTGGTAGTTTGAATCCAGCTTTTATCATAGCCTGCTAACCGGTAAAAAATATAATTGCCCGATGCGTTGGCAAAATCAAGCGCCACAAACTGAAAGCTCACCGTATTTTCTGCATACGTTAAATGTAGCTCACTTAATTCACCGGGATTGGTAGCAAGATGGCTCAACGTATCATTAACAAATATTTGCTCCAGCTGCAATTGTGGCGAATAAGGATATTTTTTTATGGTTGACGGTATAAATGAATTGATGCCATTTACACCACCAAATAACAACTCCCCTTCGCTGGTTTTGCAAAAGGCATAAGTATTAAATTCATTGCTTTGCAACCCATCCCCTTCATTAAAATTTTTGATGCTGTGGTTGTTTACATCAAACACGGAAATACCGCCGTTGCTGCTTAGCCATAGTTGCTGCTGATATGGAATTACACCGTAAATGTATTGATTACTTAGGCCATTGGCCGTTGTGTAAATTGTATTGATGACGGATAAAATTTTATTGAACTTTATCAGCCCAACTGTACTGCCGATCCATAAAATACTGTCGTTGGTTTCACTAAAACATTTTATAGTAGCAGGTAGGTTAATTTGTTTCAGTAAATGAAGTGAATCATGCTGGGCCCGGTAAACAGCAAACCCTTTGAAGGGTTTGCTGATATAAATATTTTGATGTGTATCCTGGTAAGCAGTTAAATATACTTCGTTTAAAGCACAGCCATGTACAGGCGAAAGTTGGTATGCTGCATTGTTTATTGTAACCCAAAATAAACCTGCATTGCCCGATACAATTATTTTTCCATTGGCTAACTGGTAAACGAAATTAAACTGGTTACTGCCTTGTACCGGAAGACCAAAACCTTTTATGGGTTGAATTATTTTTGTAGCCGCATTGGTCACAAACAATCCGGCTAAAGTTGCAATCCATATGTTGCCCTTATCATCTTTACACAAATGTTCTATTGCAGGGGGAATGCCCTTTGTAATGCTGCCGGTTACTTTTTTTTCTTTGTTTAAAATGATGATGCCATTTGATTGTGTGCCACACCAAATTTCACTATTATTTACCTGAACAATAGATCGGATGAAATTATCGACCTTTAATGCTGTAGCCTCTTCTTTAGGTAGGTGGTGGCGAAACCTGAACTTTTCCATGTTGGTGTAATCTACTCCTTTGCCCCAGATGCTTACCCATAAATTATGTTGATCATCTGCATATATATACTGAACCTGGTTGCCTGAAATGCTGTAGGGGCCTTTGTTTGTTGCTGTGTATTGATTGGTAAGCCGGTTATTTTTTGTGTCAACCACATACAAGCCGTTTTTAAAAGTACCAGCCCATAACTGGCCTTTTTTGTCTAGCCCCAATGTTGTAAAACTGATATGGGCAGAGTTGCTGATCAATTGAAAATTGTTATTAAACAAATGATATAGTCCGTCGGAGGTTCCAATCCAGCAGTCGTTGTTAAAAGATAATATTGATTTGATGGTGGCTGTATTATTGACGGTTGAAATTGTTAAGGGCGTTACCTCAAATGTTTGTCTCTTTTTATCGAGCATAAAAAGAACAGGTTCGTTTCTGATAGCAACATACATTTTTTCAAGCAAATTATATTTGCCCGCTGTTGGCGTTACTATAAGGGGATTGTTGGTTTCAAAATGATGAACAAGGCTGAATTTTTTATTTCGGGTATTGAACAACCAGATATCTGCGGCGCATTGTAACCAGATATTGTTGTCATTGTCGATATAAAACGGAGAACAGGATTTATCTGATTGAATGGCGGTGGGAACCTGATAGCAACTAAATACATTGTGCTGCCTATCGTAGCGGTTTAGTCCTTCGTTACTTCCTATCCATAAGTCACTTTTTTTATCTTCCAAAATATTTAAAAACAACGTGCCCTTGATGTTTTTTTTTTGTGTACTATTTTCTCTAAAAATAGTACACTCTATACCGTCAAACCTATTAAGGCCATCAAAAGAACTTATCCAGGTATAGCCTCGTGAATCTTTATAAACACAATTGTTTACACCTTGTGACAAACCGTTGTTAACCGTTAAATGATTAAAAAGTAAATCATTGTTTTGTCCTTTTACAACGGCATTACCCGTTAGCAGTAATATTAAAAATGATTTTAAAATCAGGCGGTTCGTCATAGGTTATAGGCTATCTAATAAAGCTTCAATAATTTTAATTGCTGCATAATTTGGTTGCTTAACTCAATCGCCCATTTGCTGTATTCTTTTCCCGAAGGATGTAATTTGTCGCCTGTTAAAAAAGATTTGTTACTGCTATCATCTCTTTGCGATTGGGTGATGTCAATATAATGCGCCTGTTTTTTTTCAGTCAATCTTTTGCATAGTGTATTGAATGCGTCAATGGCTTTTGCAATGGCTGGTCCATCGCTTCCGGCAGCAAAAGGAGTAACGCCCCAATCTGGAATGCTCAAAACAAAAGCATGTGCAGGAATATTACCGGCAAAGTGAATGGCACGGTTTATTAGCATTTCAAAATCACGTTCAAACTCTTCTACCAATCTGCCACGGTATTGGTTGTTTACGCCAATTAACAAACTTACAAAATCGTATTGCGGTAATAAAGTTGTTTCATCGATTGCCTCATTCAATTCAAAGGTTGTAAAGCCGGTACTGGCAATTATTTCCGGTGCAGTAAAGTGCAGGTTTTGTTGCCTTAGCCTGTAAACAGTCTGGTAGGGGAAACTCTCGTTTATTTTAACCTGTTCGCCAATAGTATAGCTATCGCCCAATGCCAGATAAGTATAATTTTTAGATAATTGCATTTTTTATTGTTGATTTTTTTATGACAGGATGTGGCTATTTAAGTGCATCCAACAACCTTTGGCTTCTTTAACAACCGATATATTTTTCCTCCATCCGCCATCTTTGTTTTACTTAAAACTGCCCGTTGGCGAAGTCCACCAGGGATGAATTTCATAAGAAAGTCTGCCAGAAGAAATTGCCGGGTTAGTAGTTAGCAATGATTCTACTTCTTCTTTTGTTGCACAATCAAAAATAAAAATACCCCGCCAATTGCCCTCGTCGCCAAAAGGCCCTGCCACTTTTATTTTGCCATCGTTGTAAAGCCGGGTGATATTTTCCATATGGCCTTCCTGTATTTTTGCGGCTGTAACTGAATCCGGTGTTCGGTTATTGACTCTGGTAAGCATAACAAACCAAAATTGTTTTACCTTGATTTGCGGCTAATTTTTATCGTTAGTGAATTTCAATTTATTTTGCCCAATGCTTGAAAAACCTATGGTTAAAAAGCAGCTTGTCCATATAATAAAACGTTTCATTGCAAAAAGTTTTTTAGTTTCAAAATTGTGCTGATGAATGTACAACAAATTATAAGGTAATGACCTAACCACCCTATATTTGCGACGACAATTAATCAATTGCCGGCAATACACTAGTGAATGAAATGTGTTTTTTGTATCTCCGGATATTGCAATAAAAGTTCAATAAAGATTTTATGTATAAGAGTGCGACGCCAATGAAGCTTAATGCTTGCACAACCGCCGGGCTCAAAAAAAACTATAACGATGGCCGCAAAGACAGACAATTTTCAAAGCCCTGACTATTTCAATGTTGATGACCTGTTAACGGAAGAGCATAAGCTGGTGAGGGACACCGTACGTAGCTATGTAAAAAAAGAAATTAGTCCCATAATTGAGGAATACGCACAGCGTGCAGAATTTCCGCAACAGATAGTAAAGCAATTGGGTGAGCTGGGTTGCTTTGGTCCTACGGTGCCCGAGCAATATGGCGGCGGCGGTATGGATTATATTAGTTACGGCCTTATGATGCAGGAACTGGAAAGAGGTGATAGCGGTGTGAGAAGCACAGCGTCGGTGCAGGGATCGCTGGTGATGTTTCCCATTTATCAATACGGCAGCGAAGAACAGCGCAATAAATATTTACCCAAACTGGCCAGTGGCGAATGGCTGGGCTGTTTTGGTTTAACAGAACCCGACCACGGCAGCGACCCAAGCGGTATGCTTACCACCATAAAAGATGCAGGGGATCATGTTGTTTTAAACGGTGCCAAAATGTGGATTAGCAATGCGCCTTTTGCACAGGTAGCTGTAGTGTGGGCCAAGGATGATGCTGGCGATATACGGGGTGTAATTGTGGAAAGAGGCATGGAGGGTTTTAGCACCCCAACAACGCATGGCAAATGGAGCTTAAGGGCAAGTGCCACCGGCGAGCTGGTGTTCGACAATGTAAAAGTTCCTAAAGAAAATATATTGCCCAATGTTAAGGGTTTAAAAGGTCCGTTGGGTTGCCTAACCAAGGCAAGGTTTGGTATTGCCTGGGGCGCCGTTGGTGCTGCCATGGATTGCTATCACATTGCGTTGGAATATAGTAAGGAAAGAATACAGTTCGGCCGCCCCATTGCAGGCTTTCAACTGCAACAAAAAAAGCTGGCCGAAATGGTTACAGAAATTACCAAAGCACAGTTGCTTAACTGGCGATTGGGCACCTTAATGAACGAAGGGAAAGTTACACCGGCACAGGTGAGCATGGCAAAAAGAAATGCCTGCGAAATTGCCACCAACATTGCACGGGATGCCCGGCAAATGCTGGGCGGAATGGGCATTACCGGCGAATATCCCATTATGCGCCACATGATGAACCTTGAAAGTGTTATTACCTACGAAGGCACCCACGATGTGCATTTGCTGATTACGGGTATGGATATTACGGGGATTAATGCGTTTAAATAAGAGCCTCCCCCTGCCCCTCCGAAGGAGGGGTTTAGGAAGGGTATTATGATTGTTGACTGTCTTTATATTTTGAAGAGTTCATTTTTTTTAGGGTTTTTTATTGGCCATCAAAAATGACTTCAATGAATGTTAATTGAGGTAATATCTATTGGCTCAACTTTTAATTCTTTAATCAAATTTCCCCTGGCTCAATATTACTTTTGATTTTGCAATCATATGAGTGCGTATAAAAATTATACTATAAACCCTTGCTATCATGAATAACGCTCCAAATAATTCAGAAACCAAGAACCCCCTTTTGGGGGGCAGGGGAGCCATCTCGGTTATTGGAGCAGGCACCATGGGCAATGGTATTGCGCATGTATTTGCACAAAGTGGTTTTGCTGTTACATTGATTGATGTGAGTGCAATTCAGTTAGAAAAGGCCGTAGCTACCATCAGCAAAAACTTCGACCGCCAGGTAGCAAAAGGTACCATCACAGAGGCTGCAAAAGCTTTGGCCATGGCCAATATCAGCACCGAAACAACAATTGCAGCAGGCGTAAAAAATGCCGGACTTGTTATAGAGGCGGCAACAGAAAATACAGAATTAAAACTCAATATATTTAAGCAGCTGGATTCGGCTGCACCGGAAGGATGCATTCTTGCAAGTAACACCTCTTCCATTTCTATTACTAAAATTGCCGCAGCCACCAAATGGCCTGAACGGGTAATTGGAATGCATTTTATGAACCCGGTGCCGGTTATGCAACTGGTGGAAATTATCAATGGGTATGCCACCAGCAAAGAAGTAACCGAAACCATTATCACACTCAGCAAACAGTTGGGGAAAGTACCTTGCTTGGTAAATGATTATCCCGGTTTTATCGCCAATCGTATT
Source organism: Chitinophagaceae bacterium (assembly GCA_025360525.1). GTDB lineage: Bacteria > Bacteroidota > Bacteroidia > Chitinophagales > Chitinophagaceae > Ferruginibacter. The sequence continues at coordinate 1,560 of JANYCA010000012.1, read as the reverse complement.
TTAATGCCCATGATTAACGAAGCCATCATCAGCCTGTACGAAGGGGTTGCTGGCGTAGAGGAAATAGATACAATAATGAAATTGGGCATGGCACACCCGATGGGCCCCTTGCAGCTGGCAGATTTTATTGGCCTGGATGTTTGCCTAAGTATATTAAAGGTATTGCAGGACGGATTTGGTAATCCTAAGTATGCACCTTGTCCGTTGCTGGTAAACATGGTAATGGCCGGTAAGCTAGGTGTTAAAAGCGGAGAAGGGTTTTACATTTATGCTGCCGGTAGTAAGGAGCTTTTGGTGAGTGCCAGATTTAAATAGAAAGGAATGTTAGATCTTTTAGCAAATGGCAGCCTTTTATTAATCATTAATATTGCGTTTTACTTTTTTACAGGTAATAATCACCCAATTAAGCATCAACTTTCATTGTTCGTTTGTATGAATGAAGGCTTATCAAAAAGTCGTCGGGTGTTTCGGCATTTCAACAAAATACTTTTTTCAATTTTTCAGTTTTCAATAAAAAAAACTATTTTGCACGTCACTAACGAATGAAAAAACTAGCTGCCATAGTATTATTAGCCATATTTACCTTCAACATTGCAGGTTATCAGCTATTGTATAATTTGCTTGCAAGTAAATCAGACGCTGTGCTGGAACTGGCTTTAGATGCAAAAAATTATAATGATCAGGATCTGATCTCCATCAAACAACCTACTAATTTACCCTATTACAATAATTCAAAAACTTTTCAGCGAATAGATGGTGAAGTGGAAATTGATGGGGTTAATTACAAGTATGTTAAATGCCGTATTTACAACGATTCATTAGAAATGCTTTGCATTCCACATGTGGCTAAAATGAAAATTGAAGCATCTAAAAATGCCTATGCTAAAGTGGCCAATGATTTTCAGCAGGATAATAGCAAAAAGAAATCCGGATCTCCATCTAAATCATTTCAAAAAACATTGAGCGAATACGAAACGTTGCTTTTACCCAGTGCAGCCGGTAGTTTTAGCATTATCAATACTGCGTTTGTTTCTTTTAATATCCTTATCGAAAACAAACATTACTTCAACACAGTTGAACAGCCTCCCGATGCTGCAACGGCGTAATTATCTTTTATATGTAAGCCTGTTTACAAACCTATAAACAGCCATTTATCCTTTTATTTTTTTGTATGAAAATTTTAGTAGCATCATTAGCTTTATTGCTATTGGTAGCCGGTTGTAATAATACCCCGGTAAAACAAACGTACTTTGGTGACAACGCTTTTACCTATTGTAAAACTGTAAAAGAATTGAACGAAGTGGTGAAGCATGTGGGCTTTGCTCCTATTGTGGCAAGCCGTAATTATGCTTACGCCAACATTGCAGCATATGAGTGCATTGTTAGTGGATATCCAAAAGAATTCAACTCATTGGCCGGCCAGATCAACGGATTAAAAGCTTTGCCCAAACCGGATACTACGAAAAAAATTGATTATGAATTTGCTTCGTTGCTGGCCTTTTGTAAAGTGGGTGAAGCTGTAACTTTCCCGGAAGGTAGCATGCAGGAATATGTGGATAC
>JANYCA010000181.1 GCA_025360525.1 Chitinophagaceae bacterium | reverse complement strand
CATATTTACTGGCCCTACTAATTGTTGTTTGGTTCCACCGCCTGTTATTACGGGTACCTGCACTGCACCCAAATGATTGGCACTGCTTACACTTGCAAACTGTTCATCCAATACCATCCAGTTTAAATATGCCTTGGGTTGTGTACTTGCATAAGGTTGGCTGGTTGTTATAAAACTATTTATTGCAGTAGTAGCCAAGCCATTTATAACAGTATTAGAGAACACCCCAGCTTTGCCGCCGCCAAGCGTTACAATGCCACCTGTTAATGTACTGATAAGTTCATTGGCTATTGCCGTTACGCCTGTTGCCGCTGGCTGCACTGTTCCCGAATACCATGCCTGTGTGCTCACGCTAATGGTATCACCTGCCATTACTTTTAATATAATACTTGGGCCTATTCGCTTGTTACCTACTGTATTTATATCCCCATTAAGCTTACTAACTTTCAAGTTTGTTCCTACAGCATCGAAGCCTGCTGGCTTGGTTATAGATGTGGTACTTACATTACTAAATAAGGCATCTTCCACAGCAGCGCTTCCCGGTTCCATAGTGGCCGCATAAATAATTGTTTTACTTTCTGTTGTAAGCACCATCCTCACATTTCCGAGGTGGTCTTTCATAAAGTAATCATACACATAACTAAAGTTGACTGCACTGGCAGCGGCATTGGCATTTATTTTTACGGGTCTTATCCTTCCTTCATCATAGTTTATCAGCTGCAGTGTATCTTTTGCATACACCATGGCACCTGCATACCAGGTGGTATCGCTTTTGGTCGTTACCTGGTCGTAGGTGATTTTTCGCAGCTTATTGCCCGTGGCATCATACAGGTAATTTATTGAACCTTTTGCCGTAACGGTTATGGTGGCTGGCAGGTTTAGATGGTTGTAGGTAATATTACTGATGCCTTTGTTATCATCCTTGTTCATGCTGCCGTTGACATCATAGTAATATTCTGTTGCTGTGTTTACAGGATTTTTAAATCCTAATGTCGCATCGCCAGTATCATCTACTTTTATCAATTGGTTTCCTGTATAGGTGTAAGTAAGGTTATCCATTGCGGCACCATTCTCGTACCTGGCCAATGTTTTTATATTTCCGTTTCTGTCGTAGGTAATATTCTTTTCATCGTATTTATTATTCACCGTCCAGCTTGCGCCTGATTTAGCTGAACTAACGGAACCGAGCAAACGGTTTAATTTATCGTAGCTGTAGGTAAACCCATTGGGCGTTTCTGCAAAGGGGCCTTTCCATTTTTGTTCACTGATATTGCCGTTGAACTGTGCAACGCCCCCGGTAAGGGTGGTTGTATTATAGCTTAGTTCAAAGGCAAATAAATCGGCTGCATCATACGCAGTAACACCTGCGGTATTCTCCACCCGGTTTACGTTCAGTAACCAGCCACGTATGTTGTAGCCATAGTCTAATATTTGCAGGGCATTGGGTTGTGCCACTGTTGTGTGCAGTTTTTTATTGAGCAGTTGCCCAAGTTCGTTGTAGCTGTTGGTGGCTATTGTTACTTCTGCCTGTGTGTTTATTTGGTGCTTTACGGTAAGCACCCTGTCCACATGGTCGTAGGTAAATTTCTTTTTTATAGTGATGGCTGTGGCATAAAAACTACTGGTATGGCTTTGCCATTGCTCTATTGGTTTGCCATCCCACATTACTTGTGTGGTTATCCTGTCTTTGCCAGCTTTTATATTGTCACCACTTACCTGTATGGGGCGGTAATCTTCATCATAATAAGTTACTGTTCTTAACCAGGTGGTGGTACCAATTATTTTTGTTTGGCTGGCTACCACCTGACCTGTTATCAATGGGTTGTAGGCTGTATTGCTATTCTCTGCAACAAAAGCATAAGCGCTTTGCCAGGAAGGAAGGTTGGCATAACTGTCATAGTGCATTATCGTTAGCAGTTCCTGGTAGCTGCTGGGGAAACTTGCAGTTAAAGTATAGCCTTCAGTAGCTGCGGTGCTTACAATTTCAAAGCGTACTGTGCTGGCAGTAATTAAATCTCTGATGGTGTTGTGGGCTGCGTTGTTTACATAAATACCAGTCAGTACCGGGCGGTTTAGGTAGTCATATTTAGTAAATAAAAACTCTTTGTTTGCCTTGGCTCTTTGCACGCCATCTTGGGTAAGCACCAGCCTGTCCCACTGGTCGTACATCATGGCTACGCTGTCTGCACCGGGTACTTTTTTCATTACCATCCTGCCACGTTCATCATAGCGGTACAAGAACATCCATTTACTGGCAAAGGTATAATCGAGTGTGGTTGGTAATGCAGCTACACCTTCTGGTTGTATTACAGCATTGAGTTTGTTGAACTCATTATAAATGTAATAGGTTTCTGCCCAGGTACCCGCCCCATCCTGCAACCGTTTTAAAATTAACTGTCCTTCTTTGTCAGTGTATTCTTTTATCTCATTGCCCTGTTCATCCCAGGTGTGCTTAAGCGTCAGCAGGCCATCGGCATAAAAGCCATTTCTTGTTATTTGAGTAATATCAAAATTGGTACCGGGGTTGGCTACATTCCAAATTACTACATTGTCGGTGGCAAGGTTTACTTCGTATTTAATTTTTACTACTCTTTGAGTTGCATCGTAAGCATCGGCCATATTGGGCTGCCATACTGTGCCGGGGGCTCCCTGTGCCAGTGTGCGGTTCAGGGGGCTTGCTTCCACCACAGTTTGTGCGAAGGGAGCTGCATCTGTTTGTACTCCTGCCAGTTGCCCGTTGTAAAATGCCGGTTGTTTTGTCGTCCAGTCTGTTTTATAGCTGCCGTAAATAGTACTGGTTAAATCGGTATATGGAAGGTATTTTTTTATTTCCCTGCCAAGTGCATCATATTCTATCGGGCTGACCAAATCTTTTTGGGTGGCACTTCCTTTGGTGATTATTGTTTGTAACGGCCGACCCAGACCATCTAAATAAGTAATGCTTTCTGCCTTCCCGTTGTAAGCAATTGGTAAACTACTGATAGAAGCTTCGTGTAATATCCCGGGTTGCTTTATAACGGTGGAGAGTACATAGTTTTTGGTAGCGGTGGGCTGTGCGTAAATTTGCAAGGCAGCAGTTAAGCTAGGTGCAAAAAAGAACATTATTTTGAAAAAAGGGTTCATTTGTAAATAGCTTTAAATCAATAGTTATTTTTTTGAAATCAATTTATCAAGTATCAATTATCCATGCCAACTATTATCCCCATCAGCTTAGTGCTAAGCATTGTGGTTTCACTATACACACCATGCAACTCTCCGTGTTCATTGAGTACAAATTTTTGTCCGTGGGTTGTTATGTCTGCACCAAAATGGCCGTTCATGGTTTCTGTGGTAAGCCATCGAAATAAAAATACCTGCTCACTGCCGCTCCTATTATGGGTGTACATGCCTTTGGTAATTGCAAAGGTCAGGTGCAGTGTATCCCTGTACCAGGCTTTTGTATCAGTGCTCAATGAATCGGCGTAACCATCTTCATAAGAGGGTACACCTATAAATACAACGCTGTCTTTGTATTGCTGGTAGGTAGTTTCTAAATTTACCAAGATTATTGAATCTTCTGCCGTATGGCTTACAGGCAATACAATAATCATAACTTTTTTGCCTTGGAATTGGCTTAGTTTTATGCTGTCGTCGCTAAGTGTTTGTAAATAACTATCTGGGGCAGTTTGGCCGTTTGCACCTAATTGATTCATGAAAAGCAGCAGGAGAACTGTAATTTTTGTTATCATATACAAATTTTAAAATCAGTTTATAGTAATAGTATTGCACGTACCTGCTGCCACCTGCACGTTATAAAAAGTAACACTACTGCCGCTCGATGAAAATGTACAAAGCCCAAAGATGTAGGTGAGGGTGCCGCTTTTTCTGCTGATAAACACATCATATATATCTGATGGAACAGTTCCCAATGCTGCATTGGCAGTGGCATTGGCCACATAAAGAAATACCTGACCAGTGGTTTTGCTAGTAAGCTGTACATCAAATTGAATGGCGGTAGTATTGTTGGCATTAAAGTTTATTAAAACCGGGGGCGAGGAAGGTGCGGCGCCATAATTGTAAAAAAAGTTTTTGGTTATGTTCCGGTTCTGGTCTTTTATGTTTTTTAGCCTGCCCAGTTTGTCAAATTGATAATAGGTCGCTTTATTATTTGCATCACTGGTGCTTATCATTCCTGCCAACGGGCTGTAAGCATAAGTTGTCATTTGTGCGCCCACCGGGTATATCCGTACTTCATCTATAAAGCCTGTGCCGGCAATGCTTGCCGTGGTGCTGCCGGTAAACTGCAGTTGTTTGTTTGTCCAGCCATTCCTTACCGAGCCTGTTATAATATTTGACTGAGTGCCGGCCGTAACAGTTGCGGCTGCACCAGTTTTGTAACAGTAGCTAAGTATGTATGCATTTGTGCTGGTAAGGCTTGCTCTTTGTATTGCGCCAGATGCAAGATTGTAGCAGTAACTTCCACTGGGGCTGCTTACATCCGCAGTTTTTGCGGTGGCGTATGTTAAGTTGCCAGTACCGTCTGCTTCAAAACTGCTGTACGCAATATCTGCAGCATTGCCGGATGTTACCTGTGCCACCGGGAAATTTTTATAATAATCCCATAAATAAGAAAGGGTGATGCCAGACTTGGGTGTTACTTCGGCAGGGTTGCCAGATAAAAATTTATATACGCTCTCATCCTTGTATCGGCTGTCTTT
>JANYCA010000154.1 GCA_025360525.1 Chitinophagaceae bacterium | reverse complement strand
CAGGTATTTACCTGCCGGGTTTTACTTTTTTTTAAGAGTTAGCACATCTGTAATTTAAAGTGATGGTTGCCATTAGCCTGTTAATTTCGATTTGTTTTTTAATCGCTTTATTTTTTGTCTTGTCATAAATTTGTGCAGATTTCGCATCTGCCGTTGAAATCTCAAAATTAATATCACCGGGTTCCGTTTTTTCAAGTAAGCTGCCACTCTATATTTGAATCAATTGCTAAATATTAAATATTTCCTACCTATAGATAAACGTGTCTTAAAATAAAACAAATAGTCTTATTTTAGGAAAATACGTAAGTTTCCCAAATTGTAAATAATTGGCCTTCAATATACTATTTTTTGGCATGCCAATTGAACGTGTGCTTGCAATGAATATAATTAAACCCAAAACAAAAACCATCGATTATTTTAATTGAAAATCACTTTAGCTATAGGCTTTCCATTGTTTAATATTCATTATCAATGTAAATATTCAGGGTTAGTTAAATACAAACTGTTACAAACCAAACCAAATAAAAAAAAACTTCGTATGTTTTGTTTGTCTTGATTTATTTAAATCGGTTTGTACAATCAAGGCAATAATAATTTTACTTGAGCTTATGATTTCTTGTTTTTCCTCTAGTATTAAAGTGTATTCAGCTCCTATTACTAGTAAAAATAGCGGTTGCTTAATTTTTACTTTATCCTGCGTTGCTTGGCCAAGCGTAACAATATGGCTTTATCAGATGATACAACAATTGGAATCGGACTTGCGCTAGGGGCTGACATAAAAGGACAAGTAATTAAACTTTTACTCCTCTTGTTAAAAGCGCAAGGAAGAACGCACAGGAAACTCTAAGTTTCACTAAACGGTTAGTACCCGTTATTTCCATTAAAGAAAAAAGAACTTCAAAAAAAGGTTCAAATTTAATTTTTTCACTTTCTGAAAAATTAATTTTTAGAACCTTTAGTAAATTGAATTATAAAAAACAAAAACATTCAACTCAATGTTAAGGATCAATTTTAAAAATCTATCAGCATCAGTAATTCTACTGCTAGTAGTAAGCTTTACCAGTAATATAATACAAGCCCAGTCCATGGGTATCAGCAGTACATCCATTACAGCTGATGCATCCTCCATTCTCGAATTGAGGACAACAACCAAAGGAATGCTCATTCCCAGAATGACAACAATACAAAGGGAGGCTATCAGTTCGCCTGCTAATAGCCTGATGATTTACAACACGTCAACTAACCAGTTTAATTTCTATAACGGAAGTACCTGGGTGGTTTTAACATCGAATACTAGTACAGCCTACTTTTCTGTAGATGCTGGAACATCTCTTTCCACATCTTCAACTTCAGATGTTGTAATTCCAGGTATTAGCCAAACAGCAACGGAATCAGGTTCTTATTTAGTTTTTTTTAATGCACAATGTACAATACCTGTGGCTTATGATACAACCGGTTTTAGCACTGCAACAGCAGCAGCAGATTTAGGTTTGATTTACACTGATATAATGGCAATACCAGTTACCAACACAACCCATCCGCTTGTTTTTGGGAGTGGAGAAACGCTTCTTCCGGGAGTTTACGATATAGCTGGAGCCGCCTCTATTGCTGGAAATCTCACTTTGAATGGTGGAGGCAACCCAGACGCCCTATTTGTAATTAGAGCTACAGGAGCATTTAATACAGGGGCTGGAGTAAATGTTTTTTTCACAAACGGAGCGACAGCAAAAAATGTTTTTTGGGTAGCCGAAGGAGCAATTGGTTTAGGTGCCTCAACTACTATACAAGGAACATTATTTTCTCATGGAGCAGCAGTTGCAGTAGGCGCAACTTGTACAGTAACCGGAAGGTTACTATCTACAGGAGGTGCAATTTCTTTTGGAGAGGGTACACTTTCAATACCTACTGGTTCTTCCCTTATCAATTTCAGGTCATTGTCTAATTTCGTGATATTTACGAGTTCAGGTGCGATTGCTAATACAGGAGCTTCAATTTATACTGGAGATATTGCAACTAACTCCGGTGCTATAACTGGCTTTACAAATGCCACTGTTAATGGAACAATATTTCAAGCCGGGGCAACTACGGTTATTACAGCTGTTTATCCTATGGCTACTTTTAGCCTTTATAATAATGGAGTATTAATTCCTAATTCAAGCAGAACAAGAACCCATTTATTAAATCCATCGGACATTTCTTTACAAGGCATTGCCACAGTTACTTCCGGACAGACTATCGAAATGAGATGGAAAACAGATCGAAAAACAGTAAGTGTTAACAATAGAATATTAACTTTAATTAAGGTGGCAAACTAACAAGACTTTAATAGTAAAAAAGGGTAAATAAGATATACAAATCGAGCATGAAAAATTTCACTCAACATACAACTTTTAGTATAAAGTGGGTAGCCATTTTATTGGGAATAGTTTTTTTATTACCGAAACAGGAAGTGCAGTCACAAGTTGTTTCCAATGTAGGCGCTTATATTTCTATTTCAGATGGCACTGTGGTAGTTACGGATACTATCAAAAATGATAATCCCACCACCTTAGTCAATGCAGGCACTATCACTTTACATACGCTCAATAATGCAGGAACTACCTATGGTGGTGGTTCGTTCAATATCGCAGGCAATTTGATAAATACAGGAACATTTATCCAAAACAGCGGAACGGTTACTTTTGATGGCACATCGGCGCAGACGCTAGACGGTGCTACTTTCTATAATCTAACTGTTAACAATAGTAATGGAGTTACCATGCTAGGCGATGCTACTGTGGCATCCGCTTTAAATTTGAGTGCCGGGAAACTGAAAATCGGAGCCAATACACTTATCTTAAATGGAGCTTCAATCCGGGCTAGCGGCAAACTCGAGGGGTCTCATGCTTCCAGCTTAATAATTGCTGGAACTGCAGGCAGCTTGTTTTTTGACAATGCAAGCACCCATAATTATTTAAAGAATCTCATTATCAATACTGGGGCCAGTGCTACATTCGGCGACAGTCTTAATATAACCGGCGGGGCTGCGGCTAACCAGGCAGGAACATTAACAATTAATGGCAGCGGTGTATTAACTACCGGTGGGTTTTTAACCATCAAATCGAACGAGTTTGGTACTGCAAGAATTGCAGCCAACACGTCTGGTGCTAATTACATCATCGGCGCAGTAACAGTAGAAAGATATATTCCACAAAATAACAACAGAGCATGGAGATTGCTTACTGCAACGGCTTCTGGCCAAACCATTAAAACTGCCTGGCAGGAAAACCAATTAGCTGGTGTGGTGGGAGTTGCAGGTTTTGGTACACAAATAACAAGTCCTCTTGCAAATGCAAGTTCATTTGGTTTTGATGCGGTTTCCCAAAGTGCATCCATGTACAGGTTTGATTCATCGGCTAATGTTTTAAGACCAATCATTAATACACAAGACAGCCTGATTGCTGCTTACCAGGGGTATTTCCTTTATATCAGAGGCGACAGAACCCAGAGCGTTTCCAGCAGTACAACCAATCTAAACGCTACTACGCTTCGCACAAAAGGACTCTTGTACATGGGGACAAGAAATACGCCTATAGTGGCCAATAAATCTGCATTGGTTGGCAACCCGTTTCCATCCGCAATCGACCTTGGGTTGGTAAACTTTACAGGTACAGCAAGTGCCACCACTTTCCGTGTTTGGGATCCTAAACTCAATACAGTGGGCGGCTTTCAAACACTTTCTAAACCAGTAAATGATGATTACGTTGTAACTCCCGGTGGTGGTAGTTATGGTCCTTCGGGCAGTATTGTAAATACCATCGAGTCGGGTCAGGCATTTTTTATAAGTGGCGGTAGTTCAGGTGGAGATATCAGCATTACAGAAAATAGCAAAATAAGCGGCAGCAATCTCGTGTTTAAGCCGTTAGATATTAATTACCCCGCTTTATTTACTAATATTTACTCCGTAGCTACTACAGGCAATAGAATGGTAGATGGCAACTTTGTTGCGATGGGTGAAAGCTACAGTAACCTGGTAGATGACTACGACGGCCGCAAGCAAAGTAATTTTAATGAAAACTTTGGCATGTTAAGAGATGGTGTAAAGCTGGCTGTTGAAAAGAGAAAGCCATTTACGGTAAATGATACGGTGTTTTACAATATGTACCAGATGAGGCCAAATAATTACCAGTTAGCGTTTAAATCTCAGCAAATAGATCCATCACTGGTGGCCATACTAGAAGATACCTATCTTAATAACCGTACACCTGTTACTATAAATGGAAATACTTCCTACAACTTTACAATTGATGCAAATGCAGGTTCCTTTGCCGCCAATCGTTTTCGTCTTGTGTTTGGGCCTTTGGGTGGAGCACTGCCGGTTACATTTACCAACGTATATGCTACCGACTTTAATGGTAATATTGCAATAAGATGGATAGTTGGTGACCAGCAAAATCTGTCTGGATACGAAGTAGAAAAATCTACCGATGGCAGAAGCTTTAGCAAAGTGGCTACACAGGCAGTGGGCCCCAACACAAATGCAACCTACAATTGGCTGGATATTAACGCTGTAGAGGGATCTAACTTTTATCGCATAAAAGCTATCGACATCAGCGGTGCGGTTAAGTACAGCAACATAGTAAAAGTGGTATTGGGTAAAAAATCTGGCGGATTTATTATATCGCCAAATCCAATTAAAGGCAATACCATCAGCCTGCGGTTTGTCAATCAACCCGCCGGCAATTATACCATTCGGTTAATCAATACAATAGGTCAGGTACTGTACAGCAGGGTACAAGCCCATACCGTTGGCAGTGCTGAACATTCATTCACATTAAACGACAACATAGTAACAGGTGTTTACCAGTTGGAAGTAATTGCTCCCAACAAAGCAAAGCAAGTTCAAAAGCTGATCATTGATGCAGGCAATTAACTAAAAGGAGCCGGTGTGCTTACCTCTTTCCTTAATCTTCAATTAAAGCTGCAGAGCCCTTTAATCTTGGGTGACCCAGTGAGGAAAACAGGAGAAAAAGAGAAGGCGATTTACTGCTTTTCTCCAATGCCGGTGCGTATGGTTTCGAGATGTCCAGCAATTTTAACTCCCGTTTAAAACCTGCAGAAGTATTGTTGATAAACGGTAAAGCAAAACTCATCCGCAAGCGGGCTGTGTTTGAAGATTTGTTTAGGAATCAGTTGGTAGATTAAGATTATTATGGTAGCCCAACAGTTAAAAAAGAGGCTGTCTCAATAGCATGAGTCAGCCTCTTTTTAGTTAAACTACATCCTCATTAAGGATGATGTTTTTTGTTATTCTTTTATGTTAGTTGATAGTCAGATCACCTAAAATTCTTAATTTTTTACCGGCATTAATAGTAATTTTTGAGCCAATTGCCATGCGCTGTACTATGTTCAAAATACACTCCCCATTCACAATCGGATTAATGATTATTTCTTTTGGGGCTGGTAAATTAACTGGAGGAATTAAACCGTTGAGCCAATTGGAGGCCACATCCCAGTTACCATTGCCAGTAAATGTGTACACACTGCTGGCCGCAATAGTTGTAATGTTCCCGGGTTGAATCAGCGGCAAAGGTTCTCCCTCATTCAACAATAAATTCTGGAAAGATAAACTGCTGGCAGCACCTGCCGTAGCTGTTTCGCTCATTGTTCCTCTTACTTTAAATAAAACAGAATGGCCTGTAATACCCGTAACGCCGGCAATGGCAAATTCAATAAAGTTACTGCCTAAAGAAGTGCTTACAGAAAAGCCAGAAGCTGCTGTACCGGCAATAACAATGTCTGAAATGGAGAAGAGCGAAGGGTTAGAAGTGTAAACTCTTCCCTGCATGGCAGATATTGATTGCCCGGGAGGCAATGCTTTTATAAATACCGGAATTTCAATTTGTTCTCCGGCTACAGCTACTGTATCGGATATCTTTAAATAGGTATCGTATAATTGAAAAATGCCGGAGTTGGTTACCGCACTGTTGGCATCGGTAACTGAAATGGTAATTTGCCCACTTTTCTTTACTGATAAAAACCGGTTGGCGCTAATACTGGCAAGGCTATTATCAGAAATAACCCAGGTAAAAGGCGGTGTTACATTGCTTCCATTTACTGTAAGCAGTAAACTATCACCATATACCAATTGGCCGCTGTTGGGGCTTAAAGAAATACCCGGCGGTGCAGGGTAATTTACAAAGCCATTTTTTGTAATGGCAAGCAGGTCTTCGTTTAAGATAGCATCCTGAAAATTTAAATATCCATTACCGCCGGCTCTGTTCGACAATTTGCAACGGATAAAAAATAAAACGCCGGCGCCTGACAATGCTGTTGTGTTTGAAAAGGATATTTGAATTACACCGGGTGTATTTAGGTTAAGCGTTGGTGCAGGCACAGCAGCCAGTAAAGTACCGGCTGTTACAATCTCTATTTCGGATAAAGCTGCCTGTGGATAGGTAATACTAAAAGATCCGGATAATACATTTAAACCGGTTAAACTGGTAACCCTTACCGGCATATTAATGTAACCATTGTACAACCCGGTAGTATCGGGTATACTAAGCCGGTAACCCCTTATTTCAATGTTATTGGTTTGCCCAATATTGGTGTTGATGTCTGTAGCTTTTACAACGGTAAACCCAGCTTGTATGGCTGTTAACAATCCTGTGGAAGCAATGCTGGCAATACCTGGATTGCTACTGTTCCATGTATAAGGGCCAGTACCGCCGGATGCTGTAAACTGTTGTGTTTCTCCTTTTAGCAGCAGGGCAGTAGTAGGATTAACAGCAATTACAGGCAATGCAATACCCGTAAGTGTACAGGCATTTTGAAAAGTTAAAGTGGGTGATTCTTCATTCAAAAAATTATTGGCGGGGCCGGTGTTGGCTATACCTGTACCACCTGCCTGCAATATTTTAAACCTCAGCAATATAAAATTACCCGATCCGGTTAACGCAGTGGTGCCGGCTCCAGCAAGGGTAATGATACCAGGTACAGAAGTATTGACTGTTGGCGCTCCTAACGCAGCAGAAATAGTGCCTGTGGTAACAACGCCCTGCGAACTTATATAAGTGGCATTGTACGAAAACTGCAATGAATACGATATCACCCCTAGTCCGGTAAAAGTGGTCGTTGCTCTAACGGGAATATCTATAAAAGTATTAACGAGGGCAGCAGTATCTCTAAATTGAAAATTGATATTTTGCGTAAATCCGGTTTTTGCCATTGCAATACCAACTATAAAAAACAGGGCAAACCGAAATGGATTTTTCATGTTATCGTATTTCTGTTAAACGGAATGATGGGTTAAATTAAGTGCAGGCAAGATTGATAACAATATTGCCTGCACTCCGATAGAGCTTACCTGGCTACAATGAATTTTTTGGAAATCATCTTTTTATCTGATTGTACAGACAATACGTAAACTCCGGACGGCAATTTATTGATGGAAAGGTTTATTTGCATATCCTCCCCATTGTTTACTGATCGCAGCATTGATTTTTGTATCCATTTTTTACCTGCCATATCTGTCACACCTAAGGTGAAGGCATTGCTTAATAAAGCATTTTCAATAGTTACTGTAAGATCTTTTACAACCGGGTTTGGCGAAAGCAGCAAATTATTTTGCAACCCGGTAGAGCCTGGTATTATTTTTCTCAACACCCGAACGCTACCATTTTTAGCAGTAGCAGTCAAATCTTTTTCGTTACCCAAATATTTTTCAACCACCAATGGAATGGTTAATCCTGCCGGGGCAGTTGGCTTAATGGTTAGGTGCAGATAAGCAAGTGTTGTATTGGAATTTAACGGAGTTGTGCCAGCCATTGAAATTAATACTATGCCGGCTAACGGGCTATTGTATGCCACCGTTCTATCTGAGTTTTCAAAAGCAAGTGTATCCAATTGCAGGTAGGTACTATCAAAAGTAATTTTAGCAAAAGAACCAAATAACCTGTTTACATTAGATAAGGTTAACGGCAGAGTTACCCTACTGCCGGGTAAGCCCGATTGTTTTGCAACGGAAAAAACAGCATTGGTAACATCCATTGGCCTGTTGTAAGCTTCGGATGGAAAATTATTGATCAAACCAGTTGCGTATTGCATAATCAAAGACGCATCCAAAGCAGAAAGTGAATTGTTGCCGCTTACATCTCCCACAGTTTGCTGTGTGGCCGTAAGTGTAATAGCACTTACTAAAAACTGTAATATTTTGGAAGCATCAAAAGCCTGCACCAAACCATTCTGAGATACATCACCCGCAAGCGGCACATTGGGGCCGGCGGTACGGAAGGGCAGATAATCCACTGCATTGGTAACTTTTAACCCTGTACCCGTTGGATTGGCTGCATGCGTAGGACCAGTGTTTTTGCCCCACCAGTTATTTTCTGCATTGATTACAAATGACTGGTTCACATTATTGACCCCGAAATTATTGGCTGTATAAAAATCGCAAAAATTGATGGTTGGATTAGAGGAGCCAGTTGCTGAAACAGCATCGTTGTAAATATTACTAAAGGATGTTTTTTGTATATCCGGGCTGGCATTGGTGGCTGTGATTCCATTGTATGCATTCCGGATAAAAGCGTTCGATATTTTGCACAACGGATCCAGCGATACATCATTAAAATTTATTCCATACCAATCGGAGTTAAGGGGAGTGGATGCCGTACTATCACTATTCATATCCCCGCCATAAAAATCATCCCGGTAACTGGTGAAAACAATATTACTATCTGCCCTTAAGCCTCCCAATGCATTTAACCCCTTATTTACGTTTAAGGTTCCACCCTGCCATTTAGTAACTACACCGGGTGCAATGGTTAAAGTAGCGGTAGTGCCAACTGTAAAACCAGTAAATAAATAAGGAATATTTGTAAAGCCGCCGAAGTTGCGTTTTGGCAATGTAATATCCTGGCTAAGGGTTTCATCAAGTATGGCAATGGCTTTCCAGGTAGTACCCGCAATGGTATTGTTTAATGCCGATGAAGGATAAGTAAGTATAGTAGCCAGCAAGGGTGTTTTATCTAAGTTTAAAAAATTATTATTATTTACAACTGGTGTTGATATTCCGTATAATACAATACCATAGGTATTTTTAGAAAAACTGCAATTGGTAATAGTGGGAGAAGCAGATGTACAACTAATGCCGGCGCCAGTAAACCTGCAGATGGCGTAATTAATTGTACTGCTATCATCTGAAATATCTCCAAAATTTATAGCTGCACTAAATCCACCGTAATTATAATTGCTTATAACAGGAATTGTTAAATTGCCATTTGTCTGTATATCAGCCGGATTGCCATATGAATCATCTGCCAGGGAAGTAAATACAACAGGATTACTAACAGTGCCACCAACATTTAACCTGCCTAAAACATTGAACCGGCTTTGTACGTAATACAATTCTCCCTTAAAAGTTAAACCAGCAGGAATGGTAATGGTAGTGCCACCATTAATGGTTTGCTGGCCTTCTAATACGTAAGTGATATTGGTGTAGCCTGCAAAATTTCTTGCGGGGAAAGTGCCGCTTTGAGAATAAGTAGATGTAGGAATATGAATACCCATCACTGCAATATTATTGGCCGTAATAGTTCCAAATGTAGGGTTGGCAAACATGTCCATACGAACCGGAACATTTAAATTTTGCAACGCAATATTTTGAAAGGATGGATTGGCCGTGCCATAAATACCCAACCCCGTATTACCAAAAATAATACTCACCTGGTTAACGGTGCCGCCTGAATTTTTAAATACCAAACACTCACTGGAAGAAATACCGGCAAATCGTATTTCGGCATATTCTATTTTGTTAATGGAATCTACTGATGGATCTTCAAATTTAATTCCGTTCCAACTTGTTGTTGGTGCTGTAGCATTTCCGTTGTTATTGGTATCACCCCCTGCAGAGTCATCAGCAACATCTGTAAATATCACTTTATTGCCCGCTGTACCAGCCACTTTAAGAGCCCCGTTTACATAGATGCCATAATAACTATACTGTCTGAATTTAATAACCACATTAGGAGAAATGGTTAGTATTGCGCCTGAGTTAACAGTCAAATTTTTATTTATTACGTAAGCAATATTGGAAATGCCTGCAAGGCTTCTGGTAACCAGTGTTGCATCGGAAGTAATATTATCATCATTAATTAAAATGGCAGAATAACCCATGGAGGTAAAAGTAATATTGCTAAAAACAGGGTTACTTAATATGGACATACTTACCGGGAAAAATGGTCCATTTTGAAAAACTGTATTTGAAATAATGGGTGCTGCTGTGCCGTAAACACCAATACCTTCTATTGTAGTTGATAAATTACTCAACAACACCTGGTCAATTACCGGGTTGGCACTTTCAATGCCAATAACACCTGTGGTAGGATTGAGGTATGGTTTGGTATAACCGCTGCCGCCATAATAGCTTTTGAGGTAAAGCAATTTACAATATGCATCATCTGAACCTGGACTAAAATAAATGCCGGGGCCTTCACCTACCGCTGCTGCGGATCCATTGCCATCGCCATTTGTATCGCCGGGGTTGCCTACGTTATCATCTTTAATAGAAGAGAAAATAACCGGGTTGGCAAGTGTGCCGTCAATTTTGAAACCACCGTTTACTGTAAAGCCATAGTAGGTGTTTTTTATTACCACACCTGCCTCAATATTTACATTGGTTCCGCTGGCTATGATGATGTAATTTCTTAGCACATAAGTAATGTTTGCATAACCTGCAAAGCTCTTTTGCCGGATGGTGCCGGACACAGCCAACTCTGTAGAAGAGTTGATACCAACTCCTATCAACCCCAATGCCCTGTTGGCAACATTGGTGAGTGTATTGCCTACCAGTGTTGGGTTGGCAGCAGCAGATAAAGTAACCGCAAAGCCGAGGTTGGTAAATTGGTTGTCCTGGATCGTTGGGGTAGAACCATAGAAACAATTGATGCCATCTTTCACATCTTTTATTTCACAATTTTGCACCGTACCCGGGGCATTGATAAAATTAAGGCTTGCACCATCAAACTGAGATTGGTTGTAGCCATTAATGCCACCCGCATACCTTATTTTACAGTATATAAAGCTAGACCCTGTGCTGCCTGGCAACATACTTATGCTACCAAAATCGCCAATGGCAGGTGAAGTGCCCGTACCATCCTTATTGGTATCAAAAGGATTACCATAATTATCATCCCTTACAGATGTAAATACAATAGGGTTAGTAAGCGTGCCGTTGGCAATGATGGTACCGGCAACCTGTATGTTATAATTGGAACCCTGTACTGATTTTATTACCACCCCTGCTTCTATGGTTAAACTGATGCCGGCAGGCACAATACTTGACCCCAACATTACATAGGTAACATTTGGTATAGATGTAAAATCACGTACTTTAATAGTACCGTTGGCCGTAAGTGTACTGCCATACAAACCAATGGCATCGTACTGGTTATCTGAAGAAGAAAAACTATTACTGGTAAACGTTGGGTTTGCATCAAGCGCCATGGCAATGGGCGTAATTGCGCTGGATGCAAAGCTATTGGATGTGACGACCGGGCTGGAAGCTTTAAGCATACTCAAGCCATGGGTATTCAAACTAAATTCACATCCGTCGATTGTAGGGTTGGCATTATCGGTTTCTACCCCAATGCTGGTGTACCTTATTTTTACCCTTCTTAAAACACAATTGGCATCAATACTTGGGTTGTTAAAATGAACACCCGTCCAGTTATTGCGGGCAGGTGCAGTAGCACTTGCATCTTCATTCGTATCGCCTCCCCAGTTATCATCTACAACACTGGTAAAATAAATATTCTTCCCAACTGATGCATTGGCAATCAAGGTACCATCAACAAAAAGTCCTTGACCATTTTGAAATTTAAGGATATTATTATCCGCAACACTCATGGTAGCGCCGGTAGAAACAGTAAAACCAGATTGAAAATAATAAGGCACATTCGCTGCAGGAAAATTGAAACTG
This sequence comes from Chitinophagaceae bacterium, assembly GCA_025360525.1. Taxonomy (GTDB): domain Bacteria; phylum Bacteroidota; class Bacteroidia; order Chitinophagales; family Chitinophagaceae; genus Ferruginibacter. Next base: position 6,622 of record JANYCA010000154.1, on the reverse strand, counting down.
CCCGATGCTAAATTACTCCACGGAACTTTGATAGTTGGGCGGGTATTGGCCAGTAAATCCGTGGTACCGGTAATAGCAAATGATGAAGCGCTATTGAGGGTAATTGGATGAATGCAATTGGTAATATTGGTGCTGGCCAATAATAAACTACCGCCGCTTAATGTAATGCCGGGATAAGATGTATTGATATTATTGATTAAACTATTGGCTGAAAAATTGGCGGAACCTCCATTGATGCTGATACCGATATTAGAAGTGGAAAAAGTTGAATTGTTAAGATTAGCAATGGCACCAGTGTATAGGGATAAAGGTGAACCTGAAAACCTTGTAACTGTAGAACCTGTAAGATTTAAGGTATAGTTGTTATTAACGTATAAATAAGATCCATAGTTGAAAGTGCAACCCGTGATGGTGGAAGCTGCAACTGTAGATCCATTTCCAAAATTCATATTGGACCAACTGCCATTTACCGGACTTGCGTCATTGGAAGTAAAAAGGGCACTGGTAGCCGTTAGCGTTCCATACACTGTTAATGCCATACCGGAATTAAACCGCATTTCAACACCTGCTGGTACAGTAAGGGTTATGCCGGCATTTACAGTAATGGAGGATGTAACAATGTAAGGACTGTTGGCCAGCGACAAGGTAGTATTTGCTGTAATTGCGCCTCCGATATTTGCAGCAAAGCCAGCAAAAGGTACAAGCATACAACTTAGTAAAAAGGGGAGTAAAAATTTGTTTCTCATGGTTAAATTATTAAGTGTGTAAAGAGGCGTTTAATTATTTTATAGAAAGTATATAAGCGCTTGTTGCAAAGGCAATAGAAGCTGTGGAAGCAGGGTTGAAAAACTTTATCCTCACATTGCCACTGGCATTTACAAAGGCGTTTGTTATAAAAACATTGCCTGTATCTCCTTCAAGGCTGATGTTAACAGCCGAACCAGTTTGTACACCGGTTACAGCCACATCCAGGTTAGCGCTAGTATTAGCAGCTATTATTGGAATATTGATGGCTGCAGTAAACCTGGTTATTTGTTGTACAGAAGTACCGGCGGCACCGAGTTTAAAAGTTCCCGCCACATCGAGACTAGCAGCAGGGTTTGTAGTGCCAATACCTACTTTTACGTTACTGATGGCATTGTTTTTACCCAATACACTGCCCAGTACCAGGCAACTGTCGCATTCGGCAACAGCCCTAAAACCAATAGCCGTAGCATTGATGGCAAGGGGTTTTGCAGCATCGGCACTATCACCAAGCAAGGTTACACCTGCGTATTTTCTGCCAGAAAACCCGGCAAACCTTCCAGTAATGGTATTGTTACTGCCTGCGGTATCTTTAGAGGCTGTGGAAAACCCGAGATAGGTGTTATTACTGCCAGTAACTGAAAATAATCCGGCATCTCTGCCCAGCATTACATTGGCAAATCCCGTAGTATTACTAGCGCCAGTTTGAAGGCCAACAAATGTATTGTTGGCGCCGGTGGTATTGTCAGATCCTGAAAAACCACCTAAAAAAGTATTATACCTTCCGCTTGTGTTACTATATCCGGCATAAGTGCCCAAAAAAGTATGATAGCCAAATTGGGTAGTATCTCTAAAGCCCGTAAACATGCCTACCATCACATTGTAATTACCTTTTCGTTGTGCATTGGCAACATTGCTACCTACATATACATTGCCAAAACCAGAGTCCTGTGCTATGGCAGTATATTGGCCTAAAATGATATTGTTATTACCTTTTACAAAATTGGGGCCGGTAAATTCGCCTACAAAAGTGTTGTAAAGGCCATTGTTTTTGTTGCCACTACCATTACCCAAAAAAGTATTTTGCCTTCCATTGATGGAATTAGCACCAGCACCCCTGCCTATAAAGATGGAGTTTTTAACAGCCGTAGAGTTTCCCCCTGCAAATTCACCTATGAAAGTATTACTGCTATCGTTATTTTGCCGGCCGGCGCCTGTACCAATGTACACATTGCGCTCACCCGTTGTATTTGTATAACCAGCTGCTTCTCCCATAATAACATTGGCAATACCAACTGTATTGCTGCGTCCTGCCTCAGCTCCAACAAATGTGTTAAAATTGCCCAGGGTATTTGCCACACCGGCATATTCACCTACAAAAACATTTCGCAAGCCAGTAGTATTATTACTCCCGGCTTCTACACCAATAAAAGTATTATTGTTAGCGGTGTTATATTTGCCGGCACGGGTACCTGCAAAAGTATTACCTGTTGCGGCTCCTAATGTAGCACCGGCTTCTAGCCCAATGGCCACATTAATGCTTCCGGTGGTGTTATTTTGCCCTGCTCCTGTTCCCACAAAAGTATTTTCGTTGCCCGTAGTGTTATCATTGCCTCCGGTATTACCAACAAATACATTTCTATTGCCGGTTGTATTAGTACTGCCACTTCCGGTACCTAAAAAAGTATTATTACTACCCGTTGTATTTTCTTGTCCGGTAAAACTTCCCAGAAATGTATTCCAGCTTGCGATAGTACCCCGGGCACCGGAATTCCAGCCAAGGTAAGCATTGCCAGCTCCGGTAAGATTGTCGCTACCTGTATAAGTGCCAACAAAAGTGTTCATATTGCCGGAAGTATTTTTCAACCCTGCATAGGCTCCTATAAACATATTGTCGCTTACTGTATTATTTTCACCTGCACCCCGTCCAATAAACAAACTGTTTTTTACCGACACAGAAGCTGCTCCTGCATTGGCGCCAATCATTACATTATCATTACCTGTTAATTTATTGCCGGCCCCATATCCATACAAGGTATTGGCCAGCGAAGCAACAGACAATATGTTTCCTGCACCAGTACCTGCACTGGTATTACCACCACCTGCAACTGTCCATACACTATCCAACCTTAATGCTCTTCTTGTATTAATGAAAAGATCGCCCTGTATATTCAAGTGGCCATTTACATCTAATTTATAACCCACCCTTGGGGTAATACCGATACCTACATTATTTTGTGCCTGCATGTTGAAAGAAAAAACAAACTGCAGCAGCAGTATAAAAACAATTGGAAAAATGGTCTTGCTTTTCATCAGGTAATTTTAAGATTAGGTGACGCGGTATTAAACTTTACAAGCTGTGCAATTATTTTATCAAAATAATATAACCAAATTGTCTATGCATTTTTGATAACATTCAATCTATCAGCTCCATTGTTTACAATCGTGATTTTAATTTCTAACTAAATCTATTTCCAGGTATATCAACTAATATGCAGGCCACCATATAGTTTTTATTAACCTGGTTTTAAATGTGCTTTCAACAAATGTGATAAGGCAAAGCAGTAGATAGTTTTTCACGTGAGTTGTGTTTATTTGCTGGCTAAAATTAGATGATCAAAATTGGGTTAATCTGCAATACAAAAAATACCCACAAAGGAGTATTTTTTATTTATCCATCATTGTAAAAAATCAATACACTATTTTTATGCTATGCTAGGGAGGTCCGTACTATTATGTTGCATATTATTAATAACCAAAGTACTACCCGCCCAATTACACATTACTTTTAACGGAAAAGAAATTGATTATACCACGGCTGCAATTGAATATGCGTTTACCCCAGAGAGTGATCTTAGTCAAAGTCCGCTTACTACTATTGATAAATGGCAAAATTTAACCCTTAGTAAAATACCCATCAGTAATATTTCCAACAGCGTGTGGTTAAAAATTCCGGTAAACAGTTTGTTGCAATATGGCCATTTTAATTACATCAACATCAACAATCCGCATATTAATTACCTGCAGTGCTGGATTATAAAAAAAGACATTATTGTACAAAATTTTGGGCATAGCGGCGATAATATGCCGTATGCTAGCAGGCCCATGCCCACCAGCACTTTTGTGTATAAGGCAGATGGAATTAATTTCAAAGACTGTTATATTATAATTGCTGCAGATAAGCGCTACACCAAACTAGATTTACCAATTAATTTTTGCACAGAAACCTTTTTTATAAAGCAAAGTTTTACTCATAACCTGCTCTCAGGGCTGGTACTGGGTGCCGGCATTTTTATATTCCTCTTTAACTTACTTCTTTTTATCAGCATTCGGCAAAATCTTTACTTGTGGTATTTTTTGTATGCACTCATCATTGTATTTTATTTGGCAATAGATATGGGGTTACTTTTTAAATATTTATACCCCAATTTACCTGGATTGAATGATTTGATAAGGCCGGCGTCATTTGCACTATGCATTGTGCCCATGCTCAACTTTTTTAATTCGCTGTTGGACATTAAAAAAAACTTACCCTGGCTATATCGATTCAACAAAATATTGGCCATTTGCTTCCTTGTATTGTTAGCCATCGCAATTGCCAGTTCTTCTTCCGGTAATTACAAGGTACAAGGCTTGTGGGTGTATGTAAACAGGATCATTTCGCCTTTATTGCTTTTTACCTTTCTGCTGGAAGCATTTTATTGCCTTACAAAAAGAATCCGTTTTGCCCTTTTTTCGGTGATTTCTTTTACCGGCTTTACAATTCTTGTTACCATCTTTGTGTTGCAACAAGGTTTGTTGATAGCACATACTGATTTCACTTCCACAGCGCACTATTGGGGATTATTTTTTGAGGCTGTAGTAATGGCTTTTGCGATGGCATGGCGTTTTAAATTTTATAAGGAAGATTCGGAGAGACTGTTAATAGAAACCCAATTGCAACAGGGTAAAATATTTAAAGAAATAGCCCATTACCACGAAAAAGAAATGGGACGAATATCATCACTGCTGCACGATAACCTCGGCGCAAATTTAGGCTTGCTCAGGCTGGAAGCTGATAATATGCTTCTTACAGAAGATGCACGCCGCAAAATTGCCACCCATATTACACGGATAGGCAATGAAGTTCGCAATATGAGTCACAGCTTTTCCCCGGTATTGTTAAAAGATAAAGGATTGCAAGCTGCCATTGCAGATAATGTGAAATTTATTGTAGCCAATAGCAATATCGATCTTCAATTTGAATGGATAGGCGAAAGCTATAAAATTTCGTTTCAATATGAAATAATTATTTACAGGATTGTACAGGAATTAATGCAAAATTTACTAAAACATTCTAAGGCTTCCACTGCGTTCTTACAAATTATTACTACAAAAAATTTAATCTCTATATATGCAGAAGATGATGGCCTTGGTTACAATGAATCGGCTGCCAACAATGGAGTGGGACTAAAAAGCATTCACAAACTGGTAAGCTTATTGAAGGGTAGCTTTAATATTGAAAGCCAGGAAAACAACGGGTTCAATATTTCCATTGAATTTAATTTGGTACACCATGAAAAAATATAAAATTGCCATCACAGACGATCATTTACTTTTTGCCGAAGGCATCAGTAATCTCATTGTCAGCAAACCAGATATGGAGCTTGCATTTATTGCAGCTTCTGCGCCCGAGATGTTTGCTTTACTACAGCAACATGATGTTGATTTCCTAATACTCGATATAAACCTGCCTCCATATAATGGCCTTGCCTTAATCAGCCAGCTAAAGGAAGAATATAAACAGTTGAAATTAATGATCCTTTCCATGTACCAGCCTGCAGATATAGGTTTAGAGCTTTCGGGCTTTAAGGGAGATGCTTATGTTTTAAAAATATCAGGCAAGCACATACTGGAAGCTGCCATAGAGAGTATGAAAGAAAATAAGGTTTATTTAGACCCCAATATTGAAATTATCCAGCCACTGAAAGATAGATTTACTACCCAATTAAAACTCACCAAAAGAGAAAAAGAAATTATTAGTTTCATTGCCCTGGGCAAATCAACCAAAGAAATTGCTACTCAATTATTTTTAAGTGAACTCACCATTAAAACCCATCGAAAAAACATTAGTGAAAAACTGGGCAGTAGGGGATTAGCAGATTTTATTTCCAAAACATCCGGCATGGGGAAAGACAAATATTAGCGAGCCTTTTTAATCTGTTTCCCAGGCGGATTTCCATTCGGTGGGCAATGTGTTTTGCAGAACCCGCCGCAATTTAGCAGGGTGCTTAATCTTATGATTACAACGCCGAATCTTACGACTTTGCTGCAAGCAAAATCCAATGGCGTAACGCTTTTAGTGCTCAATCTTTCTGCATTGTTATAACGCTTCAATCTGTTGGCCACATCATTCAAATTCTCTGGAAAAACTTGCAACCCCCAAAACAAAAAAACCCTTCTAAAAAAATCGAAGGGGTAGGGTTCTTGAGTCGGGATGGTCACGCTCAAAGCCTGACGACCTTCCCGCCTTAAAGCGGGACGATATAATCCGGTATCGGTACCATTATCACCTAGATAACGGCTAATACCTCTTTTCTTAATCTTCATTTCCAGTTGCATCGCCACAGATTTATCCGCACATGATATTGTGTGCAACAGCATCCAGGGTCTGCAGCTTTTAGTGCTTAAACTTTCGCCATTGTTGTGGCGCTTCAACCTATCTGTTACATCATTGGAAACTCCAACATAAAATTGCCGGCGCTGCTTACTGTACAAAAAATATACATAACAAGACATGGAAACTGAAATTTAAAAGTCAAAATTCTCTTGAATTCCATCAACCCCCAAAACAAAAAACCCCTTCGAAAAAAATCGAAGGGGTAGTGTTCTTGAGTCG
>JANYCA010000144.1 GCA_025360525.1 Chitinophagaceae bacterium | reverse complement strand
TGCTTATATTTAAAAGCCATAGTGCGGTATGTTGGTGAGGTGCAAAGGTAATCTATGCGCATTATGGTTTTTCACTAATTTGATAGCATTGGTGGCGACACCGACCTCGGAGATCGAAGAATATTACACCAACCACGGAAGCAAAAACGGCCTTATCGTGGGGGCAGTTTTTGCGCTGTGCTCAATAAAATTCCAACAGCCGCAAACCTACGCTGGATAGTAGCAAAAAGCCCGGTGAGGACTTGTGCCGGGCCCTGCGCCGGACTTGAAGCGGATAGCCAGTATGAAGTTGAATAAAGCGCTGTTGCTTGCGTTCCCTTAAAAATCATGCTGGGCGGCGCTCTGGTTTTCATGCAAATAAAATCCCATTACCTTTGTCGCAATTATTATGAAGACAAAAACCTTACACAGAGATAAAGTAAACATCATTACGCTGGGTTGCAGCAAGAATATGGTGGATAGCGAAGTGTTGAGTGGGCAGTTGCTCGCCAATGAAATTGACACGGTGCATGAAAGCGGTAAAAAAGACCACAATATTGTGATTGTGAATACCTGCGGCTTTATTGAGAAGGCCAAGGAAGAAAGCATCAATACCATTTTGCAACAAGTAGAATTAAAGCGGAGGGGCAAACTCGACAAGGTTTATGTAACCGGTTGCCTGAGCGAACGGTACAAAAATAACCTGGAGGCTGAGATACCTGAAGTGGATGCTTATTTTGGCACTATGGAGTTGCCAATGATTCTTAAACAATTTGATGCTGACTATAAAGCTGAACTAATTGGTGAAAGATTATTGAGTACGCCGAGCCATTATGCGTATATGAAAATAAGCGAAGGCTGTAACCGTACCTGCTCTTTTTGTGCCATTCCACTGATGAGGGGAGCGCATGTGAGCAGAACGATAGAATCGCTGGTGGATGAGGCTAAGCGTTTGGTGGACAGAGGTGTAAAAGAAGTGATGCTGATAGCACAGGAGTTAACTTATTACGGCTTGGACATCTATAAAAAAAGAGAACTACCAAAATTACTACATGCACTGGCTGATGTAAAAGGGCTGGAGTGGATAAGGCTGCATTATGCTTACCCCAGTAAATTTCCGCTGGATATTATTGATGCGATTAAAGAACGGGACAATATTTGCAACTATCTGGATATGCCCCTGCAACATGCGGCTAACAACATGCTGCGGTTGATGAAGCGGCAAATTACCCGTGAAGAAATGGAAGACCTGGTAGGCGAAATTCGCATGCGTATGCCGGGCATGTGTATTCGTACAACGCTGATTGCCGGCTTTCCCGGGGAAACAAGGGATGATGTGGAAGAACTAAAACTTTTTTTACAAAAAATGCGTTTCGATAGGGTGGGGATATTTAGCTACAGTCACGAAGACGGCACCAGTGCACATGATATGGTAGATGATGTGCCTGCAGCCGAAAAGGAAGAAAGGGCACAGGAAATAATGGAAGTGCAGCAGGAAATAAGCCTTGAAAAAAACCAGGAAAAAGTGGGTAAAACTTTTAAGGTGATGATTGATAAAAGGGAAGCTGGCAGGTATATTGGCCGCACCGAGTTTGATAGTGTAGAGGTGGATAACGAAGTAATTATTGCATCAAAAAAGAAACTGGCCATAGGTGAATTTGTGCAGGTAAAAATAACCAAGGCATTCGATTATGATATTGAGGGTGAAGTGGTGGTTTAAAATGGGATGGATTTTTTTAGGATTAATAATCTGGTTCCGATGCTTAGGACCGGCCTCATAAAAAAGGCGTTAAGAAAATTTGAATGCTTGTCGTTAAGAAATGAAATTGCTGTTACCAATGATTGGATTTGCTTTTAGCCCGTAAGTTGCACATCTGCTCAGGAATGACCTTCAGTGTGAGCTAATTTCATTTTAGACAAGCATTCAAATTTTTAGCCTTTTTGATGCAGCCCCGTCCGACTGGCGTCAGCCGGGCGGGCTTGATTTTTTTTGTTTCTTTTTTTTATTAAGAAAAAAAAGAAAATAGAGACTTGCTATTTTGCCTACTTATTTTGCGAACCAAATAATTAATCCGATAAATTTTTTAGGGAATATAAATTGAATGTAAAGGTTTGATGCGCAGGTGTTCAACTAAACGCTTAAACGCTCTAAACATCGAAAAAGAATCATTTTACCACTACTTAACTATCAAAATAACGGCACCACCAATACCGGCACTTTCGATTTATTTACCAGGGCTGTGTGGTTATCTCCTAAAAATATTTTAAAGAGTAACCCATGCCGGTGATGGCCGATGATCAACAGATCGATATGTAATTTTTCTATTTCTTCCAAAATCATTTTTACAGTAGGACCTTGTATCAGCAGGCCCTCTGCCTCTATTCCTTTGGTATTAAGTTCCTCTGCAAATTGCCTGATAAGTTTATGTTCTTTCTTGATTTCTTCTACCAGGTAGTCCCTTACGTATTGCGGCCCTGCCTTGTTGCCAACAAAATCCGGCTCCGGATCGGCAATGTGCAATACCCAAATTTTAGCATTAAATTTTTCAGCTTGTTCAGCTGCTGTATTTATTAGCAGCTGAGAAGAAGTGGCAAGGTCTACCGCAACTAAAATATTTTTCATGGCATTATTTTTTGTAGTTAAGCATTGATATAAACCGGCTGTTGTTATAACAAAAGTGATGGGTTGCCGGTAATTTTTTGCTTTGTGCCATCATGCAATTAAATGACTTCCATCACTTGCAAAAAACAATGCAGCTGGCTTTATGATGGTTTTGCTGATACCTGAATTAACCGATTAGTAACAACTGGTAATTGGCGGGTTGGATATTGAAACTTTAAATGCTGCAGGTATAATAAAGTTTACCGGCGTAATGCCATCTCCGATAATCAGCCGGGTGTTTTTTCCGCTAATTGTCCAGTTTGCTGTGATGGTGGGTGATGGATTATTTACAATAGTAAATACCTGGTAATCGGCCGTAAAACTGGTAGGGCTGTTTCCGCTGCCATCAATATTACTTCCCCAGGTAGCAAGGTCATTCAGACTTCCGGTTGATTTTGAATACCACACGGGTAAATTAAAAATATTTTTGGCAACCACTCTTTCAAATAATTCCCGGTGGCCCGCATTATTGAAATGAATTAAATCCCCAAAAGAATATTTATCAAGTATGGAGCTATCTGCAGAATCGAACATGCCATCCCAAAAATTGATGCTGTTGTCTGCTCCAAACCGATTAATGATAGAATCTTTAATGTCAGCCAATTTTCTTTTTACAACACTTGTATTAAAAACGCCATCAGTTCTTGGTTGTGTGGTACTGATATAACAACGGTTTCCGCGTCTTATTGCAGAATCGTAAATGATTTGCAAACTGCTCATGATTTCGTCAATACTGTAGGTGTTGTACCTGTTGGTAGGATAATTTACAAGTACTACCCCGTCTGTTGCAATGGCTATGTCTTTTAAAAGGAAACTTGCCTTACTGATATTGTGATCGGGGTCGGAGAGTGGCCTTGTAGGAGGAGGGATGTACCCTGTTGGCATCCCACGATAATTATCTGCTCCCGACACCCCCAGGTTATATACAGAGTCTGCAATACCTAGCTGGCATTTGTAATATTTGTTTAAAAGACTAACCCAGCAGCTATCAATTGAGCTTGCACCAGTGCCAGCGGCAGTAGAGGAACCAATAGCCACCGCTCTTTTATTTTGAGCAAATGATTTGTTTAAGTTTATAAAAATTAGCAAAAACGCACACAGCGCAGCACGTTCAATTGGTTTTACATAAGCGGCTTTAGTGGAGTTATACCTTGCAAAAATGGGTATACTGTAACAATTATTTTTATTCCGCATGCTTACTAACTTACTTTTTTAAAATTTTGCTAAAATTAGGCTATTTCTATTAATCAATATTTGTACCACCTATTCAACCCATTTTATTAAAGTTAGTTGTGATATGTATTTTTTATTTTTTTTATGCCAAATATTAATCGATTTAATTTTCAACCACAATATTGTATTTTTCCAATAAACCGGCAATTCCGTGAATGGAGAATTTTGCTTTTTTTATACGATTTTTTTCAGGGTCGATAGCATAATTAAAGGAGCTGCGAAAGTCAGCTTTATTTAAAATGGTTTCGTTAAATACGGCGCCTGATAAATCGCAATTATCAAATACCGACTCCGTTAAATCTGTTTCTGAGAAATCAACTTCCTGTAGTCCACAATGGACGAAATTGGATTTTTTCAATTTTAGTTTATAGAAGGAGGCGAGCTTTAAATTGCAGTTGTAAAAACTGGCTGCAAAAAGAAAGCTGTTGCATTTTTCAAAATGCAAACCAACTAATTTACAGTCTTTAAAATGGATATCCCTGATGGAAGCACCGGTTGTATTTGCCATGCTGCAATTGCAACTAGTGAATGTACATTCGGTAAATTTGATGTTAGATAAATCGGCATTTGTAAAAATACAATTGATAAAACTGCAGTTTTCATATTCCCCTTTGGGTAACGGACGGTCTGAATAATCCAGGCTGTCAAAAGTTTTTTCTTCAAAATAATTATCTGTCATTGTAAAGCCGGGAGGATTTGAGCTGTTTTAGTGTTTTTTAAATCTATCTAACAAATTTGAATATAAAGAGCCATCCTGAAATTATTATTCTGCTGTTGTTGGGTCAATAATTGTCATCACTTCACTTACCGAGTTAGCCGGAAAGCCTCCTTGGGTTGCATGTTCACGAACCATTGCTTCATTGGGTGCAATGTAAACGCAGTAAATTTTATCCCCTGTTACATAGCTTTGTAACCACTGTATTTGTGGCCCCATGTTGCTTAATACAGCACAAGAAGTTTGTGATATACCTTTTAGTTGTTCGGCAGTTAATTTACCAGCACCCGGAATTTCTCTTTCAATTACATACTTTGGCATAACGATAAGTTTTAAATTTTTTCCTACTCATATGGCTTTTCGGTTTCGCCCCGTTTTTGGCATGGTAGCTGGTCTCCATTTTATTTATAACTTGGGCGACGGTTTGTGTGATCACAAATCGTTCCACCGGCGTTCTTAAATTTCGAATTTTATATCTTTCAAACAATCAAACCTGGTTTTATTTATACATAGTAGCAAGCTCACGACTAAATAGTACTAACACAAATTGCTTACCAGTTGACGGCGGCAAGTTGAATAAAAGATTATTGGTTGCGTGTGTAGTTCTTTCGATCTATGCACTAATTTAATAAAAAAACTCATGAAATACCTGATTGGTATAATTGGTTAGTTTTAGCTAAGCTTTACTCGGAAGGCCTCAAGCTAGTTTTAAGTTCTAGAGTAATTTGCAATAACTTAAGTTTATAATACTAAGCAGTTATTGGCTGCAACACTATTTAAGCCCTATTATATTCTTAAAATGAATGCTGTACACTAATAACAAATTAAATTGTGACATTCGCTTTTTACAACTGCTTTCAATTACTTTTGAAAGGCCATAAATTTATTTTACCAATGCAACGATACTTACCTATACGTCTTCTTTTTCTTTTTTTACCTTTAGTAACAACCGCACAGGTATCAGTGCTTACACAGCACAATAATACCGGACGAACAGGATGGAACGATAAAGAAATTTTGCTTAACCACACAAATGTATTGCCCGGTAAATTTGGTTTAACAGGCACGCTTGCAGTAGATGATGAAGTGTACGCCCAGCCACTGATTGTTCCAGCAGTTACCATTGGTACTTATATAGGCAACGTATTATTTACAGCTACAGTTAACAATACGGTATATGCTTTTAATGCAGAAGATGTAACTCAACCAGCGCCTTTGTGGCAGGTAAACCTAAACCCTCCAGGGCAAAGGGCACCCGATATATTCGATCTTAAAGATGCTGTTAATGGTAAACCTTGTGGCGGCAACTATCGTGATTTTTCAGGGAAGCTCGGGTTGGTAGGAACACCCGTGATTGATAGTGTTTCTAAAACATTGTATGTGGTTATTAAAACCATTGATGCCAATGGTATTTTTTATTCATACCTGAATGCGCTGGATATTACTACCGGTTTGCACAGAACAGGTAGTCCACAATTTATTGCTGCAGAAGTAAATGGTACAGGTGAAGGGAGTAAAAATGGCGTTGTTAAATACGATGCCAAATACCAGAATCAAAGGTCCGCCTTGTTGCTACATAATAACACTGTTTATATAGCCAGTGCTTCTCATTGCGATTGGGGCCCTTATCATGGTTGGATATTGGGGTTTGATGCCGGTACGCTCAACTTACAATACACTTACAACGCCACACCCAACGGCTGGGCGGCGGGTATATGGATGGCCGGGCAAGGCATATCTATAGGAGAAGATGGCAACCTTTATGTGGCAACAGGCAATGGAACCACAGGAGCAGACAATACTGATTTTAATGGCGGACGAAGTGAAAGCCTGATAAAACTTTCTCCACAATTAAAAATGTTGGATTGGTTTACGCCCACCAATTATGAGTTTCTTGATCAGCAGGACCTGGATTATGGATGTGACGGCGTACTGATGATACCCAACTCAAGCCTTACTGTTTCCGGCTCCAAAGAAGGTATTTCTTATGTGGTAGACTACAACAATATGGGTAAACTTACCCCGGGCAATGCACAAGTAAAAGATACCCTTGAATTTAATCCAAACCGCACAGGCTATGTCCACGTACATGGCTCGCCGGTATATGCACAACTAGGCGACAAAGAATATGTATATGCTTGGGCAGAAACATTTAAACTAAGGCAGTTTGAATTTAACAGAAATGCAGGTACGTTCCTGGATAATTTTAAACAAGGTCAGCGCAACCTGGATAATGGCATGCCCGGGGCAATGCTAAGTATTTCCAGCAACTTGCAGGATACTGCTTCTGCCATTGTTTGGGCATGTTTTCCCAGCAGTGGCAATGCTAATAATCAAGTTAGACCCGGTTCTGTAGCAGCATACAGGGCAAACGATGTTAGTACCGGTGAACTATGGAATAGTAATATAAACCAGCTAGACGCTGTCGGAAAATTTGCAAAGTTTAATGCTGCTACCATTACAAACGGAAAAGTATTTGTACCCACTTTTTCTAATTGTATAAAAGTGTATGGACCGGTATGCCCCAGTACTGCTGGTATAACTTACGCCAATGGTAATGGGTTAAAAGCTGAATATTTTACCAGCACAGTAACAACTGAATTTCCTGCTGCGGCCACATTAATAAAATTGGATAAAGCCATTAATTTTAACTGGGGAACAGGAAGCCCTGCTCCCATTATAAGCAACGACAATTTTAAAATACGGTGGACGGGAAAACTTAGGCCGCTTTCCGACAATAATTATACTTTTTACTTAACTGCAGGAGATGGTGTAAGGCTATGGATAAATAATGTGCCATTAATTAATAACTGGAGCAATAATCCTATAAAAACTTACACAGCAACTATCCTGCTTCAAAAAAATGTTGATTACGATATAAAGCTGGAATATTATTCCGCTACCAATGCTGCTTCCTGCATATTGCAATGGAGTGCTGCTAGTGTTTGCAGACAAGTAATTCCTGTATCGCAGTTGTTTGCACCTATTGCATCCTGCATTGGCAATGGTGCAGGTTTAAAGGCAGCATATTTCAGTAATACAGCGGTGGCGGCTCCTTTTCCTGCTACGCCAACAACTACCTTAATTGTACCTCAGATCAATTTTAATTGGGCAGCTGGTTCGCCTGCTGGTATTAGCAACGACCAGTTTAAAGCAAGGTTTACCGGCAACTTAACAACTACCGATGAAGGTACCTACACATTTTATGTAACAGCAGATGATGGCATAAGGTTATGGGTAAATAACCAGTTACTGGTAGACAGTTGGATTGACCAGGGCGCTACAGAATACCAGGCGACAATGAATCTTTCTGCCTGCACAGATTATCCTGTAAAAATTGAATATTATGAAAACGGAGGAGATGCCGTTTGTAAATTTGAATGGAGCGGCCCGCTTACAGACAGACAGCTAGTACCTACACAACAATTAAATACAAAAGAAGAAACAATAATGAAAGCATTGTTTGCGGTATATCCAAACCCTGCGAACGATTTTATAACCATTGTATCAAAAGATAATTTTAAACAGGGAGATGAAGTAATTATATATAATATGCTTGGACAAAAATTAAGCAAAACCATTATTGGTACAACAGGCATAAACAAAGTGAATGTTCCCGTCTCTCTTTTTATGTCAGGTGTGTATGTAGCCAGCATCATTTCAAATGATGTATCCAACAATATAAAATTTGTAAAAAAATAAAATTTGTTTCTGCCAGATTTTTTATTTGTGATAAAATAATGTTCCCTTTTGTTTCGGGCATTTTTGTGTAAACGAGAAAACTCATACTAATAATAACAGGCAGTCGAATTCAAATAGTAGCACAGAATCGCTTAACAGATGTAAGCGGATGGATAAATCAAATATCTTCTTTTGCCGTCAAATAAGTTTGCTCTCTTACTAATTTAAAATAGCGGCTGGTTAAAATTACCCGGATTGTTATTGGCGCTGTGTCTTGACTGAGTGTTATTTCTAAAAATTCACTAATGGCGACAAAACGTTTCGACAATAGGAAAAGTTAAGACAACATTTTAAATAAAAGCAAGTTTTGTAACCAATGCCGGAGTTAAAAAATCTTTTTAATAAACATTGTAATTATCCGACACCGAAAAGTCCGGTGCCTGGTGGAAAAGAGTTTGTGTATTAATCTAAAGGTTGGCCGTTTCAAAAGTATTGCCTTGTTTTACATCACCCGTTTCATAACCTTTTTTAAACCAGTACATTCTTTGTGCAGAAGTGCCATGGGTAAAAGCATCGGGCACCACCCTGCCTGTTGATTGCTCCTGTAGCCGGTCGTCGCCTATTTGGTTAGCGGCATTCATGGCTTCTTCTATATCTCCTGCATCCAGGGCGTTTTTGTATTTGTCTTCGTAATGTGCCCACACACCGGCATAAAAATCTGCCTGCAGTTCCATCATTACCGACAGCCGGTTGCCTTCCGTTTCGTTGGCCTGCGATCTTAACTTATTTATTTTCCCTGCTGTCCCCATCAGGTTTTGTATATGGTGGCCAACTTCGTGTGCCACTACATAGGCCATGGCAAAGTCGCCAGGTGCATGCAGTTTCTTTTGCAAATCCTCGTAAAAAGAAAGATCAATATATAACTGCCCATCGCCGGGACAATAAAAAGGTCCAGCCGAAGAACCAGCGTTGCCGCAGGCAGACGACACAGCGCCCCGAAACAATACCAGCCTGGGCTCCTGGTATTGGCTTCCCATATCTGTAAACAATTTATTCCATACATCTTCTGTTTCTGCCAGCACTACTTTTACAAACTTTGCCCGTTCATCATCTGCACTTTTTTCTTCTGCCGTAAGCTCTGTTTGCTGCTGTGTATTTATAGCAGGAATTTGCGAAGGATCGATTTCGCCACCGTTCATAAAGGTGCTGACGAGATAAATAATTACGCCGATTATGCCACCACCTGCGGCTATTGGCCCACCCAGGCCCCGACGGTCGTCTACATTACTGCTTTCTCTTTTACCTAACCATTGCATCGTAGTACATTTTTATGTTCATCCACGGTATCAAAAAAATCACGCCAATAATTTTTGTGCCTAAAAAGCCATCTTATTTAAATAGGATTGAGTAAAAATTTCCACGGTAATTTACAGCGCAGCCAGAACTAATAAAGTAGTAGGTATTTGCCCATGCCAGCAGGGCAACTTGACGGGCTTTAGTGTAGAGGATAAGTGATGGATGAATCAAGTAAAAAATTTCATTTTTCAACAACAAAATAATAGCAAAACCATATTAATAGCTAAAGCTTATTAGCTATTTTATAAACTGGTTAAAAGCCTTTAATTCTTTAAAATAGTAAATTCACAACGTCGGTTTAGCTGGTGGTTTTCTTCACTGCTGCCGGGGGCAATTGGTTTGGTTTCGCCATAGCCATGGCTGATGATCCTGTTGCTGTTAATGCCTTTGGAGAGAATGTATTCCATTACGGATCTTGCCCGATTGTCGCTGAGGCGTAAGTTATATTCGTCGCTGCCGCGGCTGTCGGTGTGGGCACTCATTTCAATTTCGATAGTGGGGTTTTCTTGTAGCAATTTTACCACACGGTCAAGCTCTACAAAGCTTTCGGGGCGAAGGTTCCATTTGTCGAAATCGAAGAACACATTGTTAAGCCTTACTACGCTGCCAATTTCGATAGGCACCAGGTAGAGGTCTTTGTGAATTTCTTTGTAGCCTGCTTTTACAAAACTATCAAGGTTGAAGTTTTCACTGATGGCAAAAAAATGATCGGCTTGTGCATGGATGCTGTAATTTTTATTGTACGGCAGTACCATTTTAAAGGCGCCATCGGTTGGGTTGCTGGTGCCGGTGCCGGCTAGGGTGCCATCGGGCAGGGTTTCGTAAATAAGGTTGGCGCTTAGTGGCTTGTTGGTTTTTTTGTTATATACATTGCCGCTTATAAGGATTACAGGGTCCGGACGTTCTTTTTCCAGTAGCTTTATTCTTACAATATCGCTTTCGCCGTAGCTGTCGTTGGCAGTACTTAAATAGGCATATTCGCCGCCGGCATCCATGGTAAAAAAAGATTCAATTTCGGGTGTGTTAATGGGTTCGCCCAGGTTTTTGGGGTCGCTCCATTTTTGCCAGGTATCGTCGAGCCGCCTGCTCATCCAGATGTCGTTGTAGCCAAAACCACCCGGACGGTTGCTGCTGAAATACAAGGTTACGCCATCGGGTGCAAGGTAGGGCGTGGTTTCGTTGGTATTTTTTCCATTGATGGTTTTTCCGAAATTTTTTGGTTCTGTCCAGCTGCCATCTGGTTCGGGAAAACTTACGTACAGGTCGTTGTTTAGGCCTTGCTCTTCCGGTGTCATGTAAAAAAGCAGTGCACGTCCATTGTTAGCCATAGTGGCGCCGTTTTGGCGGCCCTGGTCGTACTTTTTAAAGTTTTTTATTTGCAACATTTCGGGCTTGCTCCAATAGCCTTCTTCCGTTAAATAGCACATGCTAACGCCATTGCCTGCATAGTCGCCGTTGATGAATGCATTGCGGATGAGGATGCTATTGTTGTCGGGTGCAATCCAAAATACGGCGTTAAAAAAGTAGGTGTTTAACGGGTAGCCCAAGTGCACGGCTTTGCTCCATTTGCGGGTACTGTCTCTTTCGCTAAACCATATGTCCTGTGAGTTGGGTAATTCGTACGCCCGGGTATTTTTGGGATCGCCCTGGCGGATAAAGAACAACAGGTTGCCATCGGCAGAGATGGTGGGTCTTAATTCGGGATATTCGGTGTTTATTTTCAGGCCGAGGTTATCTATTTTAAGAATGGTTTGATCGGTTATGATATTATTTTTTTGTTCGATTAATTTTTCGGAATAAACAGCAATAGCAATTTGTGAATGGGCACAGTTTATGCACAGGTACAGGAAAGAAAAGAGAAGTACTTTTTTCACGGAACAGGATTTGAGATGCGAACGTAAAAAAAGTATTTTTGTTGCCGCCATTTGCCGGAAAATTTTTGATTTGTTTTCTTTTCAACTGATGCTGCCGATATCCAATAGGTACTTCTTTGCTTTCATGCTTCTTTGGGCAAACTCGTATTTATTTTCTTAATTTTCAATAGTTACTGAAAACTCTATATCTTCGTGATATCTTAAATATATATAAAATGAAACTTATCATACTAGGAGGTGGCTTTGGCGGATTGAGGCTGGCACGTAAACTCAGCAATCGGGCAGGGTTTGATATTACTTTGATAGACAGGTTTAACTATCACCAGTTTCAGCCACTGTTTTACCAGGTGGCCACAGCGGGGCTTGATGCCAGCAATATTTCGTTTCCGTTGCGAAAGGTGTTTCAGAAAAGCAACAATGTAAAAATAAGGATGGCAGATGTGCAGCAAATACAAACGGAGCAAAAAAAGGTAGTTACGGACATTGGCATTTTTGACTACGATGCATTGGTAATTGCTACTGGTGCTGATACTAATTTTTTCGGCAATGCCGATTTAATGGCAAATGCATTTCCAATGAAAAGCACCACAGAAGCGTTGCAGCTGCGGCACCGCCTGCTGGGCAATTTTGAAGAAGCGGTTACCGCAAAAACGCCGAAAGAGCTGCAACAATTAATGACCATTGTGATAGTGGGAGGTGGGCCAACGGGTGTGGAGTTAAGCGGCGCTATTGCTGATATGAAGCGTTTTCAATTGCCAAAAGATTTTCCGGAACTTGATTTTGATAAGATGAAAATTTACCTGTTGGAAGGCACCGGTAAAACACTGGCCAACATGAGTGAATCATCCAGCAGCCAGTCAAAAAAATACCTCGAAAAACTGGGCGTAACTGTAATGATCAACACAATGTTAAAGGATTATGATGGTGAAAACGTTATACTACAAAACGGCGAAGTGATTGAAAGCCGGCTGGTAATTTGGGCTGCAGGCATCAAGGGCAATGTGCCCATAGGAATAAATAAAGATCTGATAGCAAGAGGTAACAGAATTAAGGTAGACAACCAGTGCAAAGTGCAGGGTTACGATGCTGTGTATGCAATAGGAGATGTGGCGTATATGGAGCAGGAAGCCTGGCCAAACGGACACCCGCAGGTAGCGCCGGTTGCTATGCAGATGGCGGATATGCTGGCCAATAATCTTCGCCGGAAGGAAATGAAAAGTGATGATACAAACATGCAGCAATTTTTTTATAAAGACAAGGGCAGTATGGCCACCGTTGGCCGTAACCTAGCTGTGGTTGATGTGCCTAAACCCAAACTGCATTTTGGTGGCTTTTTTGCCTGGATGGTATGGATGGGATTACACCTGATGCTGATTCTCGGGGTAAAAAACCGCTTTTTCGTTTTTAGTAATTGGCTCTATAATTATTTTACGTACGATCAAAATCTGCGACTGATTTTTAAAGAATTTTATAGTCATCCAAAACCAAAAACCAGTGCAGTACAACTTCAACAGTCGGCAACATCAACAGTTGTTTAACCATTTTCAACCACATTCAACCAACTTCAACCATCTTCAACAGCATCATTCCTGGTAAAATACCGCAGCGCTAATTCCTTCCACGGTAAACTTTCCTGAAACCGCTTGCTGCTTTTTATCTGCACCAATTGCTACCTTCCAGTTGCCGGTCGGCAAAATAATTGTGTGTTCTTTTTTATTGCCATTAAAGGCAACTACTATTTTTTTCCAGCTATCTTTTAATGCAGCTCCGTTGATGCTGTAAACAATGGTGCCCTTAATAGCTTTTTCATCAAAATGAATGTTCTTTTTTATGTCTTCATTGCTCGTCATACGGAAAGCTGGATGGGCTTTACGCATTTGTATTAATTGTTTAATATAGTTGTTGGTGGTAAGGTTTTCTTTTTTTAACGACCAGTCAATGCCGTTAATGCTATCGCCGGCATTAAAAGAATTTTCAACGCCTTTTTTGGTGCGTAAAAATTCTGTGCCGGCATGTAAAAACGGAATGCCCTGAGAGGTGAGTACAATCGTTAATGCCAGCTCCTGCATTTTTACCAACTCTTCCCTGCCTGCATCCGGACAACTCATGGTAAGCCGGTCCCACAGCACATTGTTATCATGACATTCGCAATAAGTAATTACGTTCCATGGCGCCGATGAATAAGCTTTTTTAGAATAATTTACTTTCTCCATATCTACCTGCGGGTGATTAGAAGCCGCTACAATTCCAAACTTTACCGACTCTTCCATTGCTGCCTTACCGCTTGCAAAACCTTTGTCTTTTAAATCAAATACAGTTCCCTTAATACCATCCCGTACATCATCACTAAATACTGCAATCCCCTTCAGCAGGTGGGCATTTTTTTTCAATGCCCGTAACGAATCAGGCAATGGAGATGCACCTGCCGTCCAGCCCTCGCCGTATAATAAAATGGACGGATTTATTTTATGCAACTCAGCCGAAATAAGGTTCATGGTTTTAATATCATGCACACCCATCAAATCGAAGCGAAAGCCATCCATGTGATATTCTTTTGCCCAATACAATACGCTTTCCAGTATAAATTTTCGCATCATTGGTAATTCACTCGCTACCTCATTGCCACATGCGGTGGCATCAGAAAAACCACCATCTTTTTTGTGCCGGAAATAATAGCCCGGTACCAGCTGGTTAAAGTTAGAGCTTCCTGCATCAGCCACATGATTGTACACCACATCCATTACAACCCTCAACCCGCTTTTGTGAAAGGCGGCAATCATTTGTTTCAGTTCATTTATTCTTGTTGCACAATTAAACGGATCGGTACTATAACTGCCCTCCGGCACATTGTAGTTCAGTGGATCGTAGCCCCAGTTGTACTGCGCTTTTTCAGGCTTACTTTCATCAACAGAATTGTAATCAAAAAAAGGCAGCAGGTGAATATGGGTAACACCCAATTCTTTTATATGCGACAAACCTGATAACAATCCCTCGTTGCTTTTGGTACCTTTTTCGGTGAGCCCCAAATATTTTCCTTTGTGTACAATACCTGCGTTTTTATTAATGCTTGCATCCCTGATGTGGAGCTCGTAAATCACAGCATCGGTAGCCTTATTGTTTGCTGAAAAAGACGGACTTTTATCTTTCGCCCACCCGGCAGGGTTGGTGGATTTTAAATCAATCACCATCGCCCTTTGGCCATTTACACCAACCGCCTTTGCATAAGGATCCGCCACTTCATTACTCCAGCTTTCCATAATTTTTACCCGGAAAGTATAATACGTTCCCTTTAAATCGCCGCTTAATTTGGTTTGCCAGCTGCCGTTTGCACCTTGCGTAAGTTCAATGGTTTTAAAAGCCGTTCCGCCATCGCCGTTTTTGTATAACAACAATTCAGCAGCGCTTGCAGGCGGGCTCCATATTTTAAAGGTTGATGATGCCTTGCTGTAGGTTAACCCGAGGTCTTTGCCTTTATAAGCCGGGTAATTTTCGGTTGTATATTGAGCTTGCAAGTGTTGCATTGCTACAAAAAATAAGAGGATAAAAAAATGCTTTTTCATAATGAGTAAAAATGTAATCGTTTAATTTATTTCTCCACCACAAGGTAGCCCCACGCATCTAATTCAATTTGTTTATTTGCAGATAAATCCACCGTTTCTCCGGTAAATATATTTGTGAATTTACCCTGCACCTGATCATCGTCCAGTTCAAAATTAACGGTACTCCTAGTCATATTAAGAAACACCAATACTTCCTGTTCGTCCTGCTTTCTTAAAAATCCTATCAGGTTTTTATCTCCCGAAGTTTTTACCATGTGGGTTGTTGCTGCAGCTTCACCACCCCAAACTGCCTTATTATTTTTGCGAAGCAACAGCAGGGTTTTATAAAAATTCGCCATTGCATATTTTCCGTTCCATGCTATTACATCTTTCTCAAAAAACTCCAGGCGCTTTGGGTTAGGCAACTCCTGCCCGCTGTAAATAAGCGGAATGCCATTCCACGTAAAACTGTGTACTGCAAAGGCTTTGGCAGCATCTCCATATTTCTCATACTCCGTTCCGTTCCAGCTGTTCTCATCATGGTTAGATGTAAACCAAAGTTTAATGGCGCTGTTATCTCCAATAGAATTATAGTGATATAAAATATTTTTCAGGCTGTCAACATCCCAGTGTTCTTTATAAAAAGATTCTGTTTTGTGCATCCAGGTCCAGGCGTAGCAGGCATCAAAAGCCTGGTAGTATTGAGGGTTTTCAATGGCATCATTTTCTGCCAGCCAAAACAATGTTTTTGTTTTCTCCAGCATCGTTCTTGCCTCCAGCCAAAAATCAAGTTCTACCCAAAAAGCAAGATCACATCTAAAGCCATCAATGTCGCATTCGGTAACCCAATATTGCATGGCATCAATCATGGCTTTGCGCAAATCCGGATTTTTAAAATCCAGTTCAATAATATCATCCATACCACTCGCTCTTTTAAAGTCGTTGGTTTCCGGGTCTATCTTGTAATATTCAGGATGAATTTTTGTCCACACATGGTCCCATCCGGTATGGTTGGCCACCCAATCGATCATTACTTTAAAACCCATTTCGTGTGCAAGGTTCGTGAGGCTTTTAAATTCTGCCAATGTACCAAATTCGTGACTGATGCTGGTGTAATCGATGCAGGCGTACTGACTGCCCAAACTGCCCTTTTTATTCTTTTCAGAAATGGGCGTAATGGGCATAAACCACAAGGTACTAACGCCCATCTCTTTTAACCTTGGTAGCTCATTTGCAAAAGCATTAAAAGTGCCTTCTCTGCTATATTGGCGAAGGTTTACTTCGTACACATCGGTATTAACAATCCAGCTCGCTTTTTTAAAATTATTGGTGGTCATTTATTTATTGGGTAAAAGTTTTTGTTACAATTCATCATCTAACATTAATCAATTAATAGTTCCAAAAGTAAGTTGGAAAAACTAAAAATCTCAATTGATTTTTTGTAGCTCAACAGCAGTTTAAAGCCCTGCTTTGTTCCCGCCATTCGCTGCAAGTCCTCGCCACAGCCCTTTGCACAAATCTTCAGCTGTGGGCTTTCCGCTGCTGTCGTGGCTAGGTTTTGGGCGTTAGTTCAAAGCCCGGCATTAATAATGGAAGCCGCTTTTAAAAATCAGTGGCAACTGCTAAATCAGTCGCAACCAATTACCTTTGCGCCTGTTATACCAGTTACAATGAAACAATTTAATGTACCAATAATATACCGGAGTCCTTTAATAACTGCTGTTAAAAACAAACGAAAGGCAGCAGATAAAATGAAAAAAGACTTTACGCCAACATTGCTTGATTTTGGCAACCTGCACATTTATGTAGCCCGCCATTTTGGGTTTTGCTATGGGGTAGAAAATGCTATTGACATTGCCTTTAAAACCATCGAAGAAAATGTAGGCAAACGAATTTTTTTATTAAGCGAAATGATTCACAACCCACAGGTGAATGCCGATTTGCAAGACCGTGGCGTTCAGTTTTTGCAGGATACTCATGGCAACCAACTAGTGCCTTTTGAAAATCTTACCAGCGATGATGTGGTAATCATCCCTGCATTTGGCACCACACTCGCCATTGAAGAAAAGCTCAATGCAATTGGAATACAAACAGCTCAATATAATACCACCTGTCCTTTTGTAGAAAAGGTGTGGAACCGCAGTGAACAGATCGCTAAAAAGAATTATACGGTGATCGTTCATGGCAAACCAAGCCACGAAGAAACAAGGGCCACGTTTTCTCATGCAGCCGCTAATACACCCACGGTAGTGGTGAATAACATGAAAGAGGCCTTTGCATTGGGAAAGTATATCAGCGGCGAAAAAAATGCTGCTGAATTTTACACAGAATTTGCCGATCGCTATTCCGAGGGATTTGATGCCAGCAGGCATTTTGAAAGAATCGGCGTAGTTAACCAAACCACCATGCTGGCCAGCGATACGCAGGCTATTGCCGATTATTTAAAGCAGGCTATGATTGATACCCATCAGCTAACTGAAAATAATCTGGAAGAGCGTTTTGCCGAAACACGGGACACACTTTGCTATGCCACCAACGACAACCAAAGTGCTGTTTACGGCTTGCTCGAAACTACTGCCCACCTTGCCATTGTTGTAGGTGGTTACAACAGCAGCAACACCAGTCACCTGGTAGAACTATGTGAAAAAAAGTTGCCCACTTATTATATTGATAGTGCTGATAAAATTATGTCGGCCAATCAAATAGTGCATTTTAATTTTCATACTAAGCAGGAGCTGATAACCAATGATTTTTTACCCAACAGTTCCCCCATTAAAATATTAATCACTAGTGGAGCAAGCTGCCCCGATGTAATTGTGGAAAATGTAATTGAAAAATTGCTTTCCGTTACAGGTGCATCAACATCAATAGAAGCGGTGATGGAGCTGTTATAGCACAGGCACAGCTTATTTTATATTAATTTTTGCTGTTCAAAAAGCTTAATTACCCCTATATTTGCACACATTTTTAAAAATGATGGACCGGTAGCTCAGTTGGATAGAGCATCCCGATTTTAATCGGGAGAGTCATTGGTTACGAGTTGAGTTGTTTATTATATTGGACCGGTAGCTCAGTTGGATAGAGCATCAGCCTTCTAAGCTGAGGGTCATTGGTTCGAATCCAATCCGGTTCACTTGGAGCTTCTGATTTTATCAGGAGCTTTTTTTTCGTTATGCCATTCTACTGTTACATATTTTTTAGTGAAAAGCTCAATAAGTATTATGTTGGTTCCACAACAGATATGCCTCGTCGTTTGGAAGATCACAACCGGGGGAAAGAAAAATTTACAAAGACAGGTTGTCCCTGGGTATTAGTTCACGCCGAAATATTTACTGAATTATTAGATGCCAGAAGAAGAGAAACGTACATCAAAAAACAAAAAAGCAGAAAGTATATCGAAACTTTAATAAGCTCAGTTGGATAGGGCATCCCGATTTTTAATCGGCAGGGTCATTGGTTCGAATCCAATCCGGTTCACCCATCAAAGCCGCTACCACATTGAGTTGCGACTTTTTTAATGTATTAAGAATTATTTAGACATTGCTAAAAACCTTGCTAAAATGATACAACTCCCAAATAGTTGCAGGTGTTCCGATCCAGCAGTTTATCTCAAAAATTGAAAGGGTGCTGCCGCATCTGTGGCAGTTAATTGTTACATTAATTATTATTTCTACGAGAAAGGTAAACGCTATCAAACGGGCTTAGGGGTTAGGCATCTACAAATTAAAGACAGTTGAGTAACGAAGGGAATTTGTTACGAAGATCATTGCCGAATTGATGGCAGTTTTAAAGGCACGGGTCAACCGGTTCAACAATGGTTAAATTTTATCAATATTTTTTTATTTATGTTGAAGGAAGTAGATAAAGCTAGGCTGGATAAGCTTTTTAGCCTTATTGAAAATGCCGATATAAAGTTTGTAAATACCTATATTATTAATGTAACAGGCAATAGTAAAAGTGATGTAAGAAAGAACCTTTCAAAGGTAGTACCTGATGCTACTCGTTTCCAGCCAAATATCTGACGCAACACTTTATCTAAGCGCACCACGGCTGTGTGGCTAAACCTAAAACAACCTATCCAGATGCCTACCCAAAAACTTTCGATAATACTTGTCGCATCAATACTGTTATTGCTCTTGCCTTGTGGCAAACCTAGCTCAAGGAGTTTGTTGCGGATACCTGATTTGTCTATCAGCATTTTCATCTCCTTCATTTCGCCCCAGAGAGTTACCATATTATCGCTATATGCATGTTGCATAATCATTCCCAAAATTAAGACAGACTGACATAAATTATTCTATTGCAAATCTTGGATGAACAGTTGAATTCAAAAAAGTTTATTCATAAAAAAAGCTACCCTCTTTTTGGAGGGCAGCTTTTTGTTTTTAATTATAAAAGATATTTATCAGTTAGGCTTAACAAGCATTCCACTTGTATGATATCCTTCCAGGTTTATCTTATAAATAACGTTGGATTTAAATTTAGTGGCCTCTTTTATTTCCACTACATTATCCATTCCAGACTGAACAAAATGCTTCATTTCATAAATCATTGATCCGTAGATGTTGAAGAATTGTATGGTTGCCATTCCACTTTCAGGTGACTTGATATTTAAACTAAACTTGCCAATGAAAGGATTTGGATAGGCAGTTGCTTTAAGTGTTTTAACTATTTCAACTTTTGTTGCACCTAAAGCTACCGGAGCACGTGCTGCGGAACTACAATTTGGCACCATATTAATACTTGTGCTACTTCCTGCTAAAGTTATCCCGCTGATATTACTTTGAAATGAGTATAAAACTGTAGGAGCAGTTCCAGAAAACGGTGCACCTATAACCGATTTAGTATCGTATGCTACTGATAGTACATATTGATTTCCCGCAATAGCATTAGTAACACAGACTCTGCCAAGACCTAATGAAACTTGTACTCCTGTTGCTACTAAAGTGCAACTGTTATTATACAAATTAATTTGATTGTTATTTTGTATAGCAAATAAAGCTAAACTACCTGATGATTTTGTTTGTACAATATTAATAGTGAAATTGGCAGATGGTGCAATTACACTAGTAATGTAAAAGAACTGTAAAGGATTTACAGTAGAAATTGTACTAGCTGTAGTAGTATAACATAACTGGCTTAACAATTGAGTGCCCGCATTATTTCTATAATCGGTACAAGTTTTTGTTGAATTGAAAATACCAGCAACATTACAAATCGTCGGTGTCGCATTAATTACTGCTAAAGTTGCCGTTGAAACACATCCAGCAGCATTTTTAACTGTAACTATACAACTACCAGAAGGTATACCAGCAAAACTAATTCCACTTTGGTAAGTAACGTTGTTAATGCTATACGTTAAACCTGTTCCTGTTGGTGCAGTAATTGTAATAGTTCCTGTTGGCGTTATACAAGTAGGTTGGGTAACTGAAACGGTAGGAGCAGCAGGTTTTGCTGGTTGTGCATTTACAGTTACACTGGCAGAAAGAATCGAAGTACAAGCTCCTGATGTTGCCGTTACCGTATAACTTCCAGCCGGCGCCGTTACCGTATTTACTGAAACGCTTACTCCTGTTGATGGAGTTACCACATAAGCGAATGCCGCGTTATAATTGGTTATGGTAAAACTTCCTGTAGCTGTAGTACAGTTTGGCTGTGTTACCGTACCTAATGTTGGTTGAACCGGTTGTGTACCAGTATTTTTCCAGGCACAGGTAGAAGTGTTGAAAACAAAATTATCCCAACAGTTTACTTTAGCTGGTTGAACTGGTTGTGTACCAGAATTTATCCAGGCACAGGTAGTAGTGTTGAAAACAAAATTATCCCAACAGTTTACTTTAGCTGGTTGAATTGGTTGTGTACCAGAATTTATCCATGCACAGCTAGTTGTGTTGAAAACGAAATTATCCCAACAGTTTACTTTAGCTGGTTGTACTGCTTGTGTACCAGTATTTGTCCAGGAACAAGTAGATATGTTGTAAACAAAATTATCCCAACAGTTTACTTTTACTGGTTTTGGATCTTGAAAGCAGGTTACAGTTAAACTTGTTTGTGAATTATCATTCGAAGTACTGGCATTTCCTTGAGAAGCATTTAGTGGAGGTGAAATACAACCTCCGCATAATAAAGAATTAGAAGCTGAAATATATACAATATTCCCTAAAATAACATCAGGACTGCTGACTACATTACCTCTTACAGTCAGCAATATATTTCCCAAATCAAATGGATTAAAACCTCCACCTGTGTTTGTTAATTTTATGGTGTTTGCAGAACCAGTTGTTAAATTCAATTGACTCCAACGAGTGTCGCTTCCTGAAGCAATGCCTAGAATTTCAGCATCGGAACCAATACTAATTGTAACTCTTAACGAATTACTAACTATAGCTGAGTTAGCATAATTACCAACGTTAGCAGTCAAAATTCCTGTAGAACCTTTTTGCAAACTTCCTGGGCCCATTATAATCCCAATTCCAGGATCTGCATTTTGTGTATATCCTTTTTGTATAAACACAAACACAACAAAAAACAGCAGTATTAATTTATTTATAGTATTCATAATCTTATTATTTATTGTTGACATTATGGTTGCTTAATTAAAATCATACTTATTGAGCTTTAACAACAGTACTGTAAGTATTATTAGTATTATTACTATCAGATCCTGAACCGTTTACTATTGAAGCAGTAATTGGTTGCGTAGTTTGTGTTGGAACATTTGGTTTAAGAGTCAAAGTAAAACCAATAGCTGATTTTGAATTTGATCCAATTGTAACACCTGCTTTTAATGTCATTGTAATAATAAAATCAGTTTCAGTTATTGTCCAATTGCTGTTATTAACTGTAACACCACCATTAGCAGTAGTAGTTGCAGCTCCATAGGTAATCGTAAATGCAGAAAGTTTAGTAATTTTTACAACAACCTGACCAGCCGAAGGCACACCTCCTATTTCACCTATATTTACAACAAAATCTTTTGTCGGTGCTGTAGATGAAAATATTAAATCATTAATATCTATTGTTGGAATAAAGTCTGGAAATTTATTGAAAACTGGTACCGTTAACGTAGCCGAATTGCAATTGGTTGGATTAAGTTTTTCGCAAATTTTATACGTTAATGTATAAGTGCCTGCTGGAGTGTTTGGTGCTACATCTACAGAACCATCTGCATTTAATATTAAATTAGCGTTAGGCGTAACTGTTGATAAATTAACTTGAGCAATAGTAACTGGTGTACCATTTAAAAGATCGTTTGCTAATACATTAACTATGTTAGTAACTCCTGAAGTACCATTAATTGCAGCTGGTGTATCTGCTACTGCAACTATAACTGCTGCAGAAACAACAATTGCAGAGGTTACCGAACTACAGTTAGTTGGGTTGCTAACTTCGCAAATTTTATACGTAAGGTTATAACTTCCTGCTGGGGTATTGGGTGCAATAGTAACGGTACCATTAGGATTTAATACAAATCCTAATGGTACAGTAACTCCTGTTAGGATAACATTTCCTGATGCAGTTCCAATAACTACCGGATTCCCATTTAAAAGATCATTTAAAGTTAATGAAGGTGTAGTACCTCCTGTTTGTCCATTTACTGCAGGTGTATTATCCACTACAGCAACAATAACAGCAGCTGAAACCACAATAGTAGAGGTTACCGAACTACAATTAGCTGAATTGCTAAATTCACAAATTTTATAAGTAAGGCTATAATTTCCTGCAGCAGTATTTGGTGCAACGGTAACGGTACCATTTGCATTTAATGTTAATCCTGCTGGAACAGTAACTCCTGTTAGGGAAACATTTCCTGCAGCTGTACCAATAACTACCGGAGTTCCATTTATAAGATCATTTGAAGTTAATGCTGTTGTATTTCCTCCTGTTAATCCATTTACTGCTGCTGTAATATCTGTTACGGCTAATAAAACAGGCGCCCCCAAAGATGTTGAAGTAACACAAACTGGATTATTATAAATTATACCCGAATAACTAGTAACAGCGCCACCGGTAGAAAGCAGTCGGCCTGATAAAAACACACCTGCTCCTGAGCCACAAGCTCCGCCATGAGAAAGAAATGTTCCTTTCAAAACAGCGCCCGCTCCAATACTAACGGCACCTGTAGCTACTCCAGCTCCACCAATCCAATAAACATTACAACGACGAGCTCCATTAGCTAAAATTATTTTTGATTGTGCTGCAACTCCAAATGCGCCAGCAAACTTAAAAACAAATATTGCATTTGGATTATTTTCTGCATCTAAGATGATTGTTCCTGATAAAGATCCTGCTCCATTTATGGGATAAACTCCGGCAGTAATTGTTTCTCCAACTCCAAAAGCTGCCGCATGTGTTTTAGTATTTGGCAGCGCCATAAGTGCAGTATAAGCATTATTAATATCAATGTTCGCTTGTGCTGTAAGAGCAGTTGCAGTATTAAAGGACCCCACAATAACTGAAGATTCATAACCACTTACACCGCCGGCATCTGCACCAATATTACCATCAATTCCCGATGTACTTGTATTTGATACAGCACCTAAATTAGTATACAGTGCAAAGTTTGAAAGAACGCCCAAAACATCTACAGCAGCTGCAGGGCTACAGTTAGTTTCACAAAATATAGGAATGGTACTAATACCAGGAGGTGGACTTACAGCAGCACCAACTCCAGTAACTATTGCGCCTTCTAGTGTAAGCATTCTTCCTTCAAGAACAGCACCTGCACCAAGACCAACGGCTCCTATCTTTGCAAATAAAGATCCTTTTACATTTGCACTTGCCGCTACAGAAATAGCTCCTTCAGCAATCCAAAAAACATTACAAGATTGAGTTCCATTAGTTAAAGTAACCGTTGCGCCTGCTCCTACGGTCATTGCTCCGTAAAATTTAATTATAAAGTAAGCGTTGGGATTTCCTCCCCCATCAAGCGTAATAGCTCCTCCTAAAGATCCTGCTCCAGGTATGGAATAAACTCCAGGTACAAGTGTTTCGCCACCTCCAAAAGCAGGTGCATGCGTGGCAGGGAAATTAACAAAAAGATCGTTAAGGTGAATATATACCCTAAATAAATCGACCCTGCATTGTGTAGTTACTGCATTAGCATTATAAGTATTGCCGGTAAAAGATGGTGGCGCACCAAATCCGGTAATAATTCCAATATTTGTACCAGCATCGCCTGTGAAGGTAGCTCCAGCTGCATTTGAGATTCCTCCAGCTCCTGTATAAGCTTCAAATGAGGAAAGAATTCCTAAATTAAGTGTTTGACTAAAACTTATTTTAGAAACAGATAAGAAGGAAAGACTTATTACTAGAATAAGTAGAGATGTTTTTTTCATTTTTAATGGTTTAAAGGTTAAAATTATGTAATCGAATTTTTTTAAATCATCCGGGTAACCGGGTAAAAGGTGTTATTCTGGGCAAAAATTATGCAGAAAAAAGTAGCTAATGATTTATAAACAATAAGGCTTTATTATTACCGAATGGTTTTATTTATAACAGGTTTAATCAACAAAATTGTAAAGTTATTTTAAGATGAGTCAGTATTAATTGTACTGCATTTTTATCTTAATGAATTGAATGAATTAAATTGAAAGAGTTGAATCAAATTGAAAGAGTTAGATTGAATAGAAAGAATTAAATTAGAATGGATTTGGAAAGGATTGGATTGGATATTGCAACTTTAAGGCTATAACTTTTTTATTAGGTATTTTAGGCCAGTTTTCATTATTGTAAGGTTTTGTAGGTTTTACCTAAAGTATCACAACATGTGCCAAAAAATAAAGCGCTTAAATTCAATTAGTTAGCAATTTATCTATAAAATTATATTCCATTTTATAGAGCCTTCATCTGTGGAACGGAAAATTAAGAACGGAATGACTGAAGTTTTTAGGAGGTACATTCCTGATTTTTTGGAAGCCACGGTTTAAAATTGCCATAGTACATGCAAAAAATATTGAGTTTATTACTTTAATTCCAATTTTAGGAATAAAGACAAATGGTGAATTTAGGTTAAATCCTATTATAGGAAATTAATATAAAGTGTTAGAGACAAAAATAGCATTATTAAAAAAGGTTTAATTTACCGGTTCTCATTTTTACGTAAAAAACATGAAAAAAAATTTTTTTTACATCCTGTTAATTTTAAATTTTGAAACATTGCATGCACAGTTACCTGTTTATTTAAACAATAAATTCAATAATGAATCAAGGGTGCAGGATTTGATAAAAAGATTAAGAATCGAAGAAAAAATTTCTTTACTGGGTTATACCAGCAAGGAAGTTTCCCGTCTGGGGATACCAGCTTATAACTGGTGGAATGAGGCTTTACATGGCGTGGCAAGAGCAGGCAAGGCAACTGTATTTCCGCAGGCGATAGGCATGGCTGCTACTTTTAATGATGCCCTGCTATATGAAGCTGCAACAATTATTTCTACAGAGGCAAGGGCAAAGTATAATTTAGCAGTAAAGCAAGACAGGCGTTTGCAATACATGGGGCTTACTTTCTGGTCGCCCAATATCAATATTTTCAGAGATCCAAGGTGGGGCAGGGGCCAGGAGACTTATGGTGAAGACCCTTTTCTTACAGCAAGGATGGGTACTGCATTTGTAAAAGGTTTGCAGGGTAACGATAAAAAATACCTGAAAACTGCTGCTTGTGCAAAACACTTTGCGGTACATAGCGGGCCAGAAGCCGGGCGCCATACTTTTAATGCTGTGGTGGATGAAAAAGATTTGAGGGAAACCTACCTGTATGCTTTTAAGAAACTGGTAGATGCAGGTGTGGAATCTGTGATGTGTGGCTATAACAGGGTTAATGATGAGCCCTGCTGTACCGGAAATACACTGCTGCAAAACGTACTTAGAAAAGAGTGGAAATTCAAAGGCCATGTAGTAACAGATTGTTGGGCACTGGAGGATATTTGGCTAAGACATAAAGTTTTGCCCAATAGTGTAGCAGTAGCTGCGGCTGCTATTAAAGCCGGTGTTAACCTGGATTGCAGTAATATGCTGCAGGATGATGTGATGAATGCCATTCAGCAAAACCTGCTAACAGAAAAAAGAAGTGGACAGCGCATTGGCGGGTATTTTACGAACCCAATTTAAACTGGGTTTTTATGATGATGCCAGTAAAAATCCGTACGCAAAATTTGCTGCAGATAGTGTGAGCAACCAATACCATATTAGCATTGCAAGAAAAATGGCTCAGCAAAGCATGGTGTTGCTAAAAAATGACAAACAGCTTTTGCCACTGGATAAAAAGAAGTATGGTGCCATAATGGTGGTTGGCCCCAATGCTGCTTCGTTAGATGCGTTGCTGGGTAATTATCATGGCGTAAGTGGCCATGCGGTAAACTTTGTAGAAGGTATTACCAATGCAGTAGATGCAGGTACAAGAGTTGAATATGATATGGGATGTGATTACAATGATACCAGCCATTTTGGCGGCATATGGGCAGCAGGCAATGCCGATGTAACGGTGGCTGTAGTAGGACTTTCGCCCGTATACGAGGGAGAAGAAGGCGATGCATTTTTAGCAGCCGGTGGAGGCGATAAAAAAAATATAAGTCTGCCCGCCAGTCATATTGCATTTTTGAAAGCGTTAAAAAAGGCCAATAAGAAACCTGTAATTGTTGTAATAACCGCCGGAAGTTTAGTAGATGTTTCAGCCATTGAAGCGTATGCCGATGCTATCATTTATGCCTGGTATCCGGGCGAGCAGGGTGGCAATGCACTCGCCGATATTTTATTTGGAAAAGCCTCGCCTTCCGGCAGATTGCCGCTCACTTTTTACCAGTCTTTTAATGATTTACCGGCTTATGAAAACTATGCACTCAAGGGGAGAACCTACCGTTATTTTGATGGGAAAGTTCAATATCCTTTTGGTTTTGGACTAAGCTATACAACTTTTGACTATAGCTGGCAACAGCAACCAGCTGCTACTTATCAATTGCAGGATACCATTCGTTTTACATTAAATGTGGCCAATACTGGGAAGTTTGATGCTGATGAATTAGTGCAGGTGTACATTGATTATCCTGGGTTAGAAAGAATGCCGCTAAAAGAATTGAAGGCATTTAAAAAAATTAGTATCAGTAAAGGAAAGGTAAAAGTAGTTAGTCTGTCTGTACCTGTAAACGAACTACAAAAATGGGATAAAGCAACTAATAGCTGGAAGCTGTATGCCGGAAAATATGCTGTAAGTATTGGTAAAAATGCCCGGGAAGCATTATTGAAAAAGGAGTTTTCTATTCAATAATCACCAGGCGTTAAAATTCCTTTCTTCTTTTTCAAATGCTCGTTTTATACCTTCCGGCATGGCTTATTTACAAAGGCATGCGCCTGGCATTTATCATTTAAAACCCAATGTATTTAAATCGTCCGTTATCAGAATGTAAATAATGAAAAACCAGCAATAAGAGAAACAAGTACCATAAAGAGATTAAAACATTTGCGTACTTTTTATCAAACCATTTTAGTGAAAAATTATACATATTCCATTAGTTTAAAAAAATAAAGTTTGAAGTACTTTAAACGAATCGGTTAAAGAGGGCTCACTTATTAACACAAAACTTAGCATTACAAAATTAAGTGTAACTACAACTCCAATTGCATTTTGCAATGAAGGATAAATGGTCAGTTTTTTGTGCCAGCTGGTTGCTTCATATCTATACCAAATATTAATAGCTACAGCATGCAACAAACCCCATAAAATATAGCGTATTGATATTTCGTGCCAGATACCCAACACGATCATTGATATTAAAATACTAATAGCTCCATTGCGGGTAATACCCAAAAACGGGTAAAACACATACTCTCTGCATCAGGATGAAAGCGATATATGCCAGCGCTTCCAAAAGTCTGCAATGTTTTTGGCGAGAAAAGGGTAATTAAAATTTTCAATAATTTTAAATCCAAACAACATAGATAAACCAATTGCAACATCCGAAAAGCCTGCAAATTGAAAATACGCATTGGCCGTAAATTTAAATACCTTAAGATAGGTGCTGAGCCAAACATGATCACCAGCAATTGAATTACAAAATAAATTAAGTTTTAGCGTTAACAGGTAGTTACCTATTACAACAATTTTAACCAAGCCATAAAGTATTCGTTCTAAGCCCTGCGAAAAAAGTAAATTATCCCATCTTCGTTTTCGAAGATCCTTTAAAAATGGTTGAAAAAGATTGATAGGTCCTACTAAAAGTGTAGGCAGAAAAAAAAGGTAATTCAAGTATTCAACAATTGAAAGTGCAGGCATTTTCTTTTTGTAAACCTCTATTGCATAATGAATTTGCCTGAAGGAATAGTAAGAAAGACCGAGGGGCAAAGATGCATTTTGCGTAAGGTTAAAATGTAATACCGTTTGCAATTTAAAAAGCAATAAAACACCACTCAACTGAATTACAATAACCAGCGTTGCCGCTGGCTGAGAAGCATTGCTGTTTAATACATAAAAAGTAATTAATGAGGTGAGCGTTAAAATCACTAACGAAACGGGAGAAACAAACCCTAAAAATACAGCCGTGGCAATTACAACCGGTAGCAATTACCACTTTTCGGGCAGCAACCATGCTAATAAAATTAAGGGTATGCAAGCAGCCAAAGCAATTAATAGTAGGTTCATTTTTTTGTCTCCATTTCTTTAATAATTTTGTGTAAAAGATTCTTTGTAAATAAATGCCTGCCTTCTTTATTTAAATGCCCTCCATCAAAATAATATTTGAAATACATCGGTTTGCCGGTATATCTCCAAAGAGGCGCATCAATTTCGTGCTGGTAAATGTTTAAGCATGCAGTAAGGTCACTTCTAAAGGGTTCGGTGTACATTATTTTCTCTACCTGTTGTGGCCTTGGAATATCTACCAATACAACCTTTATACCAGCCTTTTTTAATATTTTTAACTGCTCTACTACAAATTGTACCTCTGTGTTATTTTTAACAAACCGCTCAACCGGCTTATATTTCATTGAATCTTCCACTACTTCAAAATCGATGAAATTATCTTCGCATTTGATATAATCTACCTTTCCTTTTTTAAAAATATCCTTAACCAACCTGGTATTTCTAAAGGCAAGTGTTTGCACGTATTTTTGAAAATCAGTGTAAAAATATTTTTCAATTTCCTTAAACCCGATCGCAGCAAATTCCGTTTGCAGACAAACCAAATCTGGCTTTAGCAATAAAAGCTCATCAATTATTTTATTCTTTTCAACCAGCTGTTTAAATTGGTCATTGGGTTTTTAGATTTTATTTAGTTCTATATTTTTTGTTGGATATTCTGCTAATATTCCTTCAATTTCATCCGGGCAAGCCACTCCATTTGCTACCAATGAAGAGCCAATAATTACAGCCTTATAAGTAGGTGTATCCTTTTGGACAAACACCCTTTTCATGTCGCTTAATTGACTGATACAAGAATTTTCGTTGACGCTGCTATGTTTGGGATTATGGTAATAAAGTATTACAATCAACTGCAACAGGCAAAAAGTAACCCATACCCATATCCATATCTTTACAGGTGGAATATTTGTCTTCATAATTAACTCGCTTTATGCTTTCCGCTAATTATCTTTTCCACAGCCGTTAACCTGTTCATATTCATCATTTCGGCAGTAGAAAATTGAATGGCAAACCTTTTTTCTAAAATTGTGATAAAAACAAGATGGGCCATTGAATCCCATCCATCAATACTGTTGGAAGTATCGCTCATTTTAATCAATGATTTATCCATTCCAAAAGCCTCTGCCGCAGATTCTATTATAGTAATGGCAGTTGTGGCAGCACTCATGTCAACATCCTTATCTTCTATTGCTGCTATCATTTTCTTTACTGCATTCGTTTGAATTTTACCCGAAAGTCCCATAGGCAAATCATCAAAAAAATAGAAATTTTTCGGCAGTTGAGTTTGTTCTAATAATGGTCGTAAAAAAGTAAGTAGCTCAGTTTTATCCAATGTTTCATGTGGCTTAATTACCATGGCGCAAACCAATTTTTCCTGAAAATTTTCATCTGCCAAACCAAGACAGATACTTTCCAGAACCTTTGGATGTGTATTGATCATTTCTGTAATCTGCTCCGGATAAATATTAATACCACCGGTATTGATGGTATTTTTTTCTCTCCCTGTTATGGCATAAAAGCCTTCTTCATCCCGTGTGGCCACGTCACCGGTATTTAACCATCCATCAATCAATACAGCCTCTGTGGCAGCAACATTGTTTAAATAGCCTTTGAAAATATGATCGCCTTTTAACCACAATATACCAGCTTCATTGGACTGGGCTGTGCTGCCATCTTTCTTTATTATTTTTGCTTCGCAATCTATTGGCGTACCAACTGTGCCAACCTTACGGGGGAAGTTATTTACCCCACAAAATAAGGAGCCAGCTACGGTTTCCGTTAGTCCATATACATTCAATAATTTGGTATGAAATCTTTGCTCAAAATCTTGCCATAGTTTGAGTTCTAATTTGGAGGCAACAGAAATAATGAATTTAAAATTTTCTGTTTGAAAACTGTCTTCATATCCCTCGTGAAATTTATTAATAAAAGATAAAACAGTAGGCACCGTAATAAAATGGGTAATCCGGTGTTTATAAATGGCATTGAAAAGATCACCCATATTTGACAGATCAAAACGAACAGCCTTTATTCAGGTGGCCTGGTTAAAGGCTGTTAATAACGGACCTTGTATAATTCCATCTGCATGGTAAAGCATCAAAATATTTAATATCCGGTCATTTTCTGTTAGCCCATAAACTTTTTTTAGCGTGTGCAAATGAGCAAAAAGATTTCCGTGAGATATCATTACACCCCTTGCATCGGAAGTAGTGCCAGATGTAAATAAAATATAGGCTACATCATCCGCTTCAATGTTTTCAAGTGTTTGTGGGGCTTCAACAGCAGTATTTAAAATGGCAGGAAAAATAGATTCATCCGTAGGGACTGCTGCTTTTTTACTTTTTAACAATCTATCAAAAAGCATCCCTTTCTTTTGTACTTCTTTATTTATTTTTAAACAAAAAGAGCCTGCGTTGGTATCAATACCTCTAGTTAAAAACAACTCATTGTCCATTACAAAAATATTGGCGCCGGTTTTTTCGATAATGGCCATTGCACGCCTGGCAGGCACATCAGGATCGATAAATATAGTTACCATTCCATAACGCAGAAATGCCAAAAAAAATAGTGCAGTATAATAATCGTCATTGGTAGAAAGAATTACTTTATCTCCCTTTTTAACGCTATTTTTTTGAAAGATGGCATGCAGTTTTCCTATTTCTTCTGTCAGTCGGCCGGAGGTTATTTTATTATCCTGCATTTGAGCAAATAAAATTTTGCTTAAAGCCGGTTAACATAATGTTTCAAACAAGCTGTTAATGTTGGTTTTACTCATTATTTAGTTGATTGATTAATAATTTGCCGTTATCGCTGTAAGGCAGTTCTTGTAAAAATGTTATCTTATTGGGCACTTTATTTTCTCCTAAATTTTTTGCAATGGCATTTTTAATTTCCAGCTTTACTGCCTGCTCATCTGTATCAAGACCTTTTTTCAGCACAATGAATGCAGCTATTTTTTCAGCATTCTCTATTTGATAAGAGCATACATAACAATCTTCTACTAATGAAAGACTATTAATAAATTGCTGAACCACACTTAGGTAAACCAACTCTTCGGTAGCTGTTTTTACAATATTCCTTTTTCTGCCAATGAGCTCAATATTACCATCGGTTGTATACCTGGCCAAATCCAGGGTATAAAACCATCCATTTTTAAGCACCAACGCTGTTTGAATTTTATCTTTAAAATAGCCCTGCATCAGGTTCTCACTAAAAATCCTCAGTTCGCCTTCTTCCCCTGCTGGCATTACTTCTCCCTGTTCATTTACAATCTGGGCAATGCAGTCAATTGGTTTTCCAATAGTATCCAAATCTATTTGCACATCTGCCATTGATTGGGAAATGCAGATACCGGTAGTTTCTGTTAATCCGTAATAATTGAGTATGGGTAAATTGTAAGCATTTTTAAAATCTGCCCTTAGTGTGTTGCTTAATTTATTGCCTGTGCAGATAAGCGTTTTAACAGATTTTAGCTGGCTTCCTATTTTATTTGTATGCTTTACAAGTTGATGCAGCATTGCCGGGTTGCACCCCAAAATAGTAACCTTGTTTTGAGCAACATCTTCAACGATGTTAAACAAATTATTACCGGTACCTTCTGTAGGAATAACTACGCTTGCACCAACATGAGCGGGTGCGATAGTAGCATTGCGTAAACCACTCATACTATCTAAACCACCAAATGCTAAAAAGCGATCTTCGGCTTCCCAACAAAAAGTTTCTGTTATCAACCGGCCACTCCGGTATAAATTACCATGAGAAAGTTGCACTCCTTTTGGTGTTCCAGTAGATCCGGAAGTAAATAAAATAACTGCTTCATCGATATGGGAGATAGTTGCTTCCTCATAGCTAAATTCTTCTTCTGTTAACCAGTTTGAAAAATAAAGTCCGTTATTACTTTCCACCATTTCTGCTTCATCAAAAAGAATGGTAGTTATATTTCCGAAGCTATATTTATTTTCGGCTAAAACGCTTTGATTGGTAAAGCATAACACAGGGTTGGTTTGTTCTATGATATAAGCAAAAGCGGCGGCTGGCAAATGCATTCCAATTGGAACCACCACAACACCTGCTTGCATACAAGCCCAAAATAATAGGATAGCTTCTGAATGGCTTTTGGAACAGATGATAATTTTATCTCCCTTTTTAATATTGCTTTTTTGCAGGGTAAACCCGATGGTTTTGATGATGTCATCACAATCCTGGTAGGTAAACTCACTGCCATCTATTAAGGAAACCAATGCAATATTTTCAGCAAAAAGCGCTACCGAATTTTTCCACAGCGCTTTTAAATGTTGCTTGTATTTTAGAATGATGTATTGCTGTGATATCAGGTGATTTTGCAACCGGAATCCGTCATAAGATATGGGCAACACCTGCACCAATCCTGCAGTTTCTAAAATTTCCAATTCAGCAATGATTGTATTGGTGTCAATATTTAAACCACTACAAATTTCATTAATTGAAAACCCTTTATTGGCCAGATATATTGTCTTTGCTGCCAATTCTGTAATGTGATAATCTTCTAAATCTTTTATCCGCTCCAAATAAACAGGATGACGTTTTAACAATGATCCGGCAGCACCATTCACGTGATTAAAATCAATGGAAACCCACTGCTGGTGCAGATCAATTTTTAATAATGGATTTACAAGGATATAAGAGTCCTGAATTGATGAAATATCTTTTAAAGTAAAAGCACTCAAAAATATCTTTTCCCATGCCTTTGGTAAAAGTGCAAGCATTGCATTGTAATCACTTGTATTGGGATTGGATATTACCTCAATAGATGCTGCACAATCAATATCATTTGCCCTAAACAAAGCAGGTTCCGAAAAAACAAAACCTTTCCAATTGGTATTGGCTGTTAAAAGTTGAAATGCCTCGGTATACTCTTTTCCATGTCGTTGTTTCCCCCCTCTTTCAAAAAAAGGTTCAGGCTCCGAATTGCTTAGATGTACATGCGGAAAAATAATTGCACCATCATCTTTCACTACTCTCATCAATTCATTAATCAATAAATGTTGATTGAACCGATGAAAGGCATCCAAGCCAACAGAAAATGCTATACACTTTTCTTTAATGGGCAACGGGCATTTAAATCGCAGAATAAAATAGTTACGTTTTTGTTTTCTTTCATCCAGAATGAAAAGCCTTTATAGCCGAGGATATCCTTATTGCCTTCCCAGGTAGTAATGATATGTTGCTCTGGAAATAACCCGGAAAGTAGGGTGGTGAGCCAACCCGACCTATCCCACATATTTAAAATCACATCCCCTTTTTTAACTTCCTGCTGAAGTTTTTTCAAAAAAGGATAAAGGGCTTTTACCGCTTCATTAAATGGCTGAAAGCAAGCATATACATCATAATTGGGACGACGGCCTTTTTGTTGCAAAAACAATTCGTATTGCTTTGTTTCCTGAATTATTTTTTTGATGGCAGTGTAATTATTTTCTAAAATAACACCGGGGAATATGTCAATTTCATTGTAAAAAATAAGATTATTGATTGCAGGAGCTAATTGAAATTGCGAATCGTTAAACCCAGATTTTGCAGTAGCCCTTTTTTAGACAAACACACAAGATGCAATAGCAGTTTTTGCATCTTGTGTGTAAAAAATAGTGCCTGTTTATCAATCATTTAATTTACTAAAATCCAACTGCTATGCAGTAGAGATTTTATTCAATGAAGACAAAATGGCTTCATTTTTTTCTACTGCAAAATTGGGGTTAAAGACTTTACTGTTTTCAAAATTCACAGTATGGTAAATTTTGTACAGATTAAATATAGATAAATCCATCAAAAAAAATATGGTAGTAAATACTCATCCGTACATGAAGTGTTAAGAAATAAAAAGCCAATCTTGTGCAAGATGTTTTTATTGGTTGGTGTTATGAAAATAAAAGCCGACAAAATATGAGTATCAGCAAACAATTAATAATGAAAACTTACCTCTTCTTTTGCAGGCAGTTTATTTTACATGCTTGTTTATTTATGTTACTATTAATAAAAGCTGGCTATTTTTTTCAGTAATTATTATCCATTAAAGACCCTTTCTTCTTTTTCAAATTCTCTTTTTATGCCTTCCAGTATGTCTGGTTTCGAAATGCAGGTGCTGTGTTGGTAAATAGTTTGCAGAGAAGCATAATGAATTACACTCACAATGGCAGAACCACTAAGTTC
Organism: Chitinophagaceae bacterium; assembly: GCA_025360525.1. Classification (GTDB taxonomy): domain Bacteria; phylum Bacteroidota; class Bacteroidia; order Chitinophagales; family Chitinophagaceae; genus Ferruginibacter. The sequence continues at coordinate 55,523 of JANYCA010000144.1, read as the reverse complement.
ATATTTTGCAGCAATAGTCGCCAGGTCAACATCGTTTGCCAGCGTGGCTTTGGGTGGTATGGCGGCTTTCCATATGGCGTATCGCTCTGCCTGGTTGGGCATGGGGAAATGAATAATGCTATTGAACCTTCGGATAAATGCCTGGTCGATATTGCTTTTATAATTAGAAGCCAAAATCACCAAACCCGGAAAATCTTCTACCCGTTGCAGCAGGTAACTTACTTCCTGGTTGGCATATTTGTCGTGTGCATTCTGCACATTGCTCCGCTTGCCAAACAAGGCGTCTGCTTCATCAAAAAACAATATCCAGTTTTTGTTCTCTGCCCTCATAAAAATTTTCTCCAGATTTTTTTCTGTTTCGCCGATATACTTGGATACAACCTGCGACAGATCGATGCGATAAACATTTTTTTCAAATTGCTTACCCAGTAGCGTGGCGGTTAAAGTTTTTCCTGTGCCGGGAGGTCCGTAAAACAAGGCCCGGAACCCGGGTTTAATTCTTTTTTCCATTCCCCAGGTTTGTAAAAAAGTTCTGTTATGATGTAACCAGATTTTGATGTCGTCTATTTGCGTGGCTGTTTTGGCCGCCAAAATAACATCTTGCCATTCCATTTTTGTGGTAACCAGTTTGGCTGGAAATTCCGGGCTAAATGCTGGCTTTGCAACCATGCCGGTAGTAAGTAAATCTACATACTCCTGGTGTAAAATAAGCTTACCGCTCATACGTGGCTCACCTTCTTTTACATGCTCCAGCCACAGCACAAAATCTGTCCAAAACCAATGCGAAGCATCAAAATACCGAAGTACTTGTTTGCGTTTATCCGTATCGGTTCCAGCCAATAAAAAAAGTGCCGTATCACCGGTAGGCAACATGTATCTGGTATTAGTACCCTTCACTCCACCAAATTCCGGAAACTCGCCGCCCTTAGGCATATTTTGTTGAATGGCATTTTCAAACAGCGTCGGCTGAACATGAGCCGACAATGCAGTAAGCAGGATAATCGTTTCATAGTGATTTAACTTTTTACCTTTGAATGCAGTGCTGTCAATTTCGGGTAATTCCCCTAACGGAACCTGTTCGCCGTTTGCAGCAAAATGTAATTGCAGCCTATTGTTAACATAGTTGCTGAACCTTGTGAATGTTTCATCGGATGGCATGATGGTTGGTGGCATATTGGTTAATAATTTCCTGCTTTAAAATATCTTTTACTGGTTACCATTTCCATTGCATCGGCAGTGTAATAATGATAATTGGAACCTCAAAAAATCAATGTCGAAAAATCTTGAGTTATAAGATTTAAATTAAAAAATCTTCTCGTACACTCCAGAATTTTCTTGCAATAACGCCCCGGTCTTTATGAACAATTTGTCCCACAAACCTAAAGTCAAATTCGTATTGCTCGCCGGTGTTTGTAATGCGGCCTGTAATGGCCGGGAAATCTTCTCCACGGAAAATACAACCATTCCGCTGGTTTTCTGAACCATCTGCATTTACATAATGATTCAGTGGGCTTGAACTTCCCGGACCACTTCTATGTCCCATTCGTTGGGGTGTTAGTCCTGAATTGCCATCTTGTGTATAATTGGGTATGGGCTGAAGCCCTCCGGGCACGGTAAACAGGCTGCGTAAGTCGGTCATGGGTCCGGCAGGGTCTGCGCCGGTTGGCAACATTTCTACCCGGCCACAAATAAACTGGCGGTATTCATATTTACTGCAATCTTCTCCCGGAGGAAAATGTATTTCAATAATAAACTGACCGGAAAAACTGGTAATACCGGGACCACCATTCACCACCATCCTGCCACTGACAGGGCTCATAACGCTAAACATAATTACATCCTGCATTACTTCCCCACCTTCTGCCTGTATAGTATTGAATGTAGTTTCGCCTAATTTTCCATCAACAGTAAGATCATTCGTATCCTGGTATTGTGCTACTGCTAAAACCAGTTCCCTATCTACCTGCCGGCCATCCGAAAGGCCAAACCTGCTTCTCAATAATTCAATGCTTTCGGGTGCATAATTGTTGCGCATAAAAGCCCTTGCACTGGTTACCTGTGCATCGGTAAGTAGTAGTGCGGTTGTAGTGGGAGCTTTGGCCACAGTTTGCTCCAGGTCTGCATCGTGGCCCTGCCCCTGGAAGAAGGTATGGGTGCTGGTATTAGAACTGTACTTACTTGTTTTCTTTTTTGTTGAATAGCGTTGCATAGTATAGTTTTTTGTGACTATTATTTTACTCATCTATTGGGTCGGTTGCTGAAAACTCTGGCTCAAACGATATAGATACCTGCTGCATATCTGTAAAGTCATTGATTGAATGGCTTAGATGTATTGAATCCGGATCAAAATGAATATCAGACACAGGATCGTTTGGCCGGGCTACTTCAATACTTAATTCAAAAAGGCTATTGCCGGGTCGTATTGAGTCGCCATATAACTGGTAAGTAATACTCTTTAAAAAATCAACTTGCAAAACAGTTCCATCGGCCTGTACCACAGGCATGGTTACTTTTTCAACTTCCACTCTTAACAATATTTCTTTTCCACTTCTCACATGGCTACCAACATCACCAATAAATCTTTCAATACCAATTCTTTGCAAAAGCTGGTTAACCCGCCATGGGCCAAAATAAATACCATAAGGGCTTTCGTGACCTATTCCTGGTCCAATGGCATGAAGTGCCTCAAAGCCATGCCTGCCACTTGGTAAACCTACCTGGGCAGGGGTAACCCAACTTTGGTAATTGGCCCGAACGGTTGTTTGTCCCAGTCGGGTAATAATTGCAAGTGTAGTTTGTGTAAGTCTCGAAACGATTCCTTCCGTTCCTCCCCTGTCCCGGTAACGGCGGCTTTGTCCTACTTCGGGTTCGTGCCTGAAGACAGGATTACTTTCCGTCATAACGGGACCGGTTGCTGTAGTGCTGGCCATGCCGATACTACCACGACCAACAGCCGTAGAGTTCACCTCACTTTGATGCGTACCAACCTGACTTTGTATACTGGATATCTCACTTAGTAATGCTTCATAATTTTCCTGCAAAACTGCCAACGATCCATTTTCACTAACCCGTTGCATGGCTGCTTCAATAGCAAGCCTCCTAACTTCAAGGTTGGCCCTGATTCCTAATAACTTGGTAACTTCCTGCCTGGCCTCATGGCCACGGCTGCCAAAACCCGGACCCATACCCAACAATTCACCTATTTGTGAAAACAATCTTCTTATAAGCCCTAAGGTTCCCTCGTACCGTTGTAATACCCTGATGGTATCCAGGTGTTGACGAATTTGCTCGTGACCTGCATTAGGGCCTAGCTCAAGCACCAATCTTCCGTTTGCATAAGTTGCAAGTGTTTCGTTTTCTCTCAAAGCACTATTTCGGAGTATGGGTACATCAGCTATGGAAACCATCCCTCTTCCTGTACCCAACAACGATCCTATGGTGCCCAATTGCGTTAAAACTGCGCCTGTGGCGGATGGCGTAGCATGCGCCGCAGCAGATGGGGTAACAGTGGAAGGTGGTTGTGCGGATGTATCCCGGATAGTTGTACCTGTGGCCTCAAGAGACCTTGGTACGCTGTTCCAAAGGGAAGGATTCTGCATGGCAGCTTCCCGCATTTGAGGTAGTACTGCGGCAGCTTCGCTAACAAAATGATTGTGCATTGCCAGGAGATAACCCATGTCTTGCCGGTTTACATCCTGCAAAGAAGTGCGACTGTTGCGGTAGATATCGTGGGCTGCCTGGTAATACATCAACATAAATGAATTAGCAGGAATACCGGCCAATTGCATGGCTACGATAAAACGGTTTATGTACTTATACAATTCATATTCTCTTGCAGCAGTTTCCACATTTCCACCGGCCTGGTGAATTGCATGTTCCATCATCTCCAGGTGTCCCAAAGCACTTTGGTAGGCTTCGTGGCCAGATACGGCTACCTCACGAACTACCTGTCTGCCGGCACCCGGACTAATATAAGCTTCGGTGGTGCGGAAGTTTGCCTCCATCTGTAATTCGGATATTGCAGAAGCAAGTGCCACCCGCAATTCATCGGGGGTAACAGCACGGGTTATAGCTTCACGAAGATGTGCTGGTATCGTTTCCGATAATGGACCAATAGCAGCTGCTGGAATAGTTGTGCCCGAACTTGTGCGCAAGGCTTCGAACCTTACCGCAAGATGATCTACATCTGCATGCAGTTGTTGCGCTCTTGCAGCCGAGTCGGCTGGTGTTTCAGCTGCTCTTGCTCTTACCTGTGCTTGTTGGTCTGCATTTAAATGCGTCATCAATTGTTCTACCCTTGCAATACTTTCAGGATTACCTGTTGCATGTTGCAGCATCTTGGCAAAATTCAATATTTCTGCCAGGTTGGTTATACGGCCCTGCAGTTGACTAAATGCTGCTTCGGTCATGTGCGGTCTTACCTGCTCGTACATAAATAACCTTTCTGCTTCAGTATAAAAATTAATCCGCAGTTGATCGCTCCAGTTGGCTCCATAATGTTCCCGCATATAACGTTCGGCTGCCGTCATACGTGCGCCTGCATCGGTGCCGGTTGTAGCCAGGTCAATGTCGCTTGAAGGATGTGTACTTGCGTTTGGATCGCTTAAGTGTAAGCCAAATCGTTCGGCAAGATCTGCACTAATTTGATCCCGGTGGGTTTGCAATCCATCCACCAGGTACTGGTACATATCATTATGTGCTTCACCCTGCAGCATCATTATCAGGTCTCTCCAGTTACCATGAACCTGTAAAAGCTCGCCAAAAGCATGCGGCTCTCCCCTAAGAAGGGCCTGCACATTTTCCCGGTTACCCAAAAACTGTCGAACCCGTTCGGCAGGGTTGCCAGTAAATTGGGGTCTTGGTGCAGATGGGGCTCCGCCGCCGCCGGCATGTGGGCTGCGTTCTTCATGCGGCCGTCCGGTAGTATCATCCGGTACTTCGGTACGGCGGGTTTCATCGTGTGGTGGGGGTACATCATGCGGCAAAGTACTGCCTTCTCTTTCGTCGTGGGTTATTCTGGAACCATCACCACGGTATGCATCCACCATATCCTGACCATGCTGCATAAACTGGTCGTACATGGCCTGTGCCATCAATCCTGCCCTGCGGCGGCGTGCTTCTGCATGGGTCATAGAACCACTGGCTTCTCCCTGTTGAATTTCAAGGAAATTGTTCACTGTCTCCATCATGCCCAGCATATAGCTTACATGGTTAACGGAGGTATCAACAAAATCAACTACCCTGTTAAATCTGGAAAGTCTTGTAACCCATTGTTCAAACGCTTCACTTTCGGGTACTATGGCAAACATGCGTTGAGCAATCACGAGCCGTCCACCTGCAATATGTCTTACACCACCAGCAACTGCGCCCACAATATTTAAAACATCCATCACGGTGTTGGTGTCCCACTCAAATGTGTGGTTGTTTAAACGGTTTAAAAGTCGTCCTGCTGATAAAGCAGCCCCAACGGCGGCAACTGCCAATCCAACACCAGGTATAAACAATCCAACAATGGCCAGTATCTGTAGTAGTTCGTCCAGTCGTTCGGAAGCCTGTGCGGTATCCCGTGGATTGCACCTCACAGTTATAGGTTCTGTTATACCGAAATTCAAGTCAATATTTCCTTCGGGAAAACGAACAGTAAGATAGCCTCGCCCATATGGGAAATGACCGGCATATTCAGCAATAGAATGACGTACTGCTGCGGCTCTTGTGGCACCGTCGCTATCGTATTGATCGCTGCTTGTTCCGGTAATATCACTGAGCCGCATGGTAAAGCCATGGGAATGACTACCCACCTGTCCTATTTCTATTAAAATCGGTATGGTTTGTCCATCTTCCTCGTTCACAAATAATGCTTCAGGCCGTACAATTTGTTGTCCGCCGCCGCTCATTTCAGCTTCCCTTGCCTGTGCGGTTCCAAGCCGATGTTGCAATTGTTCTATCTGGTGCCTCAGGTCTCTTGCCCGGTAAATATCACCCGGACTTAATTGCTCCATTTCTCTTTGTTTTACTACAATTTGGTTTGCAATAATGGCAGATATTAAACCGCTGCCTTCTGCCGTTCCCTGGCTAAGTATTGCAATTTCTTCCCTTATTCTGTCCTCCACAGGGTCTGCATCTGTTACACCTCTTTCTTCTCTTTCGTGTTGTCTTAACTGCAGATTATCTCTCCGGTTTTGTATTTCTGTATTTAAGAACGAACGGTGGGTTTGAGCAGCCTCCTGCACTTTAATTTCCAGCGCCTGCCTTATTGGTAGCCGCTGTGCTTCATCTGGTGTAAGCCGGTAACTAAGTAATAATTCTAAAATGACCGACTCAAGGTTTTGCCGCTGCGAAGTCATCTCCTGGGCGGTACGTGCCTGTATCTCTTTAACTTCTACAACTTTCACGGCTACACTTGGCATTCTTCGCAAAGCGTTTTCACCATCACCAATAACCCTGGGCTGTGCTATACATCTTACCAGGTAATATCCATCTCTGTTAGGAAAAGGAATTTCTTTTTCGTAAGCCGGGTCGGTATTGAATATGCTGCTGAAAGCCCTTACCAGCCAGCCGCCCAACGTCGTGATAGCATGCAGCGGAATAGTGGCAAGGTTAAACGTATTCATAAGCACGCTACGTACAGCCGCTCCGGAAGATCCATCCTGGCTGCTTAGGGGATGCGCAAGGTCGTAAGCAGATTGGCGAATATCTTCTGTAAAATTTCGATCTCTTCTTTCCAAATCCCTTATGTCTGCTTCAAAATGGCCTACCGTATGCATGCTTCCAACAGGTGTAGCATTTCCGGTTTGGGTAAACTCCTGGTCCTGCGTTCCTGGCGTAATGGGTGTTGGTATTTCGTGGCGGTTTAATTGTTCCTGCTGATGTTGCACGGCTGCGCCACGCTCCTGCAAAACTTGCTGGTACAGGGATGTAATATCTATGATTTGCCATACGTAATCGGAACCATTGAATGCAGCAGATACCTGTCCTAACAAATCTGGGTAAACATCTTCGTAATGTAGTGACATTCCATAGCTTCCGGTACCATCACGAACCGTAACTTCGGGCCCCGACATGGTTGCCCGGTAAGAAGGCCGGTTTGGCCGTGGACCTGTTCCTAACTCACCCGCTCTATACGTCCATTCATTGTAAGGCACTCCTCCGCCTGTTATCCTGTTTTCTTCATTAACAGCTCTTCGGGTCAACTCCTGTCTTGCAGTTTCTGTGGCCTGCTCTACCCGCTGTTGCAGGTCTTCCGTGGTTTCACCTTCGTGTAACTCAACCGTTTCTGCAACGCCACCATGCTCGCCATCCCGGCCACCTACCCAAACATTTAAAAATTGTTTGCCGTCTGTTCTTGGCCAAACTACAATACGGTCGGGCCGCCGAGAATCTGCAACAGTATCTCTTTGCGATGGGGGTGTGTCAGGTGCGGTAGTGGCATCAGCTCCTGATGCGCCAGATGCCCCGGTTCTGCTGCCAAGCCCCATGGTTTGGGTTACCAGATTTGCTTGTGATTGGGCCCAGGGTGTAACCTGTGGGATACCTGCTTCACCTTCACCGGTTGCAGGTAAAATAGCTACCACCATCATTGCCGGAAAATAGCCTTCATGTATCAGGTCACTCTCCTGCAACATTAAATAATCATCCAATAGGTGCCCCGTGTTTTGCCCATGTAATGCCCTGGTTTCTTCACTGAATGTTGACGGTGCAGGAAGGCGTAAACCTAATTGTGACACATCGACTCCAGGTGGGTGATGTACGATGTAACTTCTGTGTCCATTCCCTTCTATACTGTAAAAACCAGTAGGTAACAACGGAGAGCCTTCTCTCCGTGTATATTGATGCAACACCCTTGTATTTGAAAGATTAAAAATACTTAAACCAGACTGTGTAAATACAAGGAGGTGTTGAAGACCGGTAACACTATTAGCGGTAGCCATACTCCGACAATCCTGCAAGAGACCAGCTATATTAGTGGAATCTGATTCATAAGGTTGAATATCAGGCATATTCCCGAAAGGGCTTCCTAAAATCACTGACCGCTGTATTTCATTCCGGACTGCGCCCTGCTGCACCACATGCGTTAACTCATGCGCCAATAATTTTTTCCCTTCATCAGATGATGGATTATATTGCCCCACTCCAAAAACAATGTGGTTTTGATGAGTATAGGCATGGGCCTTTATGTCTGAAGCTGATTGGTGTGCTTTGGAATCATCATGAATTTTAACATTGCTAAAATCGTATTGAAACCGGTCTTCCATAAAATCTCTTGGCTCATCTTCCAAAGAATTACCCGGAGCAGCCAATACCTTTTCTACGGTTTGTGTTGCAGTTGGTTCGGCAGTATTCCCAGTCTCTTTTCTGCTGACTACCGTTTCGTTATTTTCCGGAACAGGTAGCAGATCCAACGGGTCTTTTTCATCCACCTCTTTTCTTTGCAGTTCATCTTCCTTTTCAATGTCAGCTACTTTTCTATCTACGACAGTTGTTTTTCTTTTAATAAAAGATGGGAACAATTGATTGTTTTCCCGAAGGTTTTCTCCAACAGCTGTCAATCCGCCTGTATCAGTATCCTGCTTTTCCTCTCTCGGGCCATCGTCATTTCTTTGTATTTTTTTTACCGGTGAAGGCGAGGTGGTTTGTTTTGCAACAGGTGTAAAAGCTGGTATGCTCATTACCTGCTCTGCCATTGCATCAGCCTGCTGCTCCAACACATCGCCGGGTGTATTGATGATAAGTTTTGGTTGAAAAAAAGGGGCAGCAACGCCTGAACCTGCACCAAAAGAAAAGAAACGCTCTGTATATTTTTTTACAGAAACAGGAGCGTTTTTTTTATTATGCCTTTTGGTTAATTCCATATTTTAAATGCCGGCAAGTTGAGAATATTTTATTTTTAGTTACGCCCAATCAACCCAAAGTATGCCATCCATCCAGGGCGTTTTAATAATTCCAATTCCCCATGGAAGGGAAGCAAGCAGCATGTCGTATGGTTTTTGCTCCACCAGTAAATGCCAGTTGTTATCTTTTTGCACCAGCTTGCCGGGTCTTTGTAAAAAGGATTGCTGTAGTCCTTCGATAGTGCCATTTACCTGTACATTATTTTTGAGCCACAGTTGTATTACCTGCTGCAACAGATTGGTTGCTGCTGCTTTTTCTTTGAGTGTAATTTCCAGTTCCCTGATAATTGGCTCATGTATCGGATAGCCACACAGGATTTTATTTATAATTAATTCGGGCTCTTCAAACAGGGTTGTTCCGTACGCAAGATGCTGTGTAAATAGCACGGCTTTCATCCGGGCATATTCATCAGTAAACAGATCGTCTTTTGTTAATTGAATTTCTTTAAAAAATTGTTGTAGAAACGGGTGCAATAAAATTAAACCTGCATTTTCTACATACTGGGCATCTGTAATATTTTCATTTTTTGTATCGTTGAGTATTTGTTTTTTTTTAATTATGGGTGAACGAACAGAGACGGCAATCAATTCATTTATTTTTTTAAGGATGGTATTTTTTTCTTTGCTCAATATTAAATTAAAGTGTTGCTGATTAATAATATTGCTGAACTCAATTTGTAACAACTCAGCCAATTCCTTGCAATAAACAATATATAAATCAATTGTATTGCTATCTGTTAGCCATTTAAAAAAGGGGAGATAAAATGCTTTTTTAAGTGAGATGGTATTCTTATAGTCAGGTTTATAATCAGGCGTTAAATGAGTTCTCAAAAAATTGATTGCTTCTATAAATTCGTTGTAAAAAGAAGCCTTTTGTTGGGGCAGCAACTGCTTAATCAGTTCGTTTAACACCTGCTCGTCAAACTGGTATATCAATCTTGTTATTTCAACAGCATTTAACGTTTTCAGCAGTTCTTTAAAACCTAACGGAGCTTCATTGGTTATCCATTTTTTTAACAGCTCTCGGCATGCTGCCTGTTTAGATGCATACCATGGAAAATTGCCTGTTTTTAAAAAGAAAAAGAAGGCGTTCATAAAGTCGGCCTCCTTTAACTCTTCCGTAGGATGTATATTTTCTGCATCACTAATGGTAGTAAACTCAGTGTTTATTTTGCTATCATCCGCCTGTATTTTCCATGCCGGATTTTCCATCAGTAAAGCCTGCCTAATTTGTTGAATTGCTTTTTGTGCTAAATTATTCTCCCAATTATTTGCTTCTATATTTCCGAGTTCAATCTCCAGCCTATCCATTCTTATCAACCTGTTATTAGTGCCAATCTCATCAAATAATATTTCCAATCCCGGCAATATCTTTTCATGAAATACAGCTCCCAGCCTGTTCCTGAATTGAAAGGCGTCGGCAGGGTTTTCCATCTCTACTTCCAGTACCTGCTTTTGAATAATATGGATATTGTTCAATTGCATTACGCTGAAGTAAGGTTATCAAACGGCCCGTTGTTCAAATGCTTTCCGAAAATAGCTTCTGTTAAAACATACTCTTTTTCCTCCCGGCAATTTACACCGGTTTGCTTGTTATTGTTTGTAGATAAAAGAATGGTTAACTGGGAGCCTGCGCCAATGCCGAGCTTGCTATAATCAATCAGTACTTCAGGTTTATCAAAATCAAAACCGGCACCTGATTGAGTTATTATCTTCCACCTATACCCATCTGCATCTGTTTGTTTTGCTTTTAACGTTAATAGAATGGGGAAGACAGCTACGGGTGATTGATTGTGTTCGAGGTTCATCGTGAACCCGGCATCTGGTACAACTATTTTAATGTTCACAGGAATATCCTGGTAACTAAGTTTAAAGTCTTTAGTTTGTCCAATATCCTGTTTTGCAGGTACAAAGAAAATATTGCCGGCAGCATCTTTGTCAAGTATTAAATTATCCGGATTTTTTATGTCTGTAACTTCTTTTGGAACTGGCTGTGCAGTAAAGGTTTTGCTGGAATCATCCCTAACACAAAAAACTTTGGGGACAATATCAAAACTTACCGTTTGGGGCCTGGTAATAATTACCGATTGCTGGCTGGTAACTTTGCAGGGGCCATCTGTTACAGTTAATGTTACAAGGAAACTTTGTTCATTGTCTTGAACCTGGTAAGTATGAACAGGAGATGCGTCAGTTGAAACCGGTGAGCCATCACCAAAATTCCATTCTAACTTTTTATTGTCAATGTTGCTTGCTGTAAACTTCCTCGATAACGGATCGGTTGCAATTGGTTCCGGCTTAAATTCTATTTGGAAGATAGACACAATTTTAATGCTAACACTAATACCATTGTAAATAAGTGTATAATCCGTAGTTTGTTGAATTGCCTGATTTGATGGAGTAAATGAAATTTTTCCGGAGGCATCTTTATCGAGTTTTAATCCATTCTTGTTTTCGATATTATTAATATCATCAATTGTAGGATCGGCTTTTAGTACATATGGTTTCTCGTCATCGGAGCAAAAAATAGTTGGGGTTATTGAAAATATTTGCTGTTGTTTCTGGAAAACATAAGTCACAGGCGGACAATCGGAACAACATATGTACGGCAAATAAAAATCGGCTACCACCACTTTATCGGCAATAAAAAAGGGATCTTTTATAGATGCTGCGCCAAAGTTTTTTAGCGTTAAATCTTTTAATGTACTAGCCTGTGCACTAGTTAACTCAAGTTCATTGTTATCAAAAAGCTTTAATATTTTGGAAAGATTGTCTTTTGAAATGGCAGTAGTTTCTGCCAGTTTTTTTGTGGTAGTGGCAGTGGTTTTTATGGCGCTGCCGGATAAAGCTTTTATCGTATTACCTGCTGCAGTAAGGGTAGCTCTGGAGGGCGGAGCTTCATGGTAAACCAAAATAAAAGTTCCCCCTCTTGGTACTCCGGCTTTATGATCGATACCGGGATTATTTATCAAATATTCCGACAACAGATTTTGCTTTTGAATTTTTTCTACCCGTTTAATATATTCTGCAGTAAAGGCATTTAATTTTTCATCAATACAACAGGTAACAACAGCTTCCAGCATGCCATACAGAAATGGACTCAGTTTTCTTTCCAGCCCATCTGCAGCCAGCACGGCTTGCATAAAATCAGTAAAGTAACTGATCATGTCATCATATATTCTGTTGAAATTGGTATAGTTAAAATTATAGATAGTAGCGGCGCCTGTTATGGTCTGCATCAGGGTTTCTGTAATATCTATCAGGTGTAGCAATGCTGCCCTTGCACCAAAAGTAGAAGTAAGGTCTATTTGGGCGGGCCGGGGAAAGAATTTGTTGGTGGCCTGCATATATTCATTACCCAATGTTCCTGCTACAACCGGGCAATAGGTATTTAAAAAATCGCCTTTTTTGCTAAACCTGAATGTTTGAACAAATTTGGTAATAATCAGGTCTTTTTGTGTTACTACATCCTGCAACGCAAGGCTGTGCACACTGCTAAATGTTTCTAAAAAATTAAAGGCCTTGTCTATTGGTATATTCATGAGCCGAAGTCCGGAAGGCACTTTTGCGGCAATACACAACGGCTCGTGCATTTTACAGGCAAGCTCTGCACGGAGTAATTTAAACTGAGCCTCCAGATCTTCAAAATGACAATCGTATTTTACGGGGGTATTGGTAGCATCGGTTCCTGCTTTTAAAGCAATTACATCAAAGGGCAGGCGGTTGCTGTTTCTTGCTGAAAGAATTATGTTTAAGGCTGTTGAAAAATCCTGACCCAGGTGGCCTTCAATCCGGTAAAAATCATACTGATCAATACTATACAGCATTGGGTTTACAATATTGTCCGCAGGAGCCGGCAGGTATTTATCTGCGTTGTACGATAAATTAAAATTTGATTTCCCTTTGGTTGTTTTTAACCAATTCCACGAACGGACAACATTATTGATGTTGTAATAATATGGAATAGATCTTGCTGATAAAGCTGCACTATTCCACTTAGATGGCGTGATGCGGATGGGCACAGTTTGCCTGAGATTGAACTGTGGAATGAAGAAGTTTTTTACCAGGTTTACCATACGGTCGAAAAGCGTTTTTACTTCATTTAATAAATCTGCCTGGTTATTGAATAGAGGTGATGAAATAAAGTATTGCCGGAAGGGAGAACGAATGTAATCTTGCGTATCCACGGTGGCTTCGCCCAACATCAGGTGCATGGGAAACTGGTCTTCATCGGGGCAACATTCTGTAATTACATCAAAACTTTTATCCTTAAATTCCTGGTATGCTTTAACCAGGTCATCCAAAAAATCATAGTAATACTGGATATAGATTGGCAACGACTTTTTGATTGTATCGAGTTTGGTTTTTAAATCTGCCTGCAGGGTTTTAAAAGGATTGTTTCCCGTATAATTATTTAAAATGGGTTTAAAAATGGTGTAGCATTGTGAGTAGGCATCTGCAATATTTTGAAGGGTAGCATCATCCATGCATTTTAAATAGGCATCATAAATATCAAACGCATCCGATAGTGGCGTTGCACTTACATCAAATCTTTTTAATGCAATTTCTTTTAGCCCAAGTCTTTCGATGTAGCTATTGCTTAGCCCATCTTCGCCACTCAGTTTTTTTTGTTTGGATATAATTTCTTCCATATCAGCCCGGACTATTAATAAAGGCCGAACAGTGAGTTCCATCTGCCTGCCTTTTTCATTGCAGTTTTGGGTATCGCAATTTTTAAGGTCAATTTCATTGGCTTCCAAAAACAGTACCACTATTTTATCCTTTAAAAAACCATCTGGTTTTAAGATGGGTAATTTATCAGCCTCCACAGCGTTTGCATCCTCATCGCTCAGCAAGCGCCAAAGACTGTATTGCTTGCCGGTGCCTTCATTTATAAAGGGTTTATACAATGGATTGGCGGGTAAAGTATAAGGAATGTATTGGGTTAGATCTGCATCTTCCCATACAACAAGATATCCTTTGGATGTAACAGCACAGCCTTTGGAAATATTGATAGAGGCAGGGCGGTTATTGATTTCCAAACCACATACTATACCAATGCCAATAAGCTTATTACGGGTTAATCGTTCCTGTATATCCAGGTAGTCAAATAACTCGTTTAGATGGTCGTTGGTTAAAACCTGGTCGGCCTCAAAAATTGTGTAGGCATCTGTGTTATTCATTTTTTGTAGGTTTTATGGTTCCTAATATTGTTTTGCCCAGCATTACCGGGTTGGTATTAATACTTTCGTCGCAATCATGTAAAGTAGCTTCGGGATATACCGTGTGCAAGGTTGGCAGTAAAAGAACCAACGCATCATTTGCAATTTTAAAAGCTGTTCTACTGCCAGTATCCAATGGTTGATGGGTATATGCTGCCAATGCATTTATCCATTGTTGGTAAAGTATTTCCAGTTCACGCATTTGCTCATTAGCAAGCCAGCAAACTTTCAGCATAATATGAGCAGGTGCTTCGGCACGAATCATATTTTCAAAATAGGTTCTAAAATTCATGTCGTTAAACTGGCTTGTCCAGTGGGGAAGAAAGACAGATACACGGAAAGTGTAGGGGTACTCTTCGCCACAAAATGCACAATCCTTATCAAGACAAACCTGCATCAATTGATAATTTTTTTCTCGGGGACGTAACAGCAGGTGTTCAATCAACAGCATGCCTTCATCATCGCCGCAATCATCTTTAAATTCAGTTTCAAATTGTTTAATTATTTTGTCGGCATCTGCTTTAACCGGATAATTTTCTGTACTAACTGCCAGCACTTTATTACCCGATCCGATTACCTCAATTTTGTGTGTAGTACTGTCGTATAGATAATTTGATTTATCATTTAGTAAATCCATTAGTTCTTTTACAACCAGTTCCAAATCGGCCTTTGATTCATATTTATCTTTCTGTATCAGTTTATCGCCCAACCTATTTTGGAACGCAAATTCGTAGTAGGTCTTAATCAATTCTGTACTATCCGCCTGTACTTCTTTTTCTTTGATAGTTTTTATTTCAATATTTTTTATGCAGGATAAAAAACGCCTGAAATAGTTTTTAATACCAGCCAGTTTAGATGCTCTTTTTTCCAGGCCTGAAACATTATCGGTATCCCACAGTTTTGCAGTATCAATTTCATTTAATGCTGTAAGTGGATAATAGTTGAAAGCCGTGCCTCTTGCATAACTTATAGCCGGGTATTCCTTTAAAAAATTTATTTTATTGCCAATGAGTTTTTCTGATTTGATCGATTTGGCAGTGCCGTTTTTGTAGTTGATGCTGAACATCATCAATACGTATTCGTTGAAGCTCTCGGCAAACCGTGCCAGCAGGTGATCTAAAAAATGATTCCTCCTATCCTCAAACAGGCTATCCGTTTCTACCAATTTTTTCCATTCTTTATTGATAGAGCCAAGGGTAGAATCCTGGTTAGCGAATACATCTTTGAGCAATGCATTACCCGGCGGGTTTTGTTTATAAACCGGTAAAATATTCGGTATAGTATCAAGGTATTGGGAGAAATAAGTTTGCTTTAAATCATCGAGCCCAAACAGATTTTTGGCGTTTGATAATTGACTGAAAAAATCTGCCAGCAATTGATCGTACAACAACAGGTATGCCTTTAATTGTTTGGCTTGTGCTTTACGCAATGGCAAGGCTGTTAGTGGCAGACCTGCCTGTCCTATTCCATACGTTTGGGGCAGGTCGTTTTGTATGGACCAGTATTCATCTAATTGTTGATAGGTTCCCAATGGTATCAGCAAATCATCTTGCTGGCCATTTAATTTTGGCCGTTCCCTGCTGGCTCTCATTAGTTTTAATGAGTCCCGTATTTCGGAATATGTTGCCATTAACGGGAAATTATTTTTATAAAATACCACCTTGGAGCGGTTAACCGATAACACAGGTTTATGCCTTGGCATAATGTGCATACACCACTTTAAACCAACCTGGCCGGGTACCGGGTTTCCATAGGCATCGTATTTTGTAAGCATAAAATTTCTTACTGATAAAACCCCCTGAATATCCATCAGCAAATTAATAATATCCGATGTGCGAATTACATCCCTTAATTGTGTTGCGGCTAATTCGGTCGTATCAATAAATCCATGAGTTAGCCTGGGTCCTTGAAAGATTTCATCAACCGGTATTTTTTTTGTCATCAATTCTTTTAACAGGTAAAAGTTGATGGATGGGTTCAGGTAATTTTCTATCAGGTAAAATACTTCAGCCTGCACCGCTTCCATATCTGTATCAGGCGTCACATCTATATCGCAACAGATGGCTACTTCCTCATCACGGATGGTTTCTATTTTTAAAAAATCTTCCCCTAAATTTCTGTTGGCATGCAGTGTTTTTTTTACAGACAGCAGTATC
The DNA here is from genome assembly GCA_025360525.1 of Chitinophagaceae bacterium. GTDB lineage: Bacteria > Bacteroidota > Bacteroidia > Chitinophagales > Chitinophagaceae > Ferruginibacter. The sequence goes on along the minus strand of JANYCA010000144.1, from coordinate 39,260 downwards.
GATTTTATTTTTTCTATTTTTTTACCAAACTGATAAAAAATCTGACTTACATATTTTTCCGTGATAAAATCCTGCATGTCGGCCAGTTCAATTTTTTTGCCGGATGGTTTTAAGTTAACGGTAATAATAAAAGTTAGTGCTGCTGCAACGGCATCTGTAGTAACCGTACATTTCCATTTCGCATCTTGTTGCGTTACTTCTATTTTGGTTATTTGGTCGATATTGGATGCAGCAGTTACAAAATCAATATCCACTTCATTGATGTAAGGAAGCTCCATCGTAAAGCTGATATCGCCTGCTTTAAATTTAGCGAACGAATCAATTAGAATAGTAGAAACCGGATTAAAAATTTCGATGTCACCTTTGTTTAAATCCCCAAACTGGTCATCATTATCCAAATCAAGCAGTACCCGGTACAGCCCTGATAAAAAAAGCGGATGGGGCGTTGTATCAGTGGTTAACTGATCATGTTTGCAATCTGCATACAGGGGTATTTCGTTGATGGGAATTTGTTGGCCATTTTTAAAAATGTCCCTGTCATCGGCATATAGCCAGGCATTGTGCACACCAATAATATCGGCCAGCAGTTTGCGGTAATCGTTGATGGTAAGGGCGCTGCAGGTAAGAATATTTTTGGCAGTATAAAACGCTTGTGAAGCAGGTATTTTTCCATCTGCATCGGTTAGTTGATTTGCAATATCAATATTGCACCGGTAGCCTAATTCTGTAATGGCGTAGCATAATGCCTCTAATATGGTAATGCCGGGATCATGTGCGTTATAGTCTGTCCATAAGTCGCTGCCCAGGCTTTCAATATAATCACGACCGGTTTTCCTCAACAGCTCAAAATCTTCTGCAGTAGAGAGTTTACTTGTTTTTGATATGATGGTTTGTTGTTCCATTAGCATGGGCAGGGTGCGCCTGCATTAATAAGGTGACGAGTTGTTGTTACTTCATCGTAATAAGAAACCAGGATTGAAATACCGGTGGTAGTTACCGCTTCTTCCACATCATACAATTCCTTGTGGGTACTAAGTCCTCTGTCAATAAAATGATTCATTTTAAAGCAGATAACATAATCCACATAATATCTTTCCTCTATAAAATTTAATACAACCGACTTGGAAATTTTGCCACCAAACTCAATATCTTTTCCATTTCCGAAAGCCCAGGGGCAAAGAAATTGTTCTATATCCCGGCTTAACTGTTTTACGTAAAATGATTCATCTAAGGGCGTTGTAATTTTTACGTCAAACTGAAACTGAACTTCCTCAAACTTTGGGTTTAATACATACAGCTTTACAAACGGTGTAGTAAGTTTGGAGAGATAGTCTTTAATATTTGTCAGCAATCCAATGCTGGTGTAGGGTTTCAATGGATTTTTAAAAGACAGGTTTCGCATATCAGGAATGGCAACCACAGTTACATAACCTGGTGCGGTTTCGCTGTATTTGGTGCTGTTGGGCGTTTGGCCTGAAATTAACCCGGTATGGTTGATGCACTTTACTTTGTAAATGGCAGGGAATTGTTCCAGCACTATTTTCTCATAATCCCATGCAGTAATGGCCCGCTGTTTGTGACGAAGACGCTCACTTACCCTGGTGTAAAATTGATCACCGGCTTCGTTTAACCGGCCATTAAATGAATCGTAAGGCTGACTGATTTTTTTTACAGCTGCATCTGCAACCAACAATTTACTAATGCTGTTTGCAGGCAGTATTTTCTTAAAATAAATATGTTTTTCTTTGTCTGCTTTTAATGTAGCCTTAATAGCCTGCGCTTGAATATTAATGAGTTTACAAACTGCATCAGTATCTTTTTTTACTACAGCTTTTATCCAGGATAAAGACGGATTAAATAATGAATTACCGGTATTAATGTTTTCAGAAAAAATAAAAGTTACCACACCAGATTGGGTGAAGTTTTTTGTTGCATCTGTCAGCGCTGTTTTTTCAAATTGTATCCAGTTATTATTAAATAAATAGTACCAGTCAATGGTAGTTTCTTCTTTTAATGGGTTTGATGTGCCATCTGCTACCTGGAACAATACTTTTAATGTGGAAGAGGGAAGCAGGTTCTCAAATCCTACATTCAATTCTCCTTCGTTTTCGTAGACAGGGAGCATGGAAACAACTGGCTGGGTAGATTTATTTATTTCTACAAAACCAAAAGAAGACAAATGAAAAAAGTTACCTTCTTTTCCTTCGAATGATGCAAGCGAGGGTGATTGTAAATCAATTTCTCCCAATGCCTTATAATTTACTGAAAAGCTTTTTACAGTGGGCGTGTAAGGCGCTTTCGGCAGGGTAGAAGTGGGCGATACTTTCATCGTCATATTAGTGCCGGAACCTGTAACGGCAACCGTTACAGTCTGGGCTGCATTTCGCAAAGCAGCAGGGTAGGCACTGTGGCCAAAATCCGGTGAGTTTAAATCTACCTTAATAAACCCGTCAACTGAGGTATTGGAATAGGCTTCGTTTTTATCGTAATTTTTTTCAGTAGGCTGTATGCCGCCGGGGGTAATATTTATAACGGCATGTTCAATATCAGCCTGTGAAATTTTGTTGGCATATTTTGATTGTGGCCTTGTCCAGTTAAAGATTACGTTGTACAAATTATCCTCAATAAATATTCCTTTTTGTAAATCGAGTAGTTGCCATTTTCCTTTGCTTAATACGAATGTTTTTACCGTATGAAACTTGCGCTTTACATCTAGGTAACTCAATGTACGTTCGTACTCATGTAAGGCTTCATCCAGCTGATCAGCAAGACTGTCGGGTACATCATCCCAATCTATTACAAGGCCTAATTGTGTCAGTTTCTTTTGAAATATTTCTTTGCTGCCTACAATAAAAGATGAGCCTACTTTTGGTTGTGTACCAAAAGGCGTAAATGGTTTGGATGGGTCCAGCGTGCCTTCATCATTTTGGATGATGACATCTTTTGCACCTTCAACAAATACATCAATATTTATTTTATTTAGAGGGATGGATTTTAATTGTTTGTAAACATTAAAAACATTGCGTTCATTTTTTAAAATAAACCGCATAATTGGAAGGTCAGTTGGGTATGCTTCCTTGTGTATCTTTTCTGTATAGCCAATAATAGGTGGTGCATCACCTTCTAATTTCATTGTAAAAGAGATGGTTTTGCTGGTGTTGTTCACAACTGGCGTGTAACCAGTAACAGGATGCCATCCTTTTTTACCCGTTAATTCAATATTGAATGCGTTCAGTAAATCTGCCAAACTAATGCTGAACGTTTCACCAAAAGTAAATTGTATGGTGATCGTCCTGGTGGCTTCCTTCAGGTAGAGGTAGTGTGATGCGATTAAAAATCCCAAAGAAGCTTCTTTAATTTTATCCGGATTTCCAAATGCGAACCATTCACTGTTGGCGCTTTGCAGTTTTGCTCCCTGTCCATCTTCTGAATTTGCTACTGGTGATGCGTACACTGTTTCAAACGATTTACCTGCCTTAATATTTGGCTGAACAAAAACAGCTTGCAGGCTTTTTACTGTTGCCTGGTTAATAACCGTTTCTTCATCAGCAGCATAATTAATTTCTATTCCATCAGTATCTTTTCCACCTTTAAATAAGGTGCCTTGTTTTATCAAATGCTGGTTTATTCCTTTTTGAAGTTCCATCACCAGGTGTACACTGTCTGGTATGGCATCTTTTGTTTTTAGCTGTAAAATATCTTTATAATAAAAGTCAAGATGCTTGCCTGCAAAGAGGTTTAATTGATCCTGCGCTTTTTTAAATAAGTGAAGAAATGTAATGAACAATGCATAGTGAGGTGTATGCGTTGGAAAATTGGTTAACGTTTGATCTAAAAATTTACCCGCTTGTGTTACAAGATTGCTTAGCGTTTTAAAGAAAATATCCAGTTGTGCATTAAACAGGTTGTGGGTGATAATGTGGTAGATAGAATTGCTTACATCAAGCGGAGCAGGTACGCTTAAATCAATCAACGGGATTGATAAGCCCGAAGTCCAAACGGGGCTTAATTGAAATAGTGAAAAGTTTTGTGCCAGGGTGATTTTTACCGGCGAATCAGAAGGTATGAATAAAGCTGTATTGTCGATATAATTATCAGTTATAAATTTTTGGTAATAACCAATTAGCCGCAGCAAAGGATCCTGCAATTTAGCGCTGATAGTGCTTGAAAAATATTCCTTAAATTCAAAATCTGCCGGTATTTCCCTGTAATAATTATCCAGCTCAATTGCTACTGAAAAAATGAAATCGAAAATGGTTTTAAAATGTTTTTTCCTTTCTGGTTCAGTCGCTGCATCCTGGATATTGTTGTATATTATTTTAAGATAATTGGCATAGTCAGTTGCAGCTGTTTTTGAAATGGAAGCTAGTGTTACGGAAATATCCATCGACATCAATGCCTGCCAATCGCCATCTGCAACATTGTTTTCCTTATAATAAATGAGATACGCAGCATACTTTTTTGCAAACAGTATGAGATCTGCAAAATCACGTTCATCCACCTTTGCATTGGCCGGCATTAGGGCATACATTACCCTTTGTAACTGGCTGCTGCCAGAGCGATTTATTGAATTTGTATCGGTACAGGTGTTGGCCATTATTTTTTAACTTGTGTCCCTTCATTTTTGTAAAAAGGATAAACAAAATTGTATCTAGAATTGGTGCTCCTTACTACGTATTCTATCATTACCAGTATTACTCCTTCTGCATCCCTGCTGTCATCCAACGTTATTTTTTTTACATCTATCCGTGGTTCGTAATAAAGAATAGCTGTTTGAATCATGTCTTTTATGTAGGTTTTAAAAGTGGTGGTCATAGGTTCAAAAACCATTTCATTGAGGTTGCAGCCGTACTTGTGCAGCATTACTCTTTCTCCCTGCTGGGTAGATAATAAAATCTCGAGGCTGCTTTGTATATCCTCCTCATCACTCAGCATACTTACCTGCAGGGTATCTTTACTAAATGTTGGAGGAAACCCCCAGCCTGTTCCCAAAAAAGAATTGAACGTTTTCATTTTTTGTGCTGCTTAATTTTCGACCAGTTTTTAATTCCTATTTGCTCAAATAATTATTGAATGCTCTTAATAGTTTTTTATATATCATCCACCAATGATCACAGTGGGACAGCCTAAAATAATTGTTCCTCCATGAGCCGTTGAATCGCCCATTCTTGCTGCAGGTTTGCCACCTATTAATACAGTGCCTGATCCGGCAACAATACTATCCGGCGGGCCAACACATACACACATATCGCCCACACATGCTGCAGGTAAACCACCGATTAAAACAGTTGGAGCACCTGGCGGCAATATCGGGCCACCCACATGCGGCACAACTCCTGTTACCATGGGGCAAACATGCATGTCGGTTATTCTTGCTGCAAAAGGCATAATTTTTATTTAGTTTTATGAACACTCTTTTTATGAGTGTGATAAAGCACAACTCAATAAAAAACTGCGTTCAATCAATTTATTTTTACCAGCCCACCTTTAATTTCTGTCATACCAGAGCCTTCTATTTTTGCAGTGGGAGCTTTCATCGAAATGCTTCCGCTACCGGCTTTTATTTCTGCGCCGCCTGCACTTAATGAAAAGTTTGATGAGGGTGTTACTGTTATATTTACGGCATCGATGGTTACATCTCCCGATGCTTTCAATTTTAAATCAGCTGCACTTTCTATCGTAATACCTGCCGATTCCATCGTGATCTTATTTCCATTCTGGTCTTCAATTTTTATTAGTCCATCCTGGTCGCTCAGGGTAATTTTGTTGCCGCCCGGTGTTTCCAGTTTGAATGATTTTTCATCATCATTAAAAATCATTTTTATTTGTTCCCTGCTCACATAACCTTTTTCGTTATTTGCATTGGCTGCGGTTAATGGTGCAGGCAATGCACTGCTGTTCATCATTCCTAATATCACCATATGAGAAGGATCGTTGTTGATGCAACCAACTATTACCTCATCGCCCACTTCGGGCAGAAAAAAAGTACCCCTGTTGTTACCAGCATCGAGGGTTGCTACTCTTGCCCATATGCCATCTTCGCTATTACTTACTACAGGCAATTTTACCTGCACCCGGTTGTCTCCATCCGGGTCTTCAAGGCTGGTGACAATGCCTACCTGCAAGCCCTGCAAAGAAGGTATCAGCCCTTTTTGTGCAAGTGAATTTTTTACTGCAACAGTTTCGGCAAACCAATCAGGCTCCATACCAAAATTTACCTCGGTTGACCATACACCTTCAGCACAGTTATGGTTAACAGCAGCTACCATTGCCTTGCCGTTAAACCTGTTGCCTACGCCATTTAAACCAATAAAATCACCGGGAAGTACGTCCGTATTTCCCTGGTATTTTACGGTGCCACGAATTTTTGCCAGCCTGTTTTTCATCAGTTTTGCATCTGCCCATGCCTGTAATTCTTCCTGTGTAATTTTTCCGGAATGTATCAGCTTAAATTTTTCCAAACCAATGGTATCTGCAAGTGTGCTGTTGCTTATATTACCAGTTTCAGTCCACGATGGCTCTGACGCATCTACCTCTGTTAACTCCTGTGAAGTAAAATTCCAGGAACTAGCTTGTACGCCTTTATATTGATTGCGGGAATCTATTGCCCCATGATAGTCTAAAATAGTTGCTCCATACAAAACATCCAGTTTTGCAGCTTCACTTAAAGCTGGCTTTTTAGTGGTAAATGTACCATCGCTAACGAGGCAGATATAACCAATACTGTCCATCCGGGAAACAACAAAATCCCAGTCAGTGGTATCGTATTGCATCAGGTCTTTATGTTGGATAGTTGTTGCACTTACGGCTGCAGTGACGCCGACGTATTTGCCAATCAATTCATCTGCCACATCGCTGTCTGTTACATTGTTGAAATGCTTACTGTTTCTGCCGATGGTCATTTTTACTGAGGCATCTTTACACTCAATCAATAATTCAGAAGAGGAGGAGCTGATGGTATTGGAGTGGGTTACAATAATTCCTTTAAATACGGTTGCTTTCTGGGAATGATAGCCCAACAAAATCTCAATATTTTTGCCTGGGACAAAGAGATCGAGATCGCTTACTGCAAAAGTTTCTTCGGATGGATTACCATCAAAAATTTTTATACTTGCAGCCGCAATTTTATTAATTTCTTTGTGAACAGAAATACTTGCAATATGATGTTCACGGGATATCGCCGCACCTTCTACTTTTATGGTAAAAGTTAACAGGTCGGGATTGGCAAGTGTTGGTATGGTTCGTGAAGCAGCCATAAAGTGTACATGTTATTTTTCGACTGGTGGAAAAAATAATTTTGTTCCTGTTTTAATTTTTCGGAAACTTATTAGCCCGTTTGCTTTTGCCACATCTATATAATATTGGGGTTTTTGATATATCCTGCCAACAACCAGATCAAACCGGTCATCTGCTTTAAATAAACGTTGATGGGTAATATCAGGCGATAAAGAATTTTCTTTTGCTACCCTTAAATCTTCCTCAATAAATCCCCTAAAATCTACCTTTGCTAAAGCCCTGATGGGAGTGCCATCAGGCTTAAACAATTTGTAGTCAATATCCATTGAAGTCATTTGCCCTTTAAACAATAGTGTGCCCCATTTTAGTGCTACAAAATTTGGCCGGTGTGTTTCACTTTGATAGTAGAGCATCAGTTGTTTAAAAATCTCAATCTGGTCTATAATATTTTCAGTTTCAGCAAATGGATTTACAATACCAATTTGTAACAAAGCAGGCTTTACTACAACCCCGGAACTGTCAAAAACAAAATCAAAATGTATATCCTGGGCAAGAATTTTATTAAAGTGTAATTGTGGATGTGAGGTACCCTGTCCCTGGCTTTCTGTTTGTTCAACCCTGTATTTTATTGAATAAGATTCCGGGTTTATCAGCACAAAAAAAGGCTCCCCTTTTTTTGAAGAAAAGGCCTCATCCGTATATGCCTGCAATTGCATTTTATCCAGCTTGCCAGTCATTATCGTTCATTTTTTTCTTTAAGCATTTGTAATACTTTTTCAGTAATTTCCTTTGTGAGGTCGTTTTTTATTTTGGCCATATTTATACCGACAGGCTGACTGTTATTTTGTTTGGTAGTATCGGATACAACCGCTTTAATCAGTAGTTCTTTTATTTCGATAGGCATAAAAAAAAGTTAGATTGATACACCCGCACTCAAGGAGGCTGCACCGCCAATTAATGATTCAACACCAATGGTTGTAAAATAATTATAGCTTAAAACCAACGACTCAATTACTACGGAATTTTCCTGTGCATTAAAATTAGAAACCTGTATTTTTTTAGGCACCGCATTTACCACATACCATGATTGCAGTGGTATATGTTCCGGTGTCAGTAATGATATCAATACATTGGTTGGAACAAACAGGAAATCTTCAATAGCATTTTTGCACCACAGTGTAATACCCGATCCGATAAACAGCCCCCGTTTTAAGGTAATATCTGTATAGCGGTTTCTTACAGGTAACTGGTGGGTGAACCTGTTTTGGCCACCTTCCTTTACCGGTTCCATTTCAATCTCCACATCCAACCCAGATACTTCCTGAAAGCGAAAGTCCTGCGGGGTTTGAGGGAATAATTCAAACACAACTAAAAAGTGAAATCCAACCGGTGGTGCAAAAAGATCCATGCTTAATCATTTTGAATGGTAAGGCCTTCGTGGGCTATTTCAATTGTTTCAATGGCAACTTCATTACCATCTCCCTTAAGGTCGGTTGATTGTACTTTTACAGGCCAGGCATTTTTCACTTTCCATACCACTACAGGCTCGTGGGTTTCGTTCAGCAAACTAATGGTGATGTCTCTTCGCTCAATTGTATTAAGGGCATGTGTATTCCACCAATTGTAGTATTCATTATCATGGGCGAAAGTGCCACGCTTCATGGTAATGTTGCCGAATTTTTGCATGCCCGGCATTTTAATTTTTGAGTATTCGGGGCTTGCGCCATCCCGGTATTCAATAACATCTGTACTAACTTCCAAACCGGTTACTTCTGTAAAACCGATACGTGTTCCACCCCATTCAACACGAAAATGAAACTTTGGTATGGGATATGTTGCCATGATAATTTGATTTTTAATTTATAATATAAGAATTACGATTTATGAATGTAAACCCCGACTGCCAGGGCACCCGGGGTTATTGGTGAACAAACGGCGTTATGATTCCTGCATTTTGTGCATGAAACGAAGTATAATAAATTCAGCCGGACGAACTGCAGCCATGCCAATTTCTACTATCAATCTTCCTTCAAGGATATCTATGGCAGTCATTGTTTGGCCTAAGCCCACCTTTACAAAAAACGCATGTTCGGGTTTGGCGCCGGCTAGTGCACCTTGTCTCCATAAAAGTGTCAGGTAATTTTCAATCATTGCCCTTAACCTTACCCAGGTGTTGGCATCATTGGGTTCAAATACAAACTGGCCGGTTGCTTTTTTTACTGACTCTTCTACCATTATAAAGAAACGGCGAACTGAAATGTATCTCCATTCATTGCTGTTACCATCCAGGGTTCTGGCGCCCCATATTAAAATTCCTTTGCCGGAAAATGCCCTGATAGCATTAACTGATTTGCCTGAGTCTGCATCAATATTCATGGTTTCCTGTTCCTGATCGGTAACAATATCTGTAATATCAAAAACGGATGTAAGTGAAACATTGGCAGGAGCTTTCCATACACCTCTTGAGCCATCAACAGCAGCGTAAACGCCGGCTACAGCAGCAGACGGCGGTAACGAAATCACTAACTTTTGAATTGCACCAACTGCAGTAAAGTAAGTGGCTTTATCACTCGCCAACAAGGTGTTTAATTTAACAGAGCCCGCCGCCACGCCATCTGTTGTAATAGTTACATCTACATCAGTATCTAGGTATTGGTAGCCAAAAGTGGTTTTTAAATAAGGGTAATAAGCAGCCCCGTAACTAAGATTGGTAGTTTTGCCAAAACTGGTTCTGTATTGTGATATAGCTGCTGTAGTGGTTGTAAAAACTGCCATAGGATAAACATCCACCAGTGTAAAGCGATCTTGTAATTTGGCACATTGGTCGATTGCTTTTCCTATCATAGCATAATAGTTAATCTCACTAATTGCATGTCCTTCCGGAAAGATAATTAAGGTAGGTTCATCGTATGCTTCAATAATAGCAAGGCCTGCCTCCAGGTCAGTATTGGTAATGGTGCCTGCAATGCCCAATGCTCCAACAGACAGTATGTAACAGGGGCCACCGCCATTGTCGAAATACAACCGCATGGAATAATACATGTTATGGGTAGATGGCGTTACAATAGCTGCACTGGCAGTTACAGACGTTACCACGCCACCGGCGGTTGTTTTATTTACTGCTAAATTAATGTCCGTTTCATTGAATGCCTTACCAAAATACTGGATGTATTCTAATAATGAAAAAATCTTGGTAGGTTTATTCGTAAGTGAACTGCCTGCAGCATCAATGGCTTTTTCTGTATAGCCAATAAAAACCGGTATTGCAGTGGATACCTGTGCAACCGAAGGTGGAAAAGAAGGTATTTCATTTACATACACCCCCGGCGTTTTAATGGCGCTTTCGTTAATCTGAGACATTTTTTAATAGTTTAATGATGATGTGATCAAATTTATATTTTGCTTTTAAATGGAATGGTATATAATGGGCTAAGCAGCTGAAGGCTACTGCCAAATAAATTATAGGTGGTATTTATAGTGCCGGTATTAAAAATGTCTACCACCGCAAAGCAATTTTCCGATGGGTTTACTGCAGCTATATCCTGTAAGTCTGCGTTATTTACCACCTGCTCAACCGGTAATAGTTTTTTCCAGAAAGCTGTATTGTTTATCGCTATCGAATCAACACTTTTTATTGGTTGCAAAGCTGCAAAAGATGCACCTGCACTATTTACAATGGTGCCAGCATCATAGCTGTTGGCAGCATTAAATGTTTCAATTACTTTGGTAATGTACTTGTTACTGCTTTGTACATTATTTATCTTGTTAGTAAAGTAATAAACTGTTTTAACACCCGTTGATGCCACCTGTGTTTTATCTAAAAACCCCCTGGTAACTTTTAGTAAAAATCTCACCTTAAAGGCTTCAACTAAAAGCACGTACGATTTTTTAGGTTCTTTTAAAGGTGGCGATAAAAGATCACTTCTTATAAAGCAAACAATCATATTGTCAATACAGCGGTAATCCATTTCGTAGCGTTTAAATAAAGCCATTGTATTTTCATCCGGACCCACTTGTAATTCATTAAATATACTATTGCCCTTTGCAGACGAATACGCCTTATGTTCAAGTTTTACATTAAACAACTCTGTGTATATCGTTTTTATTGAATCCACCCAATAATTATTTTAAATGATGAATAGCTTCTATCTCTTTTATTACCGGGCCATCAGTACTGGTCACACTATCTACAGTAATCATCCTGATGCGATAAGCCACCGAAGGATGATATTTACCACCCAGCATAGACCATAGCTGCTGCAATTGTTCCATATTAAAACTGATCATTTCTAAAATCAATTTATCAATACCGGCATCTAGCAAGGGAGTATTGGCATGATCAAATACATACTTCTTTTGAAAAAATCCAATGGTTTGCTGTATACTTTGCAATGCCAATCCATAGCCTCCTACTTCTCTTACCGAAGTAAAAAGCAGGGTTAGATTTAAATGAACTGCAGGGTTTTTCATTAAAATATCTGTTCCATTTCTTACATAATTCTGCGGATCTCTTGAAATCCTGTTTTCTTCAATATTTATAAGAGAAATTATAATGTTGTTATCTTGCCCATGATTATTACCGGCTAATATTTCCCCAATATTTCCCAACTCGCTGGGAACACCCCCGGCTATCAATTCTGTTCGTATTATATCGCAAGCCTGAAAAATCATAATTACCAGTATTGACGTATTTTAGTTTTTGATCTGCATCAATTGCGCTCTACAGAATTAGAAATTATATGCACTGAATCACCTACCACATGGGTTACCTGAACAAAAAGATACTGGTTGTTTATTATCTCATACGTTTAATCGAAACTGATTAAAGTACGCATCTTTAACGGATGCAGGTTAGCAACACCGGGTAAGATTTATTCTCGCTAATGTTATTAGTGTTATCAGGTAGCGTTAAACTCTTTAGGTAGTATAAACATAGAAACAAGTGTAAGTTTATACAAGCGGAATAACGTGAACACATTAATTATGTACGTGAAGGCAAAATATAATTACGTGAACAAGTTCTTTTTAATTACCAATAACAGTGAAGATTTTATTTGCAACAGCGTGTTTTGGATTTATGGAAATTTTATAATCAAATTCAAAAGTTTGTTTATTGCAATTACCCCCGGATAGCCGCTGAATATTGATGGCACAAAAGCGGCCAATGCGAACAAATTGTGCAGAAGGAAGCTTTGACAGAAAATCCTTTAAGGTATTTTGGCGTGTAGTTAATCTAACTTTATTATCAATTCCCAGGTACACTTTTACCATGTGGTCGCAACTTTCAATCATAATAATATCATTGGCACGTGCATACACATATTCTCCGTTTTTTATGCAAAGACGAAAAATATTATTATTGAGGGAGGTTCCTTGATTTTCCTGATTTGGAGTTGAATATAACTCGGAATTGATTTGCAATTGATTCATCCATTTTTTTTTGGTGCTGGATTTTTCTTTTGCAATTTTTGCTGGCACATCTTTTTCAGTTGCTCCTGACTTTCTTTCATTTATTGCCTTTTCTACGATATTATTATTTTCATTTTCATGTGCTGAGGAATCTGAAACCGGGCCATAAATTGGCATATCCTTATACTTATTCATAACAAATGTTTTATAGTTAATTCGTGTAATTAAATACATCGTTTAACAACGAATAATTGGATTAGAATGCAGTAATCAACACCTATCCAACATTCATTAAAACAATTGGTTTATAATGCTGCTGCATACAACGTTTCTTTGGAAAGGGGTATTAAATTTAATGCTTAATTATGGATAATGCTAATTATTTATTGACTGATAAATATCTTTTTCATGTCGATGATACTTTTAAAAAAAAATCTATGGTTACTTTGAGATACTGATTCTTCGCTTCTCCCTTTTTCCTGTTAACTTTAGCCTCAAACCTAAAAAAATGACCAAGCTTTTCTTTTTTCTTTTTGCCGTTCTTTCATCTGTTTTTACGCAGGCCCAATTGTCCGGGGATGTTAAAAACCTTGATGCGGCATTAACCCGTCTTTATAAAACCAATCGATTTAATGGAACAATATTGTACGCTGAAAAGGGAAAAATTGTTTACAAAAAAGCCTTCGGTTTTGTTGACTACCCTACCAAAAAGCCGCTGCAAACCACATCTGCATTTAACCTGGCATCGGTAACTAAACAATTCATTTGCATGAGCGTATTGATACTGCAGGAAAGAAGACAGTTACAACTGGATGATGATTGCAAAAAGTACCTGCCGGAATTGCCTTATGATAATATTAGCATCCGTAACCTGATGACGCATGTATCGGGTATTCCGGAATACTTTGATGTTTTTCAAAGGTATAAAAGTCCATTGGACACGCTTACCAACGAAAAATTGATACAATTATATGCATTGCACAAACCGGCGCTTGATTTTGCAACCGGTACTAAATGGCAATATTGCAATACCAATTATGCCCTGCTAGTGAGTATTATTGAGCGCATTAGTAAAATGCCCATGAATGCGTTTTTGCAAAAGAATATCACCACTCCGCTAGGATTGACAGATACTTATATGTACCATGTTTTAATGCCATCAGTTCCACTCAATCATGTTTATGGTTTTGAGGAGTTGGGTGAAAAAAGAAAACTGAATGATCTTACCCCTTTCGACGGTGTTACTGGTGACGGTAATATTTATTCTTCAGTAGAAGATTTGTACAAATGGGAACAAAGTCTCACCACAGAAAAATTAGTTAAGAAAGAAACATTTGCTGAGGCCATGGAGCCAGTTAAATTAAAAGATGGCACTACATATCCCTATGGCTTTGGCTGGTTTATAGATAAAGACAGGCAGCAACAGTATTGGCATACAGGTGGCTGGGCAGGTTTCATTAATTTAATTTATCGGGATATAAAAAATCAGCGGACGCTGGTTGTATTAAGCAGTGGCAGCAATGGTCTTGCAAACAGAAGTGCCAGGCAATTTATGCAGGGCAATTCAATTGATGTTCCCTTAACTACGCTGATAAAGAATGTTCGCCTTATTGATGGAACGGGAACACCCGCCAGAAATTCATCTATCAGAATCGAGGGCAAAAAAATTATAGCAGTTGGAAATTTAACAGCATTTGCAGGTGAAAATGTTGTAAGTGGCAACGGAAAAATACTGGCACCTGGTTTTATCGATAGTCACAGCCATCTTGTTGGTTCCTTATCAAAATATCCGGAGGCGTTGGCAGCACTGAACCAGGGAATTACTACTATTGTTACTGGACAGGACGGTGGCAGCGATCCCGTTGACAGTATCAAAGCCGTATTAAAAAGAAATCCTTCTGCAATAAACGTTGCTACCTACACCGGCCACGCCAGCATACGGGAAAAAGTGATGGGTGCTAATCAATTGAACAGACCAGCCTCAACAGAAGAATTAGAAAAAATGAAACAGCTGCTGAAGGATGATCTTCAAAAGGGTTCGCTTGGCCTTTCAACCGGGTTGGAATATGAAGAAGGATTTTACAGCGACCGAAATGAAGTAATTGAACTGGCCAAAGTAGCTGCTGCTGAAAAAGGAAGGTACATCAGCCATATTCGAAGTGAGGATATCAACATGGCCGATGCCATCGACGAGATCATCCAAATTGGCCGGGAAGCAAAATTACCGGTACAGATTTCTCATATTAAAATTGCATTAAAAGATGATTGGGGTACTGGCGGAAAGTTGCTCGCTGCATTACAAGCTGCCCGTTCAGAAGGAATTGATATTACAGCTGATTGTTACCCATATGATTTTTGGAACAGCACCTTAAGGGTGTTGTTTCCTAAAAAAGATTTTACCAGTTTAGGAGGTGCAACATACGCCACGGAACATTTATTTGATGCCGGTGGCTCCGTATTGGTTCGGTTTGCCCCCGATAGTAATTACAAGGGAAAAACCATTGCTGCCATTGCTGCGTTAAGAAAAGAAACTGCTCCACAAACCTTGTTGTACTTGGTTTCTACAGCTGCAGATTATGAAATACAGCACCCCGATGCAAGTGGAGTGGAAGCCATCATGGGTAAATCAATGTCCGAGGATGATCTTATTAGTTTTTTGAGTTGGGGCCATACCAATATTTGCTCTGATGGCGCTAACGGTGGACATCCGAGGGGATACGGAAGTTTTACAAGGGTTTTGAGCAGGTATGTGAAAGAGAAAAAAATTATGACATGGGAAGATGCGATCCATAAAATGACAGCACTTGCAGCGGAGCATACCGGCATAAAAAACCGAGGAATTATTGCAGCTGGATATAATGCCGATTTGGTGTTGATTGATCCTGAAACGGTGAAGGATAATTCCAATATTCAAAATCCAAAAGCTTTGTCGGATGGGATTTTACAAGTATGGGTAAATGGCGAGTTGGTGTACAAGGATAAAAAATCTTTACAAAAATATCCCGGTGAGTTTGTAAGTAAATAAGATGAATAGGATTAATTATTTAGTTCGCAAAGTCAATATGGTGAATAGTCAGTCTCTATTTTCTTTTTTTTCTTGATAAAAAAAAGAAATAAAAAAAATCAAGGCTGCATAAAAAAGGCTAAAAATTTAAATGTTTGTCTAAAATGAAATTAGCTCGAGCGACAGAATGTTCCCGAGCAGATGTGCAACTTACGGGCTAAAAGCAAATCCAGTCATTGGTAACAGCAATTTCATTTCTTAACGACAATCATTCAAATTTTCTTAACGCCTTTTTTATGAGGCCGATCCTAAACCTGCGAACGAAATAATTAATCCCCATTAATGAAAATTAAAACAGTAGCCAATCGTTCTTTTTTTAACAGCAACAATCTTTAATAATCCCGCCTAACTCCACTAATAAATTTTTCCACCGCCCGCCTTACTGCCGTGGCACGGCCTTTAAAATTATTAGTTAAAACAGAGAAAATGAGCAACTTGTTTTTTCGGGTTATTAAATAGCCGCTTAATGCAATGCAACCGCTTAGCGATCCTGTTTTTGCATAAATAAAGCTGCTATCAGTTACATAATATTTTTTTAATGTGCCGGTTCCGCCGGTAGGTAAAATTGTTTTCAACCGTTCCAGTCCAAATTCAATTTTCATTTTATTGAGCAGGTAAACAAATGATTGCGGCGTAAACAAATTGTACCTGCTAAGGCCGCTGCCATCTACCCAGCTTGGCTTTTGTGGAATATCGATCAAATCTTTTTTTAGGAGGGTATCAATAATCGCTGCATCATTCATAAAACCAATGTGTTCGTTGCTTGCCATTAGCAAGGTTTGCTCTGCAAAAAAATTATCGCTGTTGTGCATCATCGGCGTTAGCATGGAGTCTGTTGGCTGAGATTTTAAAACTTTATATTCTTTGTAGGGCTTTAAGTCACTGGTAAATGATTTAATCGGATTTTGGGTTATGTCACCCAGTATTTCCAGTTGCGTAATTCCATTGTTGCTGATAAAAGGGATGTTTGTTAAACCTGTGATGCTATCTATTGAAAATTTATTTTCATTTTGCTTTCTTGCATAGAGGCTATTTTTTTGATACCAAATATCTTTTGTAAAATAAGCTGGTTGAATGTACAGCGATTGAGCAGCGATAGAATGCTTTGTATCTGGCAATCCATTCCATAAAATATTTTTTGGTAAAACAGGTTTGGGGCTTAGCCAAAGCTGGTTGCCCAATACCGGGAGCATGCTTCTTTCTGCCACATATCCCTGGTCAAAGTCATCCCAAGCCCAGCCTTGTCCGTAGGAGGCTATAGTATCTTTTAAAGAGATAAAAATGGTATCCCTTGTTGCATTAATTAAATCCAGTAACGGCTGTTTATTAAAATCAGGATGTAAAAAAGTAGGATCTCCTGCCGGTAGGATAAACAAATTATTATCGTGTGTCCAATACCTTGCTGCAATTAAGCTATCTCCTAAATATTTTAAGCCGGCATACAATGAAAAAAGTTTGGTGTTACTGGCAGGTGTAAAGTATTTGGTAGCATTTAAATTGTACCAATATTTATCAGCAGCAGGTTCGTAAATACTAATCCCGATATATCCGCTGCTGATAACCGAATCTTTTAATAAAATGACATCCGCCTGTCGGTTAATTTTTTTAGCAACGCTGCAGGCGCTAAATAGTACAACCAATGTTGTTGGTAAAATGAGTTTTATTGCGGTGTTGCACTTTCTTAAACTGTTGTACCTTACCCGTATTAAATATTGTTCAAGTAACGGAAAACTTCTAATGGCGTTTGGCTTTTTCATTTGGCATTAAAGTTATAGTTTTCAACAACATTGTAAGCTTATGTTGCTGATTAAACATTTAAATAGAACGCCGGCAAAAGTCTTTTAGTAATGGGTATCGATGAACAAATTGAAAAGGCATCCTTGTTGATGCGATGGGTGGTGAATGGTCAATGTTCAACTCTCAGTTCCTATCATCAACTACTTTCAACAATTTTCAACAACCTTTAACAACTTTCAACAACATTCAACCACCTTCAACAATCTTCTCCCTACCCCCTCTCCTGGCTCCTCAACCATCGCTCTGGTATTTCGTTTCGGCTGGCAGTAATATAATCCTGGTGACTGCAGGGGATTATTTTTTCATTGGGCAATTGCATCCACCACCTGCCGGTTTTTCTGCTTTGAAGAAATACAGTATCCACTTCTGCAAATACGGTGTTAAACTCATTAAAATATTGCCTGTCCAGCAGGGAGGCTTCTTGCTTGCTGCGGTTTTTACCATCAATAAAATACCAAAGCATTTGAGCTATTTGTTTAGCTGTTAATTCGTTTACATCCTCCGCCGGCTCGTATCCGTAAATTCCAAAACTGCTCACCAAAGGGCTTAGTCCTGCATAGCGGCTCAGGCCACAGGCTTCTTCACCCGTAAAGCCATTCGGGCTGCACCTCGACGAAGGTGCATCACTGTATTTAATGGCATTAATATCGAAACTCAGCAGGTGGGTATTTCTTATTACAGGTTCCATTTCCTCCAGGTTTTCTTTAGCCCTACCCACCCGGTAGCAATCAAAGCGGAGCTTGTCCATGGTCTCCAGCATACGTGGGTGAACCAAATAACTTTGAAAGCCCACATGGTTGTAATGCTTTACCATATTAGGTTCGCTGGTAAGCATCTCCAGTAAAAAGTTTTCGTTGCGTAAGGCACTTTCGCCTCTTAAATCTATGGTGGCATCTATGCAGGTGGCCTCAATTATTTTACCCATTTCTTTGTAAGCATAATACTGGGCAAGTGTTACATCGTGTGAGCCACCCAAAATTATCACCGTCTTATCTAATTGCAGCAGTTCTATCAGTACGGTTTTAATAGCCGCATAACTATCGGCAATGGTAGCTCCTGGTTCAATATTTCCAATATCTGCAATCTTAATATCGCTGTGCCAGTAATGTAGTTGATACAATTGTTTACGGATGATATTTGCTGCACTAAGCGATGGGTTAAAAAGTCCGCCACCACGGTATTCGCTCACGCCTACCAATACAATATCTGCCGCACTTACATCCGGCATCTCTTTTTGATAGGTAGATATGTGTTTTGCCAGTTGCCCATCGTTGTAGCCTTCATCGCTGTTCAATAAAAAGGTATCCACAGGGGCAAGAAAATCGAGCAAATCGTACATTGTATTTTTATTTTGAGCAAACTTAGCAAATAAGTGCTGGTTTACAACCTAACAATGATAACCCATCGCTAACCTAACAAATTCCAAACAAAACAGCACAAATCAACGACCTCAAATCACCCATCAAAAATTCCAAATCCCATTTCCAAAATTCATCATCCCAAATCCTTCCTTATCTTTGTTCTATGGACAATTTGTTGCAAAAGATAGATACTTACAAAAAAGAAATAAAGCATTTTGTTGCCAATAAAAGCGAAGAGACCGAAGCTTTTCGCATAAAATACTTAGGCACCAAGGGCCTGGTGAAAGAAGTAATGGGTGAAATGAAAAATGTGGCTGCAGATAAAAAAAAGGAATTTGGGCAACTGCTCAACGAGTTTAAATTATTTGCTGAAGCAAAGTTTGAAGAGCTGAAAGCTGCCACTGAACAGCAGGTTTCAGCTACGGGCAATACGATCGATTTAACCTTGCCTGGCGATCCGTTGCCATTGGGTAGCCGGCACCCGATTAGCCTGGTGCGTAACCAAATTGTTTCCATATTTCAACGCCTTGGCTTTGCAGTGGCTGAAGGTCCGGAAATTGAAGATGACTGGCACAATTTTACTGCACTTAATTTGCCGGAAAATCATCCTGCACGGGATATGCAGGATACTTTTTATATTTCTCAAAACCCGGATTGGTTGCTTCGTACGCACACTTCCAGTGTGCAGGTGAGGGAAATGGAAAAGGGCAAATTACCCATCCGCATTATTTGTCCGGGAAGGGTATATCGCAATGAAACCATCAGTGCCCGTGCACATTGTTTTTTTCACCAGGTAGAGGGCCTGTACATTGCAGAAAATGTATCCTTTGCCGATTTGAAGCAAACGCTCTATTTCTTTGTGCAGGAAATGTTTGGCAAAGATTTTAAACTGCGTTTCAGGCCTAGTTATTTTCCATTTACTGAACCAAGTGCAGAGATGGATATCAGTTGCTTGATTTGTGGTGGAACGGGTTGCAACGTTTGTAAGCATACCGGCTGGGTTGAAATACTGGGCTGCGGTATGGTACACCCAAGCCTCCTCGATAACTGTGGCATTGACAGTAACAAATACACCGGGTTTGCTTTTGGTATGGGCGTAGAAAGAATTACCATGCTCAAATACCAGATAAAAGACTTACGTCTATTCAGCGAAAATGATGTGCGGTTTTTACGGCAATTTACAAGTGCGGTGTAACGCTCTGCATTTATAATCAGTATTAAAATAATATCTTACTTTAGAAAAAACGCTTACTTAAAGCTGGTTTTTTTATTTGTGTATTAAAATACTTTACCACCTTATTCACAGTATTCCAGTAACTATCTGCACCCTTTTTTTCTTTTTACAAGTACATTTGATTTTTTAGCAAAAACCCACATACTGGTGATCAAAAATATTCTTGTATTTACTATATTTTTAAATAGCGTAGTAGCAGCATCTGCTCAAATTTTTACTCCAAAAAAATATCCTAAAGATTACTTTACCTGGCCTGTGCAGGCAAAAAAATCATTGGTGGCCAACTTTGGTGAACTGAGGCCCAATCACTATCACATGGGGTTAGATTGCAGAACGAACCAGCGGGAAAACATGCCGGTGCTGGCTGCTGCAGACGGTTATATTGCTAAAGTTAAAATTGAACCTTCGGGCTTTGGCCGCTGCATTTACATCAACCATCCCAATGGACTCACCACTTTGTACGCTCACTTAAACGAGTTTAATCCGGCTTTGGAAAAATATGTAACAGAGCAACAATACCAACTGGAAAGCTGGAAGGTTTTTATTGACATACCTGCTGGTTTATTTCCTGTAAATAAAGGACAGTTTATTGCCTACAGCGGCAATACAGGCGGCTCGCAAGGGCCACATCTACATTTTGAAATACGGGATACCAAAACAGATAAAGTGCTTAACCCGTTGCTGTTTGGTTTTCCGGTGCCGGATAATATTGCACCCTCTGTAATGCGGCTTGCGGTTTACGACCGTACAAAAAGTACCTACGAACAAAGCCCCAGATTCATTCCCATAAAAAAGGTTAATGGCGTGTATGTAACAGTTCTGGCTACATTGGTGCTGCCCTTCAACAAAGTAAGTTTTGCCATTGCTGCAGTTGACAGAAGCAATGGTTCATCTAACGCCAATGGCATTTTTGAAGCAGACTTATTTGTAGATGATCAGCCTGTTATTGGTTTTCAATTAGACAGTATCAGTTATGATGAAACACGGTATTTAAATGCACACATTGATTACAAATTACGCAGTACCGGCGGGCCTTTTGTGCAGCACCTGAGCAGACTGCCAGGGTATAAAAATGGTATTTATAAAGAAGTAAACGGTGATGGTGTTATCAATATTGATGCCGACGAAACCCGGCAGGTAAAAATTGAAGTGAAGGATACCGAAGGCAATAAAGCTGTTGTACAATTTGCTGTAAAAAGCAATGACAGTTTGCCTGTTTATACTGCTCCGGTATCGCCTGATTTATTTAAACCCGGCTATGTAAATGTGTTCGAAAATAATGACATCAGCCTCTACATACCCGAAACACATTTGTACGATTCTTTTTATTTTAAGGTTACGGATATAAAAGGAAAAGCGGGTGAGCCGGCTTACCAGCTACATTCGGGGAATATCCCGGTGCAGGCTATGTTTCCCATCAGCATAAAAAATACGAATACAGCTTATCCTGATAAAATGGTGATGCACCGTTGGTGGGGTAGTAAAGATGATTACGCCAAAGCAATGCCGGTAATAAATGGCAAAGAAGCCGGTTGGTATAAAGCCAGTTTTAAGGCACTGGGTAATGTAGAGTTGCTCACGGATATTACCCCGCCAACTATACGGCCTGTCGGTTTTTATGATGGGATAAATGCCGCTAAACTAAATCGTATTGCGTTTGTTATTTTGGATAATACAGAAGAGTTAACAAATTTTAGGGCAACTTTGGATGGCCGGTGGCTGCGATTTAGCAATGATAAAGGCAAAACGTTCATCTATAAATTTGATAAATATTGCCCACCCGGAGCACATGAGTTAAAAATAAGCGTGGAAGATTGTGTAGGGAATAAAACGGAGCGGCTGTATAGGTTTAACAGATAGGTTTTGCCCATTGCAACCTAACTGCAAAAGCCGGTAAAAAGTATCGGCTTACTATAGCATGCCGGCTAACTAAAATTGAATTACTATTCTTTGTATTACTGATCCCCTTTATTTGATTTGAGGTAAATATATTTTATAATGACAGATTTAACAGAAGGATCGAAAGCACCTGCTTTTACAGGAGTTGATCAAAACGGCGATAAAGTTTCGCTGGCACAGTTTAAAGGGAAAAAAGTAGTGTTGTATTTTTATCCGCAGGATAATACACCTACCTGCACAGAACAAGCCTGCAACCTGAGAGATAAT
Source organism: Chitinophagaceae bacterium (assembly GCA_025360525.1). Classification (GTDB taxonomy): domain Bacteria; phylum Bacteroidota; class Bacteroidia; order Chitinophagales; family Chitinophagaceae; genus Ferruginibacter. The sequence goes on along the minus strand of JANYCA010000144.1, from coordinate 16,993 downwards.
TTTGCTGCCTTGCAAAAGGAAGGCATCATTGTAATAGGGGTTAGTCCGGATGAAGTAGCCAAGCACAAAAAATTTGAAACTAAATTTACGTTGCCCTTTACATTGCTGGCAGACACGGAACGCACCATAATCGATAAGTACGGTGTTTGGGGTGCAAAAAAAATGTATGGCAAAGAATACCTGGGTCTGTTGCGTACAACTTTTTTAATTGACGAAAAAGGTATCATTAAAAAGATATTTTTAAAGCCCAGGAGCAAGCAACATACTGAAGAAATATTAAATGCCTTTGAGGAAATTGACTAACGAAAACTATACAATCAAAGAAAACTCCTGGGTAGCATGGCTGGCGGCCAAAAAGCTGAAAGTTCCTGCTGTGGCCATTGTTATTGGCAAAACCATTCATCTTCACCATGCTTCAAGGGTTGATTTTTTAAATAATACCCGTTGGGTAAAACATGAGCTTTGCCATATCCGGCAGTTTAAGGAGCACGGGTTTTTATTGTTTTCGTTGAAATATGTTTGGGAAAGTATCCTGCATGGGTACCGCAATAATAAATATGAAGTGGAGGCCAGAAATTCGGAGTTTGAATAAGCTGCTACATTTAAGCGGGGCAGCCATTTTTTAAATAGATTGCAGCTAACAGTCACCTTTATTTCAATACCCATTCAATTTCTCCAAAATCGAATTGGTTGTCTATTAAATCTGTGGTTAACAGTTGTCCTGCATCGTTTACAGATTGGATGGTTGTTTCAAATACCACACTATCTTTTTTTAACAGAACGAGACAGCCTTTTTTAAATAAATGTTCATTGTATTGTTCCAGGGTTTTTTCAAAATGGCCATGGAGCACTTTTTCAACTTCTGTTAATACAATTTGTTGCAGTTTCCGTGCTAGTTCTGTACAATCAAAATGTTTACCCGTAATTTGTTTTAGCGATACAGGGCTTGCCAACGAGGAATCAAATTGGGTTTGGTTCACATTAACACCAATCCCGGCCACGGCATACTTCCAGGTCATGTTATCCAGCCTATTTAATTGCTGCCCTTTATTCCCGATTACATTTTCTATTAGGATTCCTGCTGCCTTTCTGTCACGCCAATAAATATCATTGGGCCATTTAATGCTTGTTTCATCACCTGCATAGGCGCTAAAAAAATAAAAGGTTCCCAGAGCAACAGCAGCAGAAAGCATAAACTGTTGAGACAAACTTAGTACAGCAGGTTCAATAACAATACTGATGGCAATATTTTCATCACTACCACCTACCCAATGTTTACCACGCTGCCCTTTGCCATTGGTTTGTTGCATGGTAAAGAAAGAATCACCGTGTTTCGCCATTCCTGCATGAACCTTTGCCATGGCATAGTTGTTGGTACTATCAACACTTTGCAATACGTTAAAAGTTGAAGCAACTGTGGCCATGCTGGTATGATTAGTAAAGAATTTGTATTTTTGAAAACATTTGCAAGCTACAGGCAACCGGCCAGAAAATAAAGAAACCGGAAAAATCGTTTGTAAAACAGTAAGATGGATATCCATCAAGTAACAAATAATAAATGAATTAATTTGAACAATCTAGACGTATTATCCACTCGTAAAAAAAGCAGTGTTACCAGGTTAACAAGAAATACTAAGATTTTTAAAACCATCATCAACGCTATCCTTGAAAAAAAAGGTCAGAATATTGTAAGTTTAGACCTGAGAAAAATTCCTGAAGCCGTTTCTGATTTCTTTATCATTTGTGAAGCAACCAATCCAACGCAGTTAAAAGCCATTGCAGATTTTGTAGAAGAAGATGTAAAAGAAAAATGTGGGGAGGTTTCCTTTAAACATGAAGGAAGGCAGGCCCAGCAATGGATTTTAATTGATTACGTCAATGTAGTGGTACACATTATGCTGCCCGAACCCAGAAAATTTTACCAGTTGGAAGAAATGTGGAGCGATGCACTGTCTATGGAGCATAGCTAACTATGTTTAAAAATACCCTAATAAATAAGTAAACAGCACCCAATAATAATTTGCACACACTTTATATGGCAGACGAAAAGCAAACAGAAACAAGCAAAAAAAAGAGCCCTATTTTATCCCCTCTCGGAGAAGATGGTCCGGCTGGTAAAAAGAAACCCAAGTTTAATATTTATTGGATTTACGGAATTGCCTTTGCGGCACTGATAGGCTATAACTTTTTCCGGGGCGTAGCAGTGGCAGGTGCTGAAACTTCGGAAGTTAAGTTTTACGAAATGGTAAAAATGGGCGATGTAGAAAAAACCAAAACCATACGCAACAAAAGTATAGTAAGGGTTTTTTTATATGCCGATTCATTAAAAAGCCATGCTGCATTTTACCAGGAAACACTGGGAAAACCGCTGTATGATGTGATGATGAAAAATACCGGCGGACCACAATTGTTTTTTGGAATTGCAAAAGATAAAACGATTGGCGAATTAATGGTGGGTTTTTATGATAAAAATCCCAATGTGCGAAAAGTGCCCGATTTCCCGGATGATGAGGGTGAATTGTTTGGCCAGATTGTTTCAACTTTATTACCAATTATTTTGATAGGATTACTTTTTGTGATGATGATGCGTAAAGTAGGTGGCCCGGGCGGCGGTGCTGGCGGACCAGGAGGTATTTTCAATATAGGCAAATCAAAAGCCACTTTGTTTGATAAAGCATCAAGGGTTAACATCAATTTTGGAGATGTAGCCGGTTTGGATGAAGCCAAAGTGGAAGTGATGGAGATTGTGGATTTCTTAAAAAATCCTAAAAAATACACCGCATTGGGTGGTAAAATTCCCAAGGGTGCTTTGTTAATCGGCCCACCTGGTACGGGTAAAACCTTGCTGGCAAAAGCTGTTGCCGGAGAAGCACAGGTTCCTTTCTTTAGCCTTAGTGGTAGCGATTTTGTGGAAATGTTTGTAGGTGTGGGTGCAAGTCGTGTAAGAGATTTATTTAAGCAGGCCCGTGAAAAGGCCCCATGTATAATTTTTATTGATGAGATTGATGCCATAGGAAGAGCACGTGGAAAGAATGTAATGATGAGCAACGATGAAAGGGAGAATACCCTGAACCAGTTGTTGGTGGAAATGGATGGATTTGGCACCGATTTAGGCATTATCATCTTAGCAGCTACCAACCGTCCGGATGTATTGGATACAGCCTTGTTAAGGCCAGGTAGGTTCGATAGACAAATTTCTATTGATAAGCCCGATATGGTAGGGAGGGAGGCAATTTTTAAAGTGCATCTGCAACCGATAAAAATTTCTACCACGCTGGATATTTATAAACTGGCAGAACAAACACCTGGCTTTGCCGGTGCAGATATTGCCAACGTATGTAACGAGGCTGCGTTGATAGCTGCCCGTAAGAATAAGGAAGCGGTGGATATGAGTGATTTCCAGGATGCCATCGACCGAGTTATCGGCGGATTGGAAAAGAAAAATAAAATCATCTCCCCGGAGGAAAAAGAAATAATTGCCTACCATGAAGCAGGCCACGCAATTTGTGGTTGGTATCTGGAGCATGCGTATCCTTTGCTAAAGGTAACCGTGGTGCCAAGAGGTACAGCTGCCCTGGGATATGCTCAATACACACCAAGGGAACAATACCTGTACAATACCGATCAGTTGATGGATCAGATTTGTATGACATTGGGCGGAAGGGCAAGTGAAGATATTTTCTTCGGAAAAATAAGCACAGGCGCCAGCAACGATTTGCAGCAGATAACACGTATTGCTTACAGCATGATTACGGTGTATGGTATGAATGACAAAATAGGTAACATCAGTTATTACGACCCCAATCAGGAAAACACTTTTACCAAACCTTTTAGTGAGGAAACCGGTAAAATAATTGATCACGAAGTTCGTAAATTGATTGAGGTAGCCTATGTAAGAACTAAGGAATTATTGACGGAGAAAAAAGGCGATGTAGAAAAATTGGCCAAGGAACTACTAAGGAAAGAAGTACTGTTTAAAAGCGATGTAGAAACCTTAATTGGCAAAAGACCTTTTGAAGAAAGAAAAACTTTGGATGTTCCTGAAATCATTGAACATGTAGGTGTTGAAAGTGTTACAATTCCTCATGAAACACCTTTGTCGGAAGTTGCAGAAGGCGATGGTATTCCTGATAAAGTGTAGGGTTACTTAAATGAATGTAAGCATGAGCGTTACAACCGCCAAAGAAAATATTTTAAAAAGAATAAGAAAGGCACTGAGTAATCCGGTGCCTTTACCTTTCCCTCAAAGCGAAGGTACCTCGGATATATATTTACCCGCTACTGATGACCTGGAAGTAACTTTTGCCGAAACATTTACAAAGCTGCAAGGCAAATTTGTGTATTGCGAAAAAGAGACAGACCTGCACCTGCGACTACAGCAATTAATAACTGTCAAAGACTGGACAAAAATATTTTGTAGCAATGCTGAATGGTCCAACAGGTACAGCAATACCATCAGTCTTGCTACCTGTGATGCATCCATTACAGGCTGCGAAATGTTGGTTGCCAGAACCGGTAGCATTGTACTAAGTTCAACTGAGGAAAACGGCCGCACAGCCAGTGTTTATGCCCCTGTGCATATCTGCATTGCCTATACCAATCAGTTGGTGTACGATGTAAAAGATGCGCTGCAATTACTCAAAGAAAAGTATGCTGGTAATATCCCCTCCTTCATCACTTTCGCCAGTGGTCCCAGCAGAACCGCCGATATCGAAAAAACATTGGTAACCGGAGTGCACGGGCCTAAGGAAGTGTATTTGTTTTTGGTGGAAAAATCATCACTGTAATATGGCCGGTTGGTCGTTCGCTTTTTAACTTTCCCATTCTCCCAATCCCTGCCTTATTACCGTCCAGTCGTCGCTAGTGCAGTCCACAATAGTAGAGGGTATCATACCCCCGGGGCCGCCATCAATAACAAAGTCTACCAGGTGTTCGAACCTGCTGTAAATAATTTCAGGATCTGTATAATCTTCTACCATTTCGCCGGGCAGCGATGTGCTTAAAATAGGGTTGCCCAGTACAGCTAAAATATCCTGGCAAATAACATTGTCGGGTATGCGCAAACCAATGGTGCTTTTTTTGCTTTGCAAAATTTTAGGCACCTGTTTACTGGCGGGTAAAATAAACGTGTAAGGACCGGGCAAATAATTTTTCAGCATCCGGTAAAGTGGCGTATCAATGCTTTTGGTGTAATCGCTCAGGTTGCTGAGGTCTTTACAAATAAACGACAGTTGAGACTTCTGTGGATTTATATTTTTAATGGTACAAATTCTGTCAATGGCTTTGTGTTGCATAATATCGCAGCCGAGCCCGTAAATGGTATCGGTGGGATAAACTATTACACCACCATCTTTAAGGCATTCAACCACCTGCTTTATCAGCCTGGGTTGTGGATTTTCGGGATGTATCTGTAATAACAAGTTTGTTTTTTTTACAAAGTGAATGAAGTTTTATCAGGATCGCAAAGTTTTTTTACAAATGCCTGAATTAGAGTAACTCTTCATGAATGATTTATAATGAGGCACTTTTGAAATTTCCCTTAACCAGATATTTTCACAACTTAAAACGTTCTGCTTAAGCTGCTGAAATTGAATGGCCGATACAGGAATCTCTCCATATTTTTTATTTAGTCTCTTCAAAATCGTTTCACGCAATCAGTTATACTAAATTATGCGAAGCCTGCCCAAAACCGCAATCAATCCACTACTTTTGCCCTGTTCAAAACAAACAAATTATACATGTCATTAATATCAGTAGGAACGATGGCTTTTGATGCCATTGAAACACCCTTTGGAAAAGTAGATAAAATAATTGGCGGATCGGGTATTTACATAGCATATGCAGCGGCTAATTTTATTACGCCCATTCAACAAATTTCTATTGTAGGATACGATTTTCCGCAGGCCGAAATGGATGAACTTACCAAAAGAGGAGTGGAATTAAGCGGGGTGGAAATTGTAGCGGATAAAAAGTCATTTTTCTGGAGTGGCAGGTATCATATTGATATGAACAGCCGGGATACGCTGGCAACTGATTTAAATGTACTGGCAGATTTTAAACCAATGGTACCCGAAAGTTACCAGGGTGCAGAATTTTTAATGTTGGGCAATCTTTCACCAGATATTCAGTTAAGCGTTATCAATCAAATTAGAGTAAGGCCAAAGTTGATTGTAATGGACACCATGAATTTTTGGATGGAGATAGCTTTAGATGGGCTGAAAGAAGTTTTAAAACAAGTAGATGTATTGATGGTAAACGATGGTGAAGCAAGGCAATTGAGTGGCGAATTCAGCCTGGTGAAAGCTGCAAAAAAAATAATGGATATGGGTCCCCGCTTTTTAATAATTAAAAAGGGTGAGCATGGTGCTTTGTTGTTTCACAAGAGCCATGTATTTTTTGCACCGGCACTACCATTAGAAGATGTATTTGACCCAACTGGCGCAGGTGATACATTTGCAGGTGGCTTTATAGGGCATATTGCCAAAACAAAAGACATTAGTTTTGAAAACATGAAAACAGCCATTATTGTGGGTAGTGCAATGGCGAGCTTTTGTGTGGAAAAATTTGGTCCTAACCGATTAAAAGAAATTACCAAGGCAGATATTGACGAACGAATTGGAGAATTTGTGCAATTGGTAAATTTTGATATTGATTTGGTGTAATAGCCTCGGCAGTAATAGCTGCGGACAGGTTTCAGTTTATTAATGCAACATCAAAATATAATTCTATGATAGAAATAATTGCATTGTTTTTCCTGTGTTGGATGAATGGAAAACTTGCTGAAAAAAAAGGGTTGCCCCGTAGAGCCTGGTGGCTGAATACAATACTGGCCTGGGTTGCTGCAGAATTTATTGGAGTTGCATCAGGGATACTATTATACGGGAAAGAAAATTTATATCCAATACTGGCCATCGGCTTGTTTGCTGGTTTCGGTGGTTATCTCCTGGTAAAGTTTGTATTAGAAAAAAGACCTGACATTACCAATGATAAAGATGTTGACAGAATTGGTGTAGATGATTTGCATCCTCCCAGACGAAGTTAGTTGCTACGGTAGTTTTTTTAACTCAGTTTTTTTGATGCAAATGTGTGCCTGTCATTTCACCGTTCAAAATACTTGCCAGCTTTTTTATTTCCCTTTCGGTTACAGAATTATTAGCTATGCCTGCAATAAGGCCACGACAAGCCGCAGTGCCGCAACTGCATTGAAAGGGCTCCATGTGCTCATCCAGAAAGCTGGCATAATCAAGGGTAAGTTCTTCACCTTTTTTTATAGATCGCAAAGCTTTTACATTTAACCCTTCGTAAGCCGTATTTGGGTTGCAGCTATGATTTTGTGGTGCCCAACCTGTTGGATCATTATCCCATAAAAGAAAAACTTCTTTGCTTAAGGGATACGCATACTTACTGAAAACTTCTTTTTCTTTTTTATCCCAGTTATTATCAACATGCCGTCGTGTTACAATACGCTGGGGCATTTCCTCCCCTTTAAAAATCAATTCATTCGCTTCAATGTCGGTAGTAGCATAAATGCCATAACCCGCAAGGGCACTGCCTTTCATTATATATTTTTTTTGAAGCCTCCGATGTCGTTCAATGCCTTCTGCAATTATTTGCTTTAAAAAATTAGCCTGTCCGGTACCATCATGTTTAAGGATATAATCAGCACTGCCTTCAAATCCATCGATATAAAAAACCGAGCAGGTAAAATTTATTTCCAGGAAAAACAGTTTGCCTGCAGCATCCATCCTAAAATCCATACGGGCATAGCCTACCCCGCCAAAACCAGTAAAAATATCCACAGCCGCAGTTCTTAACTGCTGTTCGATATTTTCATCCGTTACAGGCACATTGGCATTTGGATGCAATTCGGTTGTTTTAAGTGAATAGGTTTTAAAGCTTTTTCCTTCGGGAAAAATGAATTCTACCGGCTTAAAAGTGATGGGTTTTTTAGGGGTGCCGGTTGCAGCAATCATAACGGTAAACTCTCTTCCATCTACATATTCCTCCACCAGCAACGGACTATATTCATCAGCAATAAACTTTATTTTTTTGATTAATTCAGCAAGGTTATGTGCAACGCTGGTGTCATCAATACCAAGACTATCACCGGCTTTGTGTGGCTTTACAAACAATGGATAGCGTAGGTGTTTACAATCTTGTTCAACTGTTGTTTCATCTTCAATTAATGCATAAGCAGGCGTAGGAACATTGGCTGTGTAAGCTACATACTTCATTAATTCTTTAGGAGGGTCGTATAGTAAAGAAGTAGGGCCGGTAAAGGGTAATTTTAATAATTCCAGGCTATAAATTACATCAATGGAAGGCACGTCCCATTCAAGGTATCCTTCGCAAAGATTTACAAAAATGTCGTAGTTTTTTTTCTTTAATTCTTTTAATTGCCGGTAGGTGGTTAGTTTGTTGATCAACACATGATCTATCATTGCTTCGGGTATTAGGCGGGTTAAATCTCTTACCGGGTCGTAATGCTGGTAATCAATGGAAGAGGTACAATAATCAGGTTGTAATACACAAATACGTAAGCCTTTCCATTCTACTGTTGACGCTGTAGAAATATTGCTATCCCAGTATTGTGTTTGTAAAACGGACATATCTTTAATCAGGCAATCTTTTTAACAACGGTATTCTCCACCAGCAAGATGTTGTTTCTTGCGAGCGCATGGGTGATAATTTCTGTAATCAGTTGTACAAATGTTTTATTGCTCAGGCGCAGTATAGCTCCGATAGATGTATAATCTTCATCTTCACTGATGCCGCATTGGGCATTTACTTCCAGTACAAAAAGGCGGCCGGTATTTTTATCCCGGCGAATATCAACCCTGCTGTACCCGGTGCCTTTTGTTGCCATAAATGCTTCCCAGCTTAGGTTTTTTATTGCTGCAATAAGAGAACTTTCAGGCAAAGCGTATTCATAAAAATTATCTTCGTTGGGCATGGCCGGTTCATCCTCATAAATTTCCCACAGCCTGTCAAAGCTCAAAAACTTTTCTGTGTCGGGCAAGGAGGTATGAAATACTCTTTCAACGGGCATATAGATTGTAGCGGCTGAAGGATTGTTGTAAGCGCCAACAATCAGTGTTGTATATTCTTCGCCTTGCACAAATGATTCTGCTATTAAACCATCGGAAGTTAAGTTCCAACCACGGTAGCCGCAAAACATTTTATCCATCTGCTCTTTTAATGCTGCTTCTGAATGAACTACATTTTTAATGCCCACGCCCATGCTGCCTCCAGATACCGAAGGCTTGAGTATAATAGGACTGCCCAGCCGCTCAAAAATACCTTCAATATTTTGGTCGTTGTGATGAATGGCTTCCCATGGAGCAGTGGATACCTGTGCTTTGTCAAACGCCTTTTTCATGGGTATTTTAGAAGTAGTGATGTTGTAAAAAAAGGAATCGGCCCCGGTGTAAATCAGCCCTTTTGATTCCAATAATTTTACCACAGAAATACCTGGCGTGCCATTAATTTCATCCCCATCACATATATTAAATACTATGGGGAAATATACACCAGCCTCTTTTTCAGTTGCAATTTTTTCTATTATTTCAATATAATCGCTGGTGGTTACCGGCTGCCATTGCCATTCAATATGCATTGCTGCAAAAGTGTTGGTATATTCCTGTATGCTTTGAGAAAAGTCGTAATAGTAATTTAAATTTTCGTCGCCCGTGTTTACGTAGGGAGCTAATACCCACACTTTGATGGGAGCAGTAATTCCATTGCAAAATTCATTTAATTTATATAGCATACGCATTTAAAAGAATCAGCCAGTTGAATAATTAAATGCAACTGGCTGCTATTTGGGTTACAAGAAAAAGTTGGTGATTTATAAAACTGTTGGTTCAAGCTATAGCAATAAAACAGGTTAAATAGTATTTAGTAAATGTATAAAAGCATTGAATAATAAAGTACCATTTATTGCAGCAAATATCAATTGGTGGATTAAACGCAGAAATATGTGTATAACCATGTAAGTTTAAACCGTTAATACGAATGTCGATATAGAACTTCGCACTAAAAAATTCAATAATACTGTAGCATGATGGATGACACGAACCAAGGCCCTGATAGTGAGCTATTGTACCAGTTGGTGAAAATGGAAATGCCTTTTGGTAAATATAAAGGTACCCTGCTGTGCAATCTGCCGGTATCATACCTTGAATGGTTTCAAAGAAAAGGTTTTCCTAAAGGGAAGCTGGGGGTGTTGCTGCAAACTATCTACGAAATAAAATTGAATGGGCTGGATTATCTTTTGAATCCGTTGAAAAAATGATTTAACATCATTTGTATGCATCTATAAATGCAATAATGTAAAGCGTTTCAGCGTTATATACTTCGGAAATTACGGTAAATAAAATTTAGCAAAAACACGTTACATATTTACCTAATTGGTACTTAACTTTACATTCAAATTCAATATCATGACAAACACTAGTAACCACCAAAACACCCTTGCCTCTATGGCAAATTCATTTGTTGCTTTTTGCAACGCCCTTTTTGTGTCTAGTTCTACAAAGGAGTTTAACCGATTGAAAAATTTCATTGCTTCTTAGGGATAGAACCTGCCCAAATTGTCAGAGGTTTTCATTATTTAACTTTTAGTAATAATGAAGACCTTTTTTTATGCCTGTACCTTTCTTAAAAGGGCTACCCGTCACTTTTAAAAAGGTTTATTTTGCCACATTTAATTTCTTCTGGCAATTACAATGGGCGTTTTAAATATTTTCTTATTCCCAGCCAGATTAAATATCTCTGTGAATACAACGAAAACACCGGTTGCCAGTTGTTGGTTCTTTTCTCCTAATCCATCCCATCTAAAACTTCCTTGTGTGCCACAAAGTGCATTGCGCTGTAAAAAGCGCACTGGTCTTCCATTGGCATCAAAAATGGTAATGGATGCAAGGTAGCCGGCAGATGGAAAACTGTAATCAATGCTGGCAAAATCATCCATACCATCGTTATCTGGACTAACAATTTCGGGTGATAATTTTACTTCGCCCTGCACCCCATCGTTTATGCGGAACTGAGAATTTTTATAAGTGGGAGTTCCGTAGTTTACATTGGTTGCTGCTGAGTGCCAGTTATCCGGCAGGGAGGAAGATGCATCGTAATCAATTCTTTCAAGGCTAACGCCCTCTTTGTTATCAAGCAGTTTAAAATGCCACTTGTCTGTATAAGGCACCTCGTCCGTAATTTTACCCTGGGCATTTAAAACAATTACATTACCTGCATCATCATTATAGGAAGGGAGGGTTGCAACTTTAATAAAGGCATCCGGGTTTTGGGTAATATAGGCGCTCTTTACCCAATCCGGGTCTTCTGTAACCACTAAAAATTCCTGTGGAAAAAATAAATAAGGTTCGTTGCTCAAGAGTGTAATGCTGCTGATAACGTTGCTGCTATTGCGGTTGGCAATATAAGTTTTGTTAAGATTAATTATTTTATTACTGCGGTTATATAGCTCTACATAATCACTCCCTGCAGCCGGCGGATTAAATAATATTTCGTTTACAATAACACCCAAACTATCAGCCACTTCACTCAGCCCCAACTTTGCCGTATTTTTTGTTCCGATATTTCCTGCACAATCAGTAATGTTTTGTGTGGTAATTGTGTAAACTTTATTTCGTTGTAACGGAGTTGCAAGGCGAAGATTTACTTTAGAAAAAGTAGGTGCAGTCGCAATAACCGAAGCAGGTAAACCTATGCCATCGCTAATGCTGTAATTACCGGCTACAGCGGCTTTTACGCTATTCAATGGCTCGTCAAAAATCAATACTACATTGATGCTGTCGGTAGCATAAGCCCTTAATAATTTAGGTGCTACAGCATCCGGGTTGTTACCATCAATTGAGTTTTTCTTGCCTGGTGTGCCACCCCGTAAATCGGTGCTGGCTCTCCAGTTGGTAAATCCGCTGCAGGGGTTTTTGGTGTCTATCATTTCCAATGTCCAGCCACCTTGCTGTTTCAATTCATTTTGATACCAGTTTATATTATACTGTACACTATGAATTATTTGCCCGTTTGCAGATTGCAGATAAAGTAGTTCCCCTGTATTATCCAGCGACGGAAAACTGGTTGCAGCTAAAGTGTTTCCAAATGCGGACAGGCCGATGACAGCGCTGCTTGTGCAAACAATTACAAAACTATCCGGCTGTAAAATAAAATTCGGCAACGGGCCGCTTAGTCCGCTTGCATCACCAATACGCCAACCCTGCAGGTTGATGGGAAATGCAGCTGTATTCTTCAACTCAATCCATTCGCTGTTAGGTAAGCCAACCTGTGGTGTTGGATCAGCGATTAACTCATCCATCACAATATCATATTGCTGTGGCGTGTAGATAAAAAAAGTTGCTGTGCCGCTGGTCATTGCATTACCGGCTACATCCTGCACACCGGTTACAGTAAGGGTATTGGTGGTGCCATTTGGAAAAGCGCTCGTGAAAAACAAATGCACCAAAGCACTGTTTACTGCATCAATGATAGCAGTACCAGCTGCGCCAATGTTATTATTGGCCACATAATTGGCTGCCACCTGGCTGCTGATATTATCCAATGGTTCATTGAATAAAATATCTACCGAATTAGTTGAAATGGCAGTTGCAATAACGATGGTTGGTGGCGCAATATCAGGTGCATAGGGCTTTACAACTATGTCAGTAAAAAGATGTTTTAGAAAAAAACTGGCAGTGCTTTGCTTAACCGCCAATCCAAAAAATGCTGAAGACGTATAGGTTGCATCGGTAACAGTTCCTTCGCTGATGTATGAATTGCCGGTGCCGGTGATATCTCTTAACAAAGTAAATTGATCTGCAGCATCCCTCGTAACTTTTATCTTCAGTACATTATTACTGGTATTGAGAACAGCATCTGCACCATCAATAATTTTTGTAATTACACCACTGCTGTTTTTTTTATACAAACAAATTTCATCCAGCGTACCACCTAGTCGTACAAAATAACCGGTGGTGCTGGCAGCCAGCAGGTCGCTTGCAGAAGCAGTTAAATAGATATCTGCATAATTGGTAGAACTGGTATTGAAGCTTAATTTAACATACCACTCCCATTGAGCAGAACGGGCCAGGGTGCTGGCCGTACTTAAATAAAAACTGCTGTTGGCGGTGGTATTGTTACTTTGAAGCTGGTTGGTAGCGTTCACCTTCCAATCGGCTGTATTTCCTGTCCAGCTGGGGTTTGCCGTAAAATTTCCATCGCTAAAATTATCAGAAACCTGCGCTTTAACAACAGCGCCGCACAATAAAAAGGATACCAGGAGGTAAAAAATATTTCTTTGCATAAACAGTAAATGGTATGGTTGAAGCTACGCTACTTAGCGTAAAAAAGAGGGAATTCATTTCTAAAACGTTGCTTCAGATTTTTTCCTGCTTTTTCAGCACTCAATTTAGCGATAAGCCATACAGTTTTCAAAACATTTTAGCTTTTAGCTTCGAGCTATGGGCTGTGAGCTTCGAGCTATGAGCTGTGAACTGCGAGCGGCTAGTAATTCCATATTCCCTATCCACTCACTTTTAATTTTTACTTTTTTACTTTTTACTTTTTCCCCCCACAAATCATTAAATGGTTTTCATTTCTAAAAGGGAGTACATTTGATTACAAACAACTGCGTCATGAAAATCAAGCAAATCTTCTCCATTTTTATTTTTCTGTTTTCCTATTCATTTATCACTGCACAAACCTTTGATGCCAGGTATTTCAATTCCATGGAATGGCGTTGTATTGGTCCGCACCGGGGCAGCCGAACGGTGGGCGCTGTGGGCGTACCGTCTCAGCCAAACGTATTTTATATTGGCGTAAACAATGGCGGCGTATGGAAAACAAACGACTATGGCAGAACATGGAAACCCATTTTTGATGACCAGCCAACCGGTAGCATTGGCGATCTTGCTGTTGCGCCATCTAAACCCGAGGTAATTTATGTGGGTAGTGGCGAAGGCTTACAACGTCCTGATTTATCTGTGGGGGATGGTATTTATAAAACTACGAACGGCGGCAAGTCGTGGATGAATATTGGACTGAAAGATGCACAGCAAATTGGTGGACTGGCAATTGACCCAACCAATGAAAACAGGTTGTTTGTGGCAGCCCTGGGGCACCCTTATGGTGCCAATGAAGAACGGGGCGTTTATAGAACCCTTGATGGCGGAAAGACATGGGTGAGGGTTTTATTTATTGATGAAAACACTGGGGCTGTGCAGGTTGCCATCGACCCCAATAATGCCAATATTGTTTATGCTGATATGTGGGCCGGCAGGCAGGGCCCCTGGGAAAATGGGGCATGGGATGGCACAGAAAGCGGCTTATATAAATCAACCGACGGTGGTACTACGTGGAAGCATCTTACCAGCGGTTTACCCACAACAGCACAGGGTTTGGGAAGAATTGGGTTTTGCATTGCGCCTTCTAATTCCAATCGCATGTATGCAACTGTTGATGCAGGGGAATATGGAGGTATTTACCGAAGTGATGATGCAGGCGAGAGCTGGCAAATGATGAATGCAGATGAAAGATACTGGGGCAGGGGCGACGATTTTGCTGAGGTAAAAGCGGATCCTAAAAATGCCGACATCGTTTACACCGCAGCGGTAGTTACCTGGAAAAGTATGGATGGCGGAAAAACGTGGAGCGCCTTTCGTGGTGCACCGGGTGGTGATGATTACCACCGCATCTGGATAAATCCGGACAATACCAACATCATGTTAATTGCCAGCGATCAAGGTGCTATTGTAACTGTAAACGGGGGCGAAACTTTCAGCAGCTGGTACAACCAGCCTACTGCACAGTTTTATCATGTGAGTGCAGATAATTCATTTCCGTACAATGTGTACAGCGGCCAGCAGGAAAGCGGTAGCGTAGGCATAGCCTCAAGAGGCAATGACGGGCATATCAATTTCAGGGATTGGCATCCGGTAAGTGCAGAAGAATATGGATACGTGGTGGCAGATCCTTTAGACAATAATATTATTTACGGAGGAAAAATAACCAGGTACGATAAACGCACGGGGCAGGTTCAAAATATATCGCCGGAAACTGTAAAGACTGGTAAGATTCGTTTTATAAGAACAGCACCCATTTTGTTTAGTCCTGTAAATAAAAAAACCTTGTTTTATGCAGGCAATGTTTTGTTTAAAACTTACAATGGTGGTGCCAGTTGGCAAACCATCAGCCCCGATTTGTCAAGAGAAAGCTGGGATGTGCCGGCTAGCATTGGAATTTACGCCAATAACGAAATGAAAACGATGCCAAGGCGTGGCGTAATTTATACCGTTGCGCCATCCTACATCGACAGTAATATCATTTGGGCAGGTACTGATGACGGGTTGATTCATGTAACAAAAAACGGAGGTAAAAACTGGACAAATGTAACACCGTCTGCCATTACCAGCTGGAGTAAAGTTTCGTTGATGGATGCCAGTCACACCGATGTAAATACTGCATACGCTGCAGTAAACCGTATTCGTTTAGATGATATGAAACCGCATATTTATAAAACTATGGATGCAGGTAAAACCTGGAAGGAGATTGTAAATGGATTACCCAACGATCCTATCAACGTGGTTAAAGAAGATCCTATACGAAAGGGCTTATTGTTTGCCGGCAGCGAAAGAGCAGTATATGTATCATTTAATGATGGTGAAAACTGGCAAACACTACGACTAAATATGCCTGCTACTTCCATCAGAGATTTGGTAATAAAAGAGGATGATATTGTTGTTGCAACACATGGAAGAAGTTTTTGGATATTAGATAATATTACAGCTTTGCGCCAGTTAACAAGTCCGCTTGCCACTTCGGCTAACATTCTTTTTAAACCACAAAAAGCGTATCGGGTAAGATGGAACATGAACCCGGATACACCTTTGCCACAGGAAGAGCCGGCCGGACAAAACCCGCCGGAAGGCGCTATCATAGATTATTACCTTGCAGCAAACAGCACCGATATCAGCTTAGAAATTGTAGATGCCAAAGGAACGGTGGTAAGAAAATATACCTCTAAAGATACGTTGTACACTGTACCTGAAAACAACGTTCCACCCTACTGGCTAAGGCCGCAACAGCTACTTTCCGGTGCAGCCGGAAGTCACCGCTTTTTGTGGGACATGCATTATACCCCATTAAATTTGCCCGTAACTTTCCCCATCGCCGCTACTTATATGAGTACAGCCCCCAATGCCACTTCGCCGTGGGTAATGCCGGGTAATTTTAAAGCAAGGCTTACTGTTGAAGGAAAAACAATTGTACAATCTTTTGAAATTCTATTGGATCCCAGAGTAAAAACTGCGGCAAAAGGTTTGCAACTGCAGCATGATTTGAGCCTGATGTGCTACAACAATATTCAACAGTGTATAAAGGCATTATCTGTAGCTGATATTAATTCGGAAAAAGCAAAAAGCCTGCTGAAATTCCAGGGAAGTTTTACTTCTATACAGGGGGCTTTGCAGGAAGGAGAATGGGCGCCCACTAAGCAAATGATTGAGTCAGCAAAAAAAACGGAGCAGGAGTTTAAACTGTTTATGAGCAAATAAAATTGGTGCTAAATAGCATCCTCATAAAAAAATATTTATCCCGGATCAAAGCTTTTACCAGGTTTTGATCCGGGATATTTTTTGGAGTTCCGATTTACCAGTAACAAGTGTTTCAAAAACTAATCTTCTTTACATCCTTCTAAAAAATCTTTAATCCCCAAAACAATTTTGTCTGCCATCTGCTGTTGAAAGCCGGCATCTAAAATCTTCGTTTCTTCATCGAGGTTACTGAGAAAAAGCGTTTCAATTAAAGCATTTGGATATTCTGTAGGGCTGTTGAGCATAAAGTTGAAGGAGCTGTTATTGCCATATTCGTTCAGGCCCAGTTCAAGCATTCGTTTATAGATGTCAAAACTTAAATTCCTGAAGCCGGGATAGCGATAGAAGGTACTGGTGCCGCTGGTTCTAAAGGGATCTTCCGATGAGTT